>JBMOJS010000018.1:0-21028 GCA_049315665.1 Pseudobdellovibrionaceae bacterium | reverse complement strand
ATTGGATTGTTTGGTGGTGCTGGTGTAGGAAAAACCGTATTGATTCAAGAATTGATTAATAATATCGCGAAAGCATATAACGGGGTATCGGTATTTGCTGGTGTAGGTGAAAGAACTCGTGAAGGAAATGACTTATGGAGAGAGATGAAAGAATCCGGAGTTATTGAGAAAACAGCACTTGTGTATGGTCAAATGAATGAGCCTCCTGGAGCTAGAGCTCGGGTTGCATTAACAGGTCTGACTGTGGCGGAATACTTTCGTGATGTGGAAAACCAAGACGTATTATTCTTCGTAGATAATATTTTTCGATTTACTCAAGCGGGCGCAGAGGTTTCTGCGTTATTGGGACGTATTCCATCTGCCGTGGGTTACCAGCCAACTTTGGGTACTGAAATGGGGACTTTACAAGAACGTATTACATCCACTAAGAAGGGTTCAATCACTTCGGTGCAAGCTGTATACGTGCCTGCGGATGACTATACAGATCCAGCTCCGGCTACAACATTCACGCACTTGGATGCAACTACAAACTTAGATCGTGAAATTGCTGCTTTGGGTATCTTTCCAGCAGTACACCCTTTGACATCGACATCACGTATTTTGGATCCAGCAATTGTTGGCGAAGAACACTATAAATGTGCAAGGGATGTTCAGTCTTTGTTACAAAGATATAAAGAGTTGCAAGATATCATAGCTATCTTGGGTATGGATGAGTTGTCTGAAGAAGATAAGTTGGTCGTCGGACGTGCTAGAAGAATTCAAAGATTTTTAGCTCAACCTTTCTTCGTTGCCGAGCAATTTACCGGTCTTCAAGGTAAATATGTGGATGTAAAAGACACAGTAAAAGGTTTCAGACAAATTTTAGATGGTTTGCATGATGAATTGCCAGAGCAGGCTTTTTACATGGTGGGAACAATTGAAGAGGCTGTTGAAAAAGCCAAAAAATTACAAGCGTAGGTTTTTATGTTTAAGCTAACACTCGTCACTCCAGGAAAAAAGTTGGTTTACGATCAAGAAATTGAGGAAGTCACTATTCCTGGATTTCGTGGTGAGTTGAATATTTTGCCAGGGCATTCTCCGTTAATTACAACCTTAGAAACAGGAGTAATGAAATGGAAAGTCAAAGATCAAGATATTCAAAACAAAGCTGTAGTTAGCTGGGGCTATTGTCAGATCAATCCATCAGGCGTTAATATTTTAGCAGATATTGTTGATTCTTTGGACGATATCATACCTGCAGAAAAAGAAGCTTTAATTGTAGAGCTTGAGAAAAAAATCATGTCTGACACAGTTACTATTGAAGAACGAGCAGACTTTCAAAGATCGATTGCAAGAGCTCAAGCGGCACTGGAAATTAAACCTAAATAAATTAGAGTGCAGTCCAAAATTGAAAAATTCAGCACTGTAGCTTTTTTGATTTAAATTTACGCAGATCTTGGCGGTCTCTATTCAGACTCTTGAGAGGCTACCGTCTGGCGTAGCAAAGACTCAGCCAATACTTTTCCGGCGCTTTTATGATTAGAAAAAAGATCAACGGACTGCAGTTGTGCTAGTTGAGGATTTGAACTTACTAGAAAAGGCGAACTCATATTAATAATCACAATAGAAGTTTTTTTCCATAAAGAACTTATTTCTGAAGCCAATTTAGCGGTTTTAGCACCACCAATAGTTATATAAATATCATCGCACCTAGATTGTTCCAATCTTGAAAGTAGAATTTTTGGACTGGTTTTTTCTGAAATCCAAAAGGCTTTGTTAGATTTCTGAAAATTAAATTGAAAAGACTTTAAAAAAAATTTTGAACTAGAAATTATACAAATCTTTTGATTATTCTGAACAGAAGCTAAACCCCTTTTTACAAGATTTTTGTTAAAATGATTTTGCGTAAAGCGTTCATCCAAACCCAGCATAGTTTTACTCCAGGCTGGCAATGAGAAAAATGAATTTGGCTTTTGAGAAGCAAACTTCTTAAGAACTAAGACCCTTTTTACTTTTTGGTTCAGCTGACGTAACGTAAGTTCTTTTTTTAAAACACTTTTATAAACTTCATTATAGGCTTCTGTTTGGTCTTTAAACGACCAAGTCATCATAACTAAATCAGAGCCAGTCATTAATGCCTTCAGTGCTGCTTTTGCTGGGCTTAAATACTCTGTAGACGCTTTCATTTGTAAATCATCAGTTAAAACAACACCCTGGAATTTATACTCATCCCTTAGAAGTTTTTCTTTGATAACAGTAGAAAAAGTAGCCGCGATGTTTGTTGGGTCTATGCTGGGATAGGAATGGTGAGAAATCATAATTATACTTTGCGGTCCTAAACTAGAAAATATAGAAAAAGGTTTTAAGTCATTTTCTTTCAGTTGCTGATAGCTGGTAGAAATCGAAAATGCATTAAAATGTGGATCTGACAAAAATCCTCCAACACCAGGAAAATGCTTAGCTGTGGGGATAACATAGCCACTCATTAATCCTTTTGAAAATGCTAAGCCTAAGCGCGAGACTTCATCAGGGTTGCTTCCTAAAGATCGACTGCCTAAAAAACTTGGCGTATAAGGACTGGTTAAATCAAGAACTGGAGCTAAATTGACGTTGAATCCCGAATCAGAAATGATTTCAGACATGTGTTTGCCTAAACTAAATAACCAATCAGAATTTTTTGTCTGACCAGCTGACAAAGCACTGGGCTGTTGCACAGGAAGTGGAAGGCGACTGACGGCTCCCCCTTCTTGATCTAAGGCAATGAGTGCAGGAAAATTTAGATTTTTATTAATGGACTTCTGAAGTTCAGCATTTAAAATTTTTACTTGAGATAAACTTTTAATGTTTCTTTTGAATAAAATGAAATTTGAAAAATGATGTTTGTGAATATGATTTTGTAAGTCTGGCGAAAGACTTTGGTAGGGAAAACCAATTAAAAACAAGTGACCTATTTTTTCTTTCAGGCTCATAGTCTTGATGGCCTGATCTAAAGCATCTGTCTTAAGTTGTGATTCTGCTGTTGCATGCAAGAATAGCATGCACACTAGTAATCCTATTCTGATATGCTTTTTATTAGGCATGATTAAAATTTATCATAAACTATTACTAGTCGTATTGTTGTTTTGCTATTTCCATTCAGAAGCCCAGGTGCTGACTGAAGTCGAAAGGGCAGAAGGCTATGTGGAATATGAATCTGCGCCAGACGCAAGTGTGAGTTATAAGGAAAGACGAAAAAATCATGGATTTGTATTTTCGTTTGGCTACGATTCTTATTTTCCTAGAAACTTTATATCTTTGCTAGACAATGATCTTTATGAAAATGTTTACGGTAAAAACGATATAAATTTTTATCAATTACAAATGGGCTACAAATATAATTTTATGCTAGGATCCTTCGGAGTATCAGCAATATATGCCGATGGCCGCGCCAACGCTATAAATTCTATTGAAGATAGAAAAATTATTTTTGAAAAGTATGGCATTGGAGCTAGCTACTGGATGGACAATTTATTTTCTGAACCACTTGTAGTCCCTTACGGTTCCATACAAGGCTGGGTTATGGATGTTACAGAAAAAAGCAAAGTGGATTCATTTTCAGGTCGAACCAAAACGGGCTTGGCTTTTACTGTTGGTGCGCTGATTCAATTGAATCGTTTAGATGAAGAGTCAGCAAGAACAGCCTATATGATGTGGGGCTTGGAAAATGCCTATTTAGATATCTATGCTGTTCAATATGAAAATACGGAATCTTCTTCCGATCCTTACTTAGAGTCTGATTTAAATTATGGTGTTGGTCTAAAACTAGAATTTTAAATTTGCAATTTTTGCTAGTTCGTCAAGCTCTTGCTGCACTTGAATCCAAGTAATGGAATTTAATCGAATATTCAAACGACTGTCTGGGGTTAAAGAGTACTTCTTATTGGATCGCATAGCTAATTGGATGGCTATTTCAGATGTGATTGGTGTTCTATCAGAAAATACTAATGAAATTGATTTTAATCCTGCGCTGATATCGCGAATTCCCAACTTTTTACACTGACAGCGAATCAGCATCAAGCCCATCAAGTTAATCACTGGATCGGGCAATGCTCCAAACTGATCACGCAGCTCATCTTCAATTTTTGCTAAATCATTGGCATCCTGAATATCACTCATGGCTTTATAATAACTGAGTCTAAGTCGAATATCAGAAATATAAATATCGGGAATTAAAGCTGGAATTTTTAAATTAATTTCCGGATCCAATTCTAAATCTTTGGTGGGCTCGCCCTTAGCTTCATGAATGGCTTCTTGCAGAAGATCCATATACAGTTCGTAACCCACTGAATTTACAAATCCAGACTGATCATCGCCCAACAAATTACCAGAGCCCCGAAGTTCTAAATCATATTGGGCAATTTTAATTCCACTACCTAAAGCAGAATTTTCTTGAATGATACGCAAACGCTCTTGCTGGTCTTTGTCTAATTTTAAATTTTTTGGGATCATCAAATAACAATAGGCCCGCTCTTTGCTTCGACCCACGCGGCCTCGCAATTGATAAAGCTGACTAAGGCCAAACATGTGAGCAGAATCTATAAACATCGTGTTGGCTCTGGATATATCCATACCAGATTCAATGATCGCAGTGCTTAAAAGCACGTCGATTTCATGGTGAAAAAAATCCAACATGACATTTTCTAAATCGTCTTCTTTCATTTGGCCATGGGCGACCTTCATGCGAATCTGTGGTACAATTTGACGAAGCTCATCAGCCAGTCCATAAATAGATTGAATACGATTATGCACAAAGTAAACCTGACCACCTCGCTGTACTTCGGCCAGGATGGCTTTGCGAATAGTTTCAGTATCAAATTTACTGATCATGGTACGAATGGGTAAGCGATCTATAGGAGCCGTGTTGATCAAAGATAAATCTCGAAGGCCTGACAATGACATGTTCAATGTTCTTGGTATGGGGGTTGCGGATAAAGTCAGGGTGTCTACATTGATTTTTAACTTTCTAATTTTTTCTTTATGGGTGACGCCAAATTTTTGTTCTTCATCAATGATTAGCAGACCAAGATCTTTGAATACAACCCCTTGCCCTAAAAGTTTATGGGTGCCAATAAGAATATCTACTTTTCCATCTTTTAAATCCTGAATGGTTTTTTTAATATCTTTGGTAGAAACAAAACGATTCAATACGCGAATATCGACAGGCCAATTGTGAAATCTTTTTTTAAATGTTTCATGATGCTGAAAAGTAAGCACCGTGGTTGGCGCAAGCACGGCCACCTGTTTGCGTCCCTGCACAGCTAAAAAGGCAGCGCGCATGGCTATTTCAGTTTTACCAAAACCAACATCTCCACAAACCAATCGATCCATAGGTCTAGAGGACTTGAAATCTTTGACGATATTTTCGATGGCTTTTAACTGATCTTCAGTTTCATCATAAGGAAAAGATTTTTCAAATTTTGTAAATTCGTCTTCATCCAGTGAAAAAGGAATGCGATGAGCCTCGGCCCTTTTTGCATACAGTTGCAGAAGCTCTGAAGCAATATCCTTAAGGGCTGATTTAACCTTGATTTTAGTTTTTTCCCAACCCTGTGTACCCAGTTTATCTAAATTGGCTATTGAATTTGCTACAGAGTATTTATTGATTTGTGAAATTCTGTATACTGGCAAATACAAGCGATCTTTATCTTTGTAAGACAGCTGTAAGAATTCAGACTCAGCACCATTGATCGACATGATCTTAAGGCCCTCATAAACACCGACACCATGCTTTTGATGCACTATAAAGTCACCCGGTTTTAAGTCAGCGAAAGACATCAATTTGGCTTTATTTTGAAAGTCCTCTTGATCTGAAGAAGTGCGCTTTAATCTTTTACCAAAAAAATCCTCTTCCCGCAAAAAGATGATTTTCTCTTCATCTAGTTTTACACTTTGTAGCAAGGGCCTATTAATTAAAATAAGATCGCAGGATTTGTTGTTTTGTGAATGCAGCCAGCTGTCCCATAAATATTCATCGTCTGCTGATAAAATCCATGAAAAAGACTCACTATCAAAAAATGTTTTTAATTGCGCAAGACGGCTTTGGTGTGGGCAGCAAACAAAAATCTTAAAGCCGTCATTCTTCCAAGACTTAATCTTTTTGCTAAAAGCCATCTTCCATTCATCAGAAAAAGCTTTTTGTGAAGATATTGAAGCTAACTCGAAAAGCTGAGTGCATGGGTAATGAACTGTGCCTGATGAGTTTACGTCATCTTCAAAATTTTCTAAAGAGGACAGATCTACAGAAAAAAATAAGTCTGGCCATGATAGGTTTTCAAACTTTTCAAATAATAATTCTGGATTAAGGCCGCAGGAATCTTCTTTATAGGAAAGATAATTTTTTTTATGCTGTTCAAAAACAAGATCGCTTTGTCTTTGTAAATTTTCTTTCTCTAAAAACCACAAACACAAAGATTCACTAAAATGATTTAATGCTGATTCTTTTTTAGAATAAAAAATAGGTAATAAATATTCAATGCCAGGATAATAATTTTTATGAATCAAGGATCTTAGGATCTCTTCTTTATCTGCGCCTGCAGATACGTTTTCTTTAAATCTTGTTAAAACTTGATCATGCTCATTTTCTAAAAACAAAATTTCTTTGGCTGGTATAAGAACAGCATTTTTAGTGTCTTCAAGGCTACGTTGAGACTGGGGATCAAAAAACCGAAGGCTATCAATTTGATCTCCAAAAAATTCAATGCGCACGGGATTAGCATGCGCCGGAGAATAAAAATCCAGTATACCGCCACGCAAGGAATACTGCCCTAGATCTTCAACTAAGGGTGCTGACTGATAACCCAAAAACTGCAAAAATGCATGAACATCAGAAAAATGATTAGGGTGCAATTCTTGTCCTGAAGATAAAGAATAAGTATGGGCATGTAAAACATCAAAGGGCATTGTTGTTTGTAAAAGGGCCGATACAGTACAAATAAAAATATCACCAGGCCTAGAATGTTGGGCCTGGTAAAGAAAACCCACTCTGCGAGCAGTGATGGCTGGCGGAGGTTGCAGCCCCATGTAAGGAGACTCTTCAAACTCAGGAAAGATAACACAGCGCCTTAGTGGATCAAAAAAATTCACTGTGTTTTTCAAATGTAAAACTTGGTCTGGACTATCTAAAATAGCCAAATGCGGCAAGAGTTTGATTTCTTTAAAATTAGTATGAGCTAAAATCCAAGCAAGCACCACTTCAGAAGTGGGTGCCACCAACTTAATTGATGATTTTTTTAGCAGTAAAGATCTTTGTAAAAGATCTTCAATTCTTGAATGTGCAGTTTCAACTTTCATCGCAAAGGATAATGCATTCATAATCCTTGGATTTCAATCAATCGATGTATATAACATGATATTGCTGATCAATTATTTGAAGGAGGACCCATGCCATTGGGCGGTGTTCTATTTATTACACTTTTTATTGGTGCATTTGGATGCTTTTTAATTTTTTTAGCTAGAAAAATTGGCGGGGTAAAGCCACAAAGCAAAGTAAAATTAGAGCCTTATGAGTGTGGAATTCCAGGGATAGAAAAAAAAGATACAAAAATCTCTGTGAAGTTTTATCTGACTGCCATTTTATTTATTCTATTTGATATAGAAATTATTTTTATGTATCCGTGGGCGATAACCTATAGAAGTTTTATCAGCTCGGGACAAGGCCTTGAGGTCTTGATTGCAATGCTTGTATTTATAGCCATTTTTATTTTTGGATTGTTTTGGGAAATAAAGTCTAAAGCTTTGGAGTGGGATTGATGGGAAAAGATATTTTTGAGATAACAATCAATGCAGTAAAAATGGTCCTGATATTTTTAATGATTGTGCAGGCTGTGCCTGTACTGGTTTGGCTAGAGCGACGTGGTTCAGCCTTTATTCAAAATCGTTTTGGGCCAAATCGTGTTGGACCCTTGGGGTTATTGCAACTGCTGGCCGATGCTGTGAAGTTTTTAACCAAAGAAGATTTTGTACCCGGAAAAGGAATTCGAATTTTATTTTTAGCAGCGCCAGTATTTGCCTTAATACCTGGAGCCGTAGCATTTTTAGCTATACCCTTGTCATTACCTCTACAAATTGAAGCGTTTCAGTTTTTTGGACAAGAGTTGGGACCTTACACATTTTTAATACAGGGCTACGAAATTGGTATCGGCATTGTTTTTATTTTAGGGGTTTCTTCCCTAGCTGCTTACACCATTTTAATGGCTGGCTGGGGATCGGGGAATAAGTTTTCATTGATGGGTGCCTTGCGAGCCAGCGCTCAGATCATCAGCTATGAACTGGCGTTGGGACTATCCATTGTTGGGATCATATTGCTTTATGGAACTTTCAATTTGGCAGAGATGGTTCAGGCCCAGCAGGGCCCATTGCAATTTCATTTTGGTCAGTACCTTGTGACCTCTTCTTACTTACCAAACTGGGGGATTTTTTATCAACCCCTTGGAGCCATTTTGTTTTTTGCCGCTGCTTTTGCAGAATCTAATCGTTTGCCTTTTGACTTGGCCGAGGGGGAAGCGGAGCTGGTTGCCGGATTTCACACAGAATACGGTGGCTTTAAAATGCTGATGTTTTTCATCGGTGAGTATGCGCACATGATGATTGCTTCGGGTTTGATGGCTACATTTTTTTTCGGCGGCTATGGAATTCCTTTTGTCAGCACCGAACAGGTTCATCAGTGGGCAATGACCGTGGCTAGCTCTGCAACGGGGGCTAGCGCATTGACTACCTTAGTGCATTTTTTAAGCTTCAATATTAAATTTGGTTTATTTTTATGGATTTTTATATGGGTGCGTTGGACTTTACCCCGTTTTCGTTATGATCAGTTGATGGACTTGGGTTGGAAAACTATGCTGCCCTGGGCATTAGCAAATACAATTGTGACCGCTATAGTTATTTATTTTGCGTCTTTGTAAGTAAGGAGAAAGTTGTGACAGCAGATGCCTTTTTATTCTGGTTTTTATCGATAGTTACCTTGATCAGTGGGGCTTCCGTGGTATTGGTGGCCAACCCCATTTATTCATCATTATTTTTGGCCATGACCATGGTTGGTGTGTCTGCCTTATTCGTAACATTGAATGCTTTTTTCATAGCCGGGGTTCAGTTGATTGTTTATGCCGGCGCAGTCATGGTGCTTTTTGTCATGGTGCTGATGCTTTTTGATTTGCGCCATGAAATCAGCGCCTTCACCAGGGGTAAATTTTCTGGACTAGTCAAATTAGCAACAGCTGGAATTTTGTCAGGTCTTATTGTGGGCGCAGTATTGAGCCATGGAAATGAATCATCATCAGCAAAAGTGGTTTTATCAAATAAAGATAATTCACTGCAATTGGGACAATTGCTTTTTACAAAATACTTATTGGGATTTGAAATTCTTGGAGCTTTACTGCTGATTATTGCTGTGGGCGTTGTGGCTTTGGCGCGTAGCAAAGGGGGGACTCATGCTAAAAACTGATTTTATAAATAATATTAGTTTAGAACATTATCTGGTGGTGGCGTCATTGCTTTTTGTATTAGGCATGGTTGGCGTTTTAATTCGCAAAAATGTGATCGTGCTATTGATGTCTATTGAGCTGATGCTCAATGCAGTCAATTTAACCTTTGTTGCTTTTAGTAAATACAACAACAATTTAGACGGACATATTATGGTGTTTTTTGTCATGACTATAGCAGCAGCAGAAGCCGCTGTGGGTTTAGCTATTGCTGTTTCTATTTTTAAAAGATTTAAAGAAGTGAACATTCGATTTTTTGAACACTTGAAAGGATAATTCAAAGTGAACTCAGCCCTTTTAATGTCTATATTGATTCTGAGTCCTTTAGTGGGATTTTTAATAAATGGTTTTCGTTATAAAAAAGCAACAGCCAATTTATCTGGCGGAATTGCTACTGCTGCAATTTTTATTTCTTTTGTTAGTGCAGTGTTATTGGTTTTAGAGCTGACTCACTTGCCGATAGAGGCACGAAAAATTTCTGTTGAATTTTTTAGTTGGATTTCTGTAGATCAATTAAAAATTCCAGCGGGATTTGTCGTAGATCCCTTAAGTGCAATCATGATTTTGATTATCACCGGCGTAGGGTTTTTAATTCATCTTTTTTCAATCGGATATATGCATCATGACCCAGGGGTAACTAAATATTTCGCATATTTAAACTTATTTGTTTTCAATATGCTTATTTTGGTTTTAGGTGACAGCTTACTTACACTTTTTGTGGGCTGGGAGGGGGTCGGGCTTTGCTCTTACTTGCTGATCGGTTTTTGGTACAAAGATAAAAGTAAAGCCACCGCGGGGATGAAGGCCTTTATCACCAATAGAATTGGAGATGCCGCTTTCTTGTTAGGCCTTTTTGTCCTGTTTTTAACTTTTGGAACTACTAATTTTTATCAATTGAATGCACTGGCTCCAAGTGTTGCTGAAACTGGCTGGTTAGGGCCAATCACTTTGGGAACACTGTTTTTGTTTATTGGGGCTACAGGAAAATCGGCACAGATACCATTGTATGTATGGCTACCGGATGCCATGGCTGGCCCGACACCTGTGTCAGCGCTGATTCACGCGGCGACCATGGTCACAGCGGGTGTTTATATGATTGTTCGTTTAAATCCATTATTTTTAGCGGCCCCTAATACAATGATGGTGATTGCAGTGGTAGGTGCCTTAACTGCAGTACTAGCGGCGACCATTGGTTTAACCCAATGGGATATTAAAAAAGTCTTGGCATATTCTACTGTTTCACAGCTGGGATATATGTTTTTAGCAGTAGGGGTGGGAGCTTTTGGTGCAGGTTTGTTTCATTTAATGACCCATGCATTTTTTAAAGCTCTGATGTTTTTGGGATCCGGCAGTGTGATTCATGGTATGCATGAAGAACAAGATATCAGAAAAATGGGAGGCTTAAAAAAGTACCTACCCTTGACCCACATAACATTTTTCTTTGGCTGGGTGGCTATTATTGGTATACCCCCATTTGCCGGTTTCTTTTCTAAAGATGAAATTTTGTGGATGTCGTTTCACTCGCCTAACGGGCATATTGGATTATGGATTGCGGGAGCTTTGGGTGCAACGCTGACAGCATTTTATATGACTCGATTGATGGCATTAACTTTTTGGGGAAAATCAAGAATAGACAAAAATGTTCATCCCCATGAATCGCCAGCATTGATGACTATTCCTTTGATTGTTCTGGCCGTACTTTCAATCATTGGGGGCTGGATTGGCATTCCTCATATCATAGGAGAAATATTGCCAGGGCACCCACCCAATGTCCTTCAACACTGGTTATCACCATTGATTAAAGAAGTTCCAAATTTGGCCCATGCCGATCCATCTTTAGAGTGGGGCTTAATGGGAGTGTCTCTTGGCTTGGCAATCATTTCTGCTTTGGTGGCCTATCACTTTTACGTCAGACAACCTTTATTGCCTGACAGAGTTGTGCAAAAAATAAGACCCATATATGATTTAGTTTATAAAAAATACTTAGTTGATGAGTTGTATTTTGGAACAATCATAAATCCATTGGTGCGATTAGGTGAAAACTTATGGAACTATGTGGATGTTAATTTTATCGACAAGATGACTTATTGGACCGCAGATTTAGTCAAAAATTCGGGTCAATTTGTTCGGACTTTGCAAACAGGCAATATGCAACAATATGCAATGTATATTGGTTTGGGTGTCGTTGTTGCTTTATCGTTTATTTTAATGAGGTAGTTCATGCTGTTGAGTACAATCGTTTTATTGCCATTGCTTTTTGCGTTGATTTTATCTTTGCTGCCTAAAGAAAAAATCATCCGGCCCTTGTCTTTGTTTTTTGCATTGGTTGAATTTTTGTTAGGCCTTTCTATTTTGCAAAATTTTGACCCCAATTCGGCGGCTTTGCAGCTAGTTGAAAAACACACTTGGATAGAAAGATTTGGTATTCAATATTTCTTAGGTATTGACGGAATTTCATTGTGGTTGGTGCAATTGACTTGCTTTTTAACCCCGTTGATTATTCTAGCCAGTTGGAAGTCTGTTGATAAATCCATCAAAGGATTTCACGTAGCCTTATTTGTTCTGCAGTCAGCCATTCTGGGTTCTTTTTTAGCCTTAGATGCTATTTTGTTTTATTTATTTTGGGAACTGTCTTTGGTTCCGATGTATTTCATTGTGGGTATTTGGGGTGGATCAAGAAGAATTTATGCCACGGTTAAGTTTTTCATATATACGATGGCCGGCTCAGTGTTGATGTTGGTGGCAATTATTTATTTGATGTATTTGACCCAAGAGTCCACAGGTAAAATGAGCTCTGACCTTCTTGAATTTTATAAATTAAAAATCCCCTTTGTCGGCGGGCAGTTTTTTAGTTTACAAACTTTGTTGTTTTTTGCTTTTTCCTTGGCATTTGCTATTAAAGTTCCACTATTTCCTTTGCATACTTGGCTGCCAGACGCTCACGTTGAGGCACCAACCCCAGGATCAGTGGTCTTGGCTGGCGTTATGTTAAAGATGGGCACTTACTGTTATTTAAGATGGGTAATCCCTTTGTTCCCTGAAGCTGCGGAACATTGGGCATGGCTGTTTTTACTACTTGCTGTGGTAGGGATTATTTATGGCGCTTTAGTGGCGATGGTACAAAAAGACATTAAAAAATTGGTGGCCTATTCTTCGGTCTCACATATGGGTTACATAATTTTAGGTTTATTTGTATTTAACACCTATGGAATCACTGGCGGCCTTTATCAAATGTTGAATCATGGTATTTCTACTGGGGCTTTGTTCATTTTAATCGGCATGATTTATGAGCGAACCCACTCCAGAGAAATTTCTAAGTATGGTGGTCTTGCTTCAGTCTTGCCGCTATTTACCGTTTTCTTTTTCATTGTAACGCTTTCTTCGATAGCAGTGCCAATGACCAATGGCTTTGTGGGCGAGTTTTTAATTTTGTTGGGAGCTTTTCAAGCGCAACCATGGTTTGCATACTTTGCAGTGTCAGGGGTTGTCTTGGGTGCTGCCTATATGCTTTGGATGTTCAAACGAGTCTTTTTTGGTGAAAAAGGTGCATTGGTGAACGATAGCACGCACCCCTTGCATGATTTAACCAGAAGAGAAATTTTAGTGTTAGTGCCCTTTGTAGTAATGATTTTTTGGATGGGCTTAAAACCCAACCATTTTTTAGATTGGTCTAAAGCAAGCATTGATTATTTAGTAAAAAATAAAAATGACTATAATTTATCCATCTACAACCAGGATTCAACGGATCAAGTGGCTGCGACGACTGCTAAAGGAACTGAGAAATGAAAATTGATGTAAGCATTGCCGATATACTTTTATTAAGCCCCTTTTGGTCTTTATTTTTAATCAGCTTAATTCCAATCACTGCCAAAGTTTTAAGGGGCAACCAAGAGCAAAAATCACAAGTCACTTTGTCTCAAGGGCTGATTGGTATTTTGATCTCTGCCGGGTTATTGCTGGTTTTTGCAGGCCACGGAAAGCCGGCTTTTGGTGGTTTGTTGATTTTTGATGGGCTGACTTTATGGATGGGCCTAGTTGCTTTATTGGCTTCAGGCTTAAGCTTGATTTTAATGCACGAAAATCCAGCCACTTCTGGAAATCAATTTTCGGAGCTGGTCTTTTTAACCCTAAGCTCTGTTCTAGGTATTTTAGTTTTAATATCTGCCAATGATTTGCTAATGACATTTATAGGTTTAGAAACCATGTCGTTGGCTTTATATCTGATGATAGCCATGAGCCACGAACAAAAATTAGCTAAAGAGGCGGCCTTAAAATATTTCGTCCTAGGTAGTTTTGCTTCAGCCGTCTTTTTATATGGCATAGCTTTAATTTTTGGAACAGCAGAGACCACAAACCTTATTGGTATAATTGAGAAGCTGCCAAATTTAATGGAATCTAGTAAACTGTTCTTGTTTGGCATTACATTTGTTGTATTAGGCCTATGCTTTAAAGTTTCTATTTTTCCATTTCATGCGTGGACTCCAGATGTTTATGAAGGCGCGCCTACACCACATACAGCATTTATGGCCACAGCAGTGAAGGTGGCTAGTTTTGCTGCTTTTTTAAGAGTGATCGCTATGGGGCCACTGGGTCATTCAGAAAATTTATTTGTGATTTTACAATGGTTGGCGGTTCTTACCATGCTGGTTGGCAACGTGGCTGCAATTTTACAAAATCAAATGAAAAGAGTTCTGGCCTATTCTAGCATTGCTCATTCTGGATATTTATTGGTCGGGGTGATTGCAGCAGGATCTAGTGACCATGGTGCGTTTGCAGGATCCAGCGTGATTTTTTATTTGTTCAGTTACAGTCTTATGACCTTAGGCGCTTTTGCAATTATTAACATGCTTGAAAAAGATGAAAATTCAAAAGTATCTGTGGATGATTTGGCAGGCTTGGCGCAAAGAAGACCCGTGTTGGCTTTATGTTTAACTGTATTTTTATTGTCTTTAGCTGGTATTCCACCAAGCCTTGGATTTTTTGGTAAGTTTTATTTATTTAATGCAGCGATTGGCGAAGGCCTACTGTGGTTGGCCATTTGGGGTGTGATCAATTCGGTCATCAGTGTTTATTACTATCTAAGACCGATTGTGTTGATGTATATGATCGAGGGCAAAAATGATATCGCTGTTCGATCACACAGGGGTACAACCATAGTTGCTATTGTCAGCGCTGTGGTTATTTTGTTATTTGGGTTGATGTCGGGGCCACTATTCAACGCCCTAGAGCAAGGATTGTAAGCACTATTGCTTCAAGGCGGTTAAGGTCGCCTTGAAGCCGGCGCGGACAATATTAAAAAGAATTTTTGGATTTAAACTAAAGTGGTCCGCAAAAAACATTTCATAATTTTGTGGCGATGGGTGAATAAAAATATAATCGGCATCGTGTTTATAGTTTAGGTTTTTTTGCACTAAACCTAACAAGTCTTGTTTCTCGTTTTCAGGGATCTGATGTTTTTGACAATAAAACGAAACGTCCTGGTACAGTTGCCGGTATTGAATTTGATTCATCTTCTGTTTTTCTATTTTTTGTTCAATAACCTGGTACAAAGCTTGGTTTAGAATCACCGGAAAACCAAATTTATGCAGACTGCCGACCTCTTTGGTGAAGTGATAGGGCTGCACAGAATGGGATGCAATAACTAAATCTGCACCATGATCCGTTGCCACATGGGTTGATAAAGTTTCACGAATTTCACCGTCATAGAAATAAATCTCTTGTCCTTCGGGGGTTTTCAATCCGTAAGGTGAAAAAACTGGGGGAAGTGAAGCCGAACAGGCTACAGCTTCACTGATGCTGGCATAATTAATAAAATAGGTTGAATTGGTTTTGTAGGTTTCGGGATAAGCGGAAAACAAAGCTTTTCTGGTGTGATTCAATTGTGTGGCTACAATATATAACTCAACACCTAATTTAAAAAAGTCATTGTAAATCAATGCGTCCTTGCGCAAATATTTTTCCAGGCCTTTGGTCGAGAAAAGTGAATTCACCTTCAAGCCTTTTTTTAGCAGGGCTTCCAGCCCACCGGAAAATAAAGATTTTTTAAAAAAGAAATCTGGAATGAATTGTGCCAAGCCAGGGGCATCTAAATTAAACATATCACTGTAGGTGATGGGCTTTAGGGATTGTAAATCCTTATTGTCAAACATGGGGACGTCGCCAATACCCACTTGAAAGGCGTTGACCAAAGATTCAGCGTCATAGCCAGAAGCTAGAATGCTAGCAATGAAGGCCCCAGCGCTAGAGCCCACGTATTGGCGAATTGTTAATGGCCAGTCATCTGAAAATTGATGTTTGACCATTTCTGCTGAGCCTCCGGCAAAACGAAAGCCCTTTTCTTTCAAGGCCAGGCACACGCCAATATGAAAGGCCGCCGCTTTAATACCGCCACCACTTAAAACCAAAGAAATTTTCTTTTTGTGAGCGTATTTTGTAACCATAATGAATATTCACATGACTATTCATGAATATCCAGATCTAAGTCGAGATTATGACGACCCAGGTTTGACAGAAGGGGAGCCTGTGCTAGTGTTGAGTAGTCAGAGTGAGATGCTTATGACGACTGAAGGAGAAAAAATGAGTTTAGGTTCGTGGTTGTCACTGACTGACTACTCAACGAGACGCAAAGTCAGTGTGAGCACTTTGCGCCGCAAAATAAAAGCGGATGATATCACATACCGGCTAGAAGATGGTAAGTACTATATATTGGACGAAGTAGACCATCCAAGAACCCATCAACAAGAACATCGCCCCTCCCCAAAAAGCGATCCGAAATTGATGGGTTCTTTGGCCGGGTCAGAAAAGAGTTCCATGATGAAAAAAGAAACTCAAGAAACCTTGGAAGCCCGCACCTCCCAATTGAATCAACAAGATGTCTTGCAAGTAGTAAATAATCTTATGACAGAACTAAAAAAAGCTTACTCACAGATTCTTCATGAAAAAGAAGAACAGATTATGTTGCTAAGAGAAGAAATTATGGACCTTAAGACCTTGGTCAAGGTTTTAGAAAAAAGCTAAAATCCCAAGAATTTTTTAAATCACTTTAACCACTAACAAGGCAGCCAACGTCTATACCCTCACAACAAAACTTCAGTTCAGAAGTTTTGTTATACAGAGGGGGGAGTGATGAAATCGTCTTTGCATCCAACACTTATCTTGGAATGTCGAAAAAAATTACTTCAATTGAAGCAAGATTTATTAAATCGCGCCAAAGCCTCTGAAAAAAATCTTATCCTTGAGGATCGATCTGGTGATGAAATTGATCAAGCCGTGGCCTTGTTGCAAGAAAATACTTTTTTAATTGGCCAAGAAAGAATGCGCACGCAGCTTTTAGAAATTGAAATGGCCTTAGCAAAAATTGCCGATGGCAGCTATGGCATTTGTGAAGAGACTGAAGAAATGATCGAGATAGATAGATTGCGCGCATTGCCATGGACAAGGTTAAGTATTGAAGGCGCAGAAATTCGTGAAGCGATGAATCGAAAATTTGCGCGTTAAATGCTAGAATTGTAATCACACGCTGCATTTTTGGTGACTGCAAAAAATTCCCCCGTAATATGCATTTTTCTGTGTTTCTGTAAGCCATCAATCATCTTTTCGGGGGGAGTGATGAAGGAACGAGGCTTAAATAAAATGAAGATCGAAAGCATAAATAGTTCAGATATGAATGATATAACTGAGAGCGATTTATTGTCTTTGAAAGATTCGCTATTAGCTATGAAAAGTGAGATTTTAAATAAAACTCTTGAGTTCAAGCAAGAGCAGTCATCTGCTAACGATGTTACAGATGAAGCCGAAGCGGCTTCTCAAGAGGGCAGTAAAAATATCTCTATTCATCTTTTTGAAAGGGATCGTCAGATCCTTTTTCAAATTGAAAAAGCATTAGGAAAAATTGCTGAAAAGACTTATGGCCAGTGCGAGTCCTGCGAAGCGCAGATCGGGGCTAGACGTTTGCAGGCAAGACCTTTCACTTCTTTGTGCATTCATTGCATGGAAGAGCACGAAGGTATTAAGACTATTCAATAGCCGACACGGATGTCGGTCTAATTTTTTCATATTATCTAAAGTTCAATAAAGACTTTTTAAAATATCACCGACAAAGCTTGTACACATTATTGCCGCCCATGCGGAGGAGCTGTATGAGTTTTGACGATAAAACATTAGAAATTCCCCAATCATTGCCCCTTTTACCCGTCAGAGACATTGTGGTGTTTCCTTATATGATCATACCCTTGTTTGTTGGCCGTGAATCTTCAATTCGTGCAGTTGAAGAAGCTTTGGCTAAAAACAGATTGATCTTTTTGGCGTCACAAAAAGACATTACGGAGGACAATCCAGCTCCCGAAGCTATCTACAAAACAGGCACCATTGCGATGATCATGAGAATGCGTAAGCTTTCTGATGGCCGAGTCAAAATATTGATTCAAGGTGTGGCAAAAGGAAAAATAAAAGAATTTTCTAAAACTCAACCTTGGTTTGAAGTTGCTTCGGAAAAACTATTGGATCTACCAATAGCAAATCCGACAGAGTCTGAGGCTTTAGTTAGAACGGCCAAAGAAAATATCGAAAAAATCATTGCTTTGGGGCGACCCTTGTCACCAGATATTTTATTGGTTTTGGATGACGTCAATGATCCGGGTCGCATTGCAGATTTGATCACAAGCAATTTAGGCGTGAAAGTTCAAGACGCTCAAAAAGTATTAGAAACTCAAGATACATTAGAAAGACTTAAATTTGTAAACCAACTTTTAGCTGCAGAATTTGATGTCATGCAAATGCAGCAAAAAATCCGCACCAATAATCGTGATGAAATGTCTAAATCGCAAAGAGAATATTTTTTGCGTGAGCAAATGAAAGCTATCAAAAATGAATTGGGTGAAGCGGATTCTAAATCGGAAGAAATGGATGATTTAAAACAAAAAGTAATGAATGCAAAAATGCCTCAGGCTGTAGAAACCGAAGCCATGAAGCAATTGTCTAGATTAGAAAGAATGCATCCGGATGCTAGTGAAGCGACGATGGTGCGAACCTATTTAGATTGGCTGGTGGATTTGCCTTGGAGTCGTAAGACCGAAGATATTTTAGATATTAAAAGAGCCAAAGAAATTTTAGATGAAGATCATTATGATTTACAAAAAGCTAAAGATCGCGTTTTAGAATTTTTATCAGTTAGAAAATTAAAATCCAATATGAAGGGTCCGATTTTGTGTTTTGCTGGCCCCCCTGGAGTGGGAAAAACCTCTTTAGGAAAATCCATAGCAAGATCTATGGGACGTGAATATTTTAGAATTGCCTTGGGTGGAGTTAAAGACGAAGCTGAAATTCGTGGTCACCGTAGAACTTATGTTGGCGCTATGCCAGGTAAAGTGGTTCAAGCTTTGCGCCAAGTAAAAACCAACAATCCGGTTATTGTGTTGGATGAAATTGATAAATTGGGTTCGGACTTTCGTGGTGATCCATCGGCAGCGATGTTAGAGGTTTTGGATCCTGAACAAAATGCGACTTTCAGGGACAATTATTTGAATGTGGATTTTGATTTATCCAATGCCTTATTTATTGCAACAGCGAATGTGGTTGAAAACATTCCACCAGCTTTACGCGATCGTATGGAATTGATCAATATTCCAGGCTACACAGAAAATGATAAATTATTGATTTCGCAAAAGCACTTGGTGCAAAGACAGATCGAACAAAATGGTATTACTGATAAAAATATTCGTTTTACTTCTGAAGGGATGAAGGCCTTGATAGCCGGATACACTCGCGAAGCGGGCTTAAGAAACTTAGAGCGTGAAATAGGATCTATTTGTCGTAAAGTAGCAAAAATGGTGGTTTCTGAAGAAGCTCAATTCGTCGAAGTGAATGAAATTACGGTGTCAGAACTCTTGGGTCCACCTAAATTCATGCGCGATGATAAAATCAAAGATTCACAAGTAGGTATAGTGCAGGGTTTAGCTTGGACTCAAGCTGGTGGTGAAGTTTTGATGGTGGAAGCTTTAAAAATGAAGGGTAAAGGTGGATTAGTCCTTACCGGTCAATTGGGTGACGTGATGAAAGAATCCGCCCATGCAGCCATGTCCTACGCTAAAGCCCATATGGAAGAATTGTCTATCCCTGATGATTTTTTTGATAAATACGATATTCATATACATTTACCAGCGGGAGCTATCCCTAAAGATGGGCCTTCTGCCGGGATCACTTTAACAACGGCCATGGTCAGCATTATGACCGGCACTCCTATTCGTCATGACATAGCCATGACTGGCGAAGTGACTTTGCAAGGTAGAGTGCTTCCCGTAGGCGGTATACGCGAAAAATGTTTGGCGGCTTTGAATTTAGGAATCACCAATATCGTTATTCCATTTGCCAATAAAAAAGATTTATCTGATATACCAAAAGTATTTAAAGATAAAATCAATTTTATTTTAGCGGATAATTTGGATGAAGTGTTTGCCGTGGTTTTTGAAAAATCAGAACAGCCAAATACAGCTTCTGGCAGAAAATCCAGCACTAACAAGCGCGATGGTAAAAGAAACAAATCGATGGCCGCTTAGTGGCTTAACGGCTCACTACTTCCGCAGCGGAAGTAGCTTGTATTAAGAGGGGCTTTTAAAAGAGGCTGCAAAGTCCGAATTACTCAGTCTTAACGAGCACCGTTATTCGATGGCTGTGGTGTCGGCTTGATGATGGTGAATATTAAAATTAGGCCAAAATTATTTTAACTTCGTCCAAGCTTTAAACTCGTTTGGACGGATTTGGTATCTGGCAATATTTCCCTCATGCAAACTGGTGATCTCTAGCTCTATAATTTCAAGTATTTTTTTTGCATCATCGGGATTGAGCTTTAATTTTTCAACGAAACTTGAGAGCCTATGCGAAACGTGTTTGCCTGGCGTTTTACCCTTAACGATAGTCTGAATTATATCCTGAATTTTGGATCTGAACTTTAATTTCAGCAAATTAGGCTCGCCCAAGGACTGTTGAATTGCTGAATATCTCTGAGTCGATCTTTTATAAGACCACATATATAGATCACGAAACAAGGACACATCATTTTTCTCATAAATACCGAGGAGAGCTTTTAAATAAGTGTCTTGGTCGACATCAACAAAAGTCAGTGGTTTCACATTTTCTTTTATAAAAGATATGTTTGCAGTTAACCTCGATGTTCTTTTATTCACGTCCTCAAAAGGCTGTAAGTACGGTAAGTGTACCAAAGTAAAAAAAGATTGTTCGAATGGATTTTCTATCTGTTTTGTTTTCTTCAAAAAGAGTTCAAACATTTCACCCAAAAGATGTGGATTATCAATTGGTAGATATGTACTTCCTGATATTTGCACTGTTCTTTCTCGAACTTTACCAGTAGCACTTGGGTCCCCAAGTAAATTATCTGATAGTAGAGCATGAATATTACATATCGTTAGTCGGTCAAAATTGATTTCTTCTGCCGAATCAATTAGAAACTCAATCGCAGCTTTATGATTTAAAATCATTTGCGCTTCAGTTATATTTTTACCATCAGCGGCTTCGCCAAT
>JBMOJS010000232.1:0-4786 GCA_049315665.1 Pseudobdellovibrionaceae bacterium | reverse complement strand
AATTGCTGAAAAGAAAACTGCAGAAGTCATAGATAAGTCTCCTCTGCCAACGGGGCTTTCTGATCCTCAACAGCAAGAGTATCAAATTGGCCTTAAAGAACTTTCCAAAGAATATGAAACTCAATCCTTAGATTTTGCGAAACTAAGAACTGATATAGAAAATAAATACAAAAATGACGAAGAAACTAAGAAACAAAACTCTTTATTAGAAATTGCCATCGAGAAATGGAAATTGCCCGACAATGCTTTTACTAAAAAGGCACTGAATTTATTCGATAATGTTTCATCATCTGCTGCATTTATTTATTTAGATGTACAAGTAGAAAAAAAGAACTTGTCCCCTAAGGATTTTTATAAAACACGATCTTTTTTGCTAATAAAAATGGCTAATACTCAGCCAATTAGAGACCTTATTTTAGCTGAATTTAAAGCAGCTGGACAACAAGAATTAATTGATAAGTGGAAAGAGGCCTATTTATGAAATTAATATTTGTATTAATGACATTCTTTTATAACGCTTTTGCATTTGCTCAGCAGTTCGAAACTGTTAAAACACCACAGCCAAAAAGTTCACAAGTTTTAGATTTTGAAGGTGAAGTGATAGAAGGCGAACGAAAAAAGGCCGATTTGTTTTTACAAATTTCAGCAGAGCAAATAAAATTTGATTCCGTTTTGTTTTTACGTGAAAATTTTAATGATTATTTAGAAGTAGATAGAAAAAGCCGTAATAAATTTTTCAAAACAAAGAAGTAAAATGAAAACAATTGTTATTTCTAGAAAAGAAAAGGAACTCGCTCGCTTTCGGCCAGACCGTAGATCTAATTTATTAGGTCGCTCTCCCAGTTGTGAAGTGGTTGTCAGAAATAAAGGTATTGAGCCTGTTCACTTTTTGCTAGAATGGATTGGGGAAGGTGAATTTAATGCTGAAGTTGGCTTTTGGACTATTTTAGATTTATCAAAAAGCAGCAAAAACTCAAAAAATAAGTCGTCTGGTGAAGGTCTTGTCCTATCCAAAAATGCGGTATTGGTTGAAGATATAGAGTTTAAAATAGTCGAAGACGAATTGGCACAATCCAATTTACGTAAAGGAATTTTAAAACGAACAATAGATGAATTAAATGCCAATGAAGTGATTCGATTTGGCGCAGTATCTTGTCTAGAGATTGTGTATTTTCGAAAAGATGTAGAAAGAGTAGTTAACATTAGACATCTGCAGAAACAAGACATTCATTTGATGAACAGGCCATTCCCCCATCTTCCATTAATAAATATTTTTTGGTCTGAAATGAATAACGGACTGCCTATTATAGAAAATAAAAACGAAAATTCAGATTTTGAAATTTTTAACAGAAATGATGATTTAACAGATAATTTTAAAAATAAATCGAAAAAAATAGATATGAAGTCGTCGGACTTTATTTCTATCAATAGTAAAGACTTTTCTTTTTATCTTCGACTAGTGCCATTTGTCGAAATCACGCCTGAAAAATTTCTTTGGCTCAAAGATCCAATTCTGCAAAGTTTTTTATTCGTTGCAATTATTGCCACTGTATTTGGATTTTGGATGGGTAATTTGCCCGCCCCTATTTCTGAACCGCCTTTGCCTCCAGAAAGAATTGCAACTGTCGAAGTTTCACAGCCAGTTTTGCAAGAAGTGGCCCCCCCTCCATCTGTAGATGTTATAAAAAATGACATTGTCGATAAACCCATAGAAAAACCGCAAGAAAAAATTAAAGAAGAGATTCAAATTCAAAATGAGTCAAAAAAAGACAAAGTAGCAGCTGCTCCGTCATTAAAAAATTCAGAAAAATCCATTAAAAATAAAGCTGGATTAAATAATCCTGCCCCAGTCAAAGATGTCAATACTTTGGGTTTATTGGCAAAACTTAAGGGTGGAAAGAAGTCAAACCAAACGGTCAGTGCAGAGCTCGCTTTGAATAAAGGGGTTGTTTCAGAAGTGGCCACCGGAGATTCTGGATTTGTTGTTAGTCAGCCTCCAGCCGGCGTACTTGGTAGTGGAAAAAAAGGGGGCGGAGATGGAGCAGACAATGGTTTAGCTGCAGCCTCGACCACTTTACAAAACTCGCAAGCCATAGATAAAAATTCAGTCGGTGCCCTAGCCGTCGGAAAGGGCACAAGTAAATTCTCATCAGGCACTCAACTCAGTGGTCTAGAAGGCGCAGGGGCTGGGCGTGGGGATAAAAATTTAGGTTCTGAAAGCGGATCCATGGATGTTGCAGGGGGGCTTGATAAGGAAGCTGTACGAGCGGCGTTGAAAGAAAATAAAAGAGCTATTACAAATTGTTATGAAACTGCTTTGATGAGCAAAAAAGAACTTGAAGGACGTGTTGTATTAAAATGGCAAATCAACCCTGATGGTAAAGTCGACACAATAGCTATCAAAGCTTCTTCTTTAAATATTCCATCCTTGGAAAACTGTATTACTGATGTTGTGAAGGGAATAATTTTTCCACAAGCAGCAAACAGATTGTCGACCGTAGTCACCTATCCATTTGTCTTTCAGGGTAGAAAATAATTCTCATAAATTTGGTTTTAAGCCTTGTGATGTCGTTGGCGCAAAACTTCAATCACCTGGGTGTAGGATAGATTTTTTTTCTCTAGGGCCACTAAAAAATGAAATAATAAATCAGCCGCTTCGCTCAAAGTTTCTGTGGTGTCGGTGTCCGTGGCCGCTAAAATAAATTCAACAGCTTCTTCGCCGACCTTTTGCAGAACTTTTAAATCTGGTTTTTTTAATAAAGTACTAACATAAGATTTTTCATTGCTACCGGCTTTACGTTCTTTGATCAAATCGATCAAAGAATTTAAAAAGGGAATATGTTCTTTGGTTCTGCTATCAGAAGAAAAGCAAGAAAAGGTATTACGATGACAAGTGGGACCGTCTGGGACGGCCATAACCAACAGAGTATCTTGGTCGCAGTCCAAATGGGTTGAAACAAATTTTAAAAAATTTCCTGAAGTTTCACCTTTGGTCCACAGTGCATTTTTAGTGCGACTCCAAAAAGTCACTTTGCCTGTTAAAAATGTGGTTTCTATGGCTAAAGGATTCATATAACCCAACATTAAAACTTCGGCACTGATATCGTCTTGCACAACGACAGGTACAAGATCACCCACTTTTTTCCAGTTGATCTTTTGGATAATATCTTGTGCTGTCATAAACGAACCTCGATCTGATGCAACTTTAAATATTTTTTTAAATCAGGAATTTGAATTTGTTGAGAATGAAATACCGATGCAGCTAATGCTCCGCTGACATGAGCCTTGGTAAAAACATCCTTAAAATGTTCAGGCGCTCCGGCCCCACCCGAAGCGATCAAGGGCACTTGACATAGATCATTGATTCTTATCAATTGATCCAAATCATAACCTTTGCGTACACCATCTTGATTCATGCAGTTCAAAACAATTTCACCGGCTCCGCGGGATTGAACTTCTTTGACCCAGTCGGTAGTTTTTCTTTTGGTGTTTAAAATCGTTTTCTCACTGCCTGTGTACTGCATCACCCAATAGTCTTGGTCATCGCCATAACTATCTATACCGACAACAACACATTGACTGCCAAATTCATGAACTAATTTTTCAATGATCAATGGATTTTCTAAAGCGGGGCTATTGATTGAAATTTTATCGGCTCCAGAGTTTAAGATAACCCGAGCTTCTTCTACACTGCGTATACCTCCAGCCACACAAAAGGGGATATTGATCAAAGATGCGACTTTACCAACCCAGCTTTTGTCGACAACTCTATTTTCACTGCTGGCTGTGATGTCATAAAAAACCAACTCATCGGCGCCTTGATCTGAATACAACTGGGCCAATTTTTCTATTTCACCTTGAACCACGTGGTCTTTAAAGCGAACGCCTTTAACCACCCATCCATCTTTAACATCCAGGCAGGGTATAATTCTTTTAGCTAGCATAAATACCTTTATTAAAATCTTTCAGCTGATCCATAGTTACTAAATTTTCTAATAAAGCCTTACCCACCACACGAGCAGCGATGTTCATTTTTGCTAAATCAACAACATCTTGAATATGGCGAACACCACCAGAAGCAATCCAATTTACTTGGGGCTGTAAAACTTGTAAATCTTTGTAAAGTTGAAAGTTAGGCCCCTGCAGTAATCCATCGCGGTCAATATCCGTACATAAAATCCATTCAATACCTAGTTCAACCAGCTCAGACAAAGCTAGATTGAAAGAAGCTGGGGATTTTTCTTGCCAGCCTTTTAAAAAAATTTCTGGTTGGTTGTTTTCATTGAGTTTTATATCCAAAGCAACACAAAAACGCTGAGACCCATATTTTTTAACTAAAAATTTAAAGTCCTGATTTTTTTCAAATACAAAACTACTCAGAACAACCCTTTGTAAATCCGTTGCTAAAATCTTTTCAATCTGTTCTTTGGTGCGCAGACCGCCGCCGACCTGAAAGTGAGCCTTTTTTTCTTGGACAAGATTATTAATAAAATCATGTTGATGGTTTTCTGGTTTTTGGGCCCCATCCAAATCCACCAAGTGAATCCATTGGCTGCCGGCTTGAATATAATTTTGAATCAGCTCATTAGGATTTTGCGGATAGAAAGTTTTATCAGCAAAAGCTCCTTTTTTTAGACGAACCACTTTACTTTCAGATAGGTCAATAGCAGGAATTAAAATCACACAATCTCCAAAAAGTTTTTTAAAATTTTTTCGCCAGCAGAACTGGATTTTTCGGGATGAAATTGCACGCCATAAAAATTGTTTTTTTGTACAGCTGCAGTCA
>JBMOJS010000231.1:0-4800 GCA_049315665.1 Pseudobdellovibrionaceae bacterium | reverse complement strand
ACGTGATGTGACGATGGACTTCCAATATGGCGAGACCTTTGTTGAATCCAGCCCAAGTGCAACATCAACTGATTGGTGTTTACGGTCGCCCACGAATGAACGTCGTGGCAAAAACCTTGCAAAATTTAAAAACTCAAAGGGCTTTGGTGGTGCATGCTGAAAATGGTTTGGACGAATTCAGCTTGGCTGGAACAACCTGGGTCAGCGAAGTCAGTCATAGCCAAGTCGGAGCCAAAAATTTGCATTTGGAGTACTCTTTAACCGCGGAAGACTTTGGTTTGTCTTCGCTGTCCCATGAAGATTTTTTTAAATCCGTCCGTGGTGGTGATGCAAAGATGAATGCAAAAATCATTGAAGATATTTTTTCTGGCCAAAAGGGAGCCCCCAGGGATGTGGTGGTGATGAACGCCGCAGCGGCCTTAGTGATCTTTGGCGCCGACCGGGACTGGGCTTCGTCCAAGGAAAAAATAGAAAAAACCTTACAGCAAAACAAAGTGACCTTGTTGCTGCAAAAATTGCGTCAGTTTGAAGCACAGGGGAAGTGATGAGCGTATTGTCTAAAATAGCAGATTTGACCCGGGTTCGTGTGGATCATTTATTGAAAAAAAAATCATTGGTTGAGCTGCAAGAAATGGCCCTGGCATCAAGGACCCCATGGGATTTTGTCGACCAATTTGCTTCACAAAAATTTCCAGTGATTGCTGAAGTCAAGTTGGCCAGTCCATCGGAAGGTCGGTTGTATTCTGGGGACTTAAACCCTGTGCAGTTGGCAGAAAGCTATTTGCAAAATCAGTGTGCAGCCATTTCTGTATTGACCGAGCCTGATTTTTTTTCTGGCAGTGATTTGTTTTTGCAGTCCATTCGCGAGCACTTTCCCCAAGCTCGTTTATTGATGAAGGATTTTGTTATTGATGAAGCACAAATCTATCAGGCTCGTATTTGCGGCGCCGACTGTGTGCTTTTGATCGTGGCTTTATTGGAAGAAGAGAAATTAAAACGATTTTATGATTTAGCCACCTCCATAGGCTTGTCGGTTTTGGTGGAAGTTCATGACGAAGCAGAACTGGCTATAGCTTATAAACTTCAGCCTAAAATATTGGGCATTAACAATCGCAATTTAAAAACTTTGCAGATCAGTTTAGAAACCAGCCGCAGATTGATGGCTTTGTGGAAAACTTGGTCAGCCAAAAAAACCTACCTTATCAGCGAAAGTGGTTTGAATTATGCCGAAGACTTATGCCAGTTAAAGGTGAATTCGGCTGTGGATGGTTTTTTGATTGGCAGTTCATTTATGAAAGCGGCGCAAAAGGGTCTTTTTGCATCACCAGGACTGGCTTTAAAAAACTTATTAGACGCCAGTGAAAAACTATCGCAAAAGCCGCAGGACAGTTGATATGAAAATAAAAATCTGTGGTTTGACCCGACCCGAAGATGCTCAGCTAGCAAGTGAACTAGCGGCTTGGGCTTTGGGTTTTATTTTTGTTTCGCGCAGCCCACGTTGTGTCAGCGAAGATCAAGTGCAAAAAATATTATTGTCATTGGGTTCTGATAAAAAATCTTTGGCTGTGGGGGTATTTGCTGATCACTCTGTGGAGCAGATTTTACATTTGTACCAGAAACTAAAGCTGGATGGCGTGCAATTGCATGGATCTGAAGATCCAGATTACTGCAAAGAATTGTATAATCAGTTGTATGCATTCAAAAAACCTGCTGTTTTTATTAAAGCCCTGTCTATAGAAAATTTATCGGAATTTAAAAAATATCAAGAAGCGGTGACTGATATTTTGCCTTTGCTGGATTCTAAAGTGAAGCACAGTGAAAACAATCAGATGGTGGAACAGTTTGGTGGCACAGGGGTGACAGTGGATTGGGGACAGGCCGCAAGCTTGAATATCAAACCCTTGATATTGTCTGGCGGCTTGGATGCAGAAAATATTTTAGCAGCGGTGACGGAAGTTCAACCATGGGCAGTGGATGTGTCTAGCGGAGTTGAAGACAGTCCTGGGGTGAAAAGTTCATCTAAATTGAAAAAGCTATTTGCAGCATTATAAAAAGGAAACTAATAAAATGGATTTAAAAGAACAGTGGAGCGTAGATCAGACAAACAAAAATGGCCGCTATGGCTTGTTTGGTGGAAGGTATGTGCCCGACACTCTGTTTGCTCCGCTGCAAGAATTGGCCGAAGCCTTTGAATCTTGTGTTCACGATGAAAAGTTTTTGCAAGAGTTGAATCAGCAATGGCAAAATTTTGTCGGACGTCCCACGGCTTTGACTTGGGCTTCGCGTTTAACGGAGCACTTGGGTGGGGCGCAGATTTATTTGAAGCGCGAAGATTTGGCCCACACCGGGGCGCATAAAATCAACAATTCCATGGGGCAGATTTTACTGGCCAAAAAAATGGGCAAGACACGAATCATTGCCGAAACCGGGGCGGGTCAACACGGCGTCGCTACCGCCACAGTGGCGGCTAAAATGGGTTTGCAGTGTGTGATTTATATGGGCGCAGTCGACATGGAAAGACAGGCCTTGAATGTTTACCGCATGCGTTTGTTGGGGGCCGAAGTAAGGGCAGTGAATTACGGACAAAAAACTTTAAAAGATGCCACCAGCGAAGCCATGCGCGATTGGGTGACGAATATTCACAATAGTTATTATTTGATTGGTTCGGCCTTGGGGCCTCACCCCTATCCAGCCATTGTTAGTTTTTTTCAACAGGTGATTGGCCGTGAAGCTAGGCAACAGTTGCTGGCGCAGACCCAAAAAAATCCCGATGTGGTGGTGGCCTGTGTGGGTGGGGGTAGCAACGCCATTGGTATTTTTACAGAATTTTTAGCCGATGAAAAAATTCAATTGGTGGGTGTAGAAGCCGGTGGTGAAAGCATCACTCCGGGTTTGCATGCGGCCCGCTTTTCTGGCGGTGTGCCTGGAGTTTTACAAGGCACTTACACTTATGTATTGCAAGATGGGGCAGGGCAAACTTTATTGACCCACAGTATTTCTGCAGGACTGGATTATCCTGCTGTGGGCCCAATGCATGCGGATTTTTTTCAATCGGGTCGGGTGCGCTACACTTCGGCTTCAGATCAAGAGGCCCTACAGGCTTTCCATTTGCTTTGTAAAATCGAAGGCATTATTCCGGCTTTAGAAAGCTCGCATGCTTTGGCTGAAGTGATTAAACTAGCGCCGACTTTATCGAAAGATAAAATTTTGCTGGTCAATCTTTCTGGTCGCGGCGACAAGGATATTGGCATCATTCAAAGCTATGAAAAATTGGCTAAGACTGAAGGGGCTACTCATGCATAGCACATCAAGTATCAGTAAAATTTCAGATCTGTTTGTTACAAAATCCAGTAAACGATTTATTGCTTATCTTACGGCTGGGGATCCCAGTCTTGCCGTCACTGGAAAATTTGTCTTGTCTTTGCAAAAATCAGGGGTCGATTTGATTGAAGTGGGTTTGCCTTACACCGATCCCATTGCCGATGGGCCGACCAATATTCAAGCCGCAGAACGAGCCTTAAGAAATCCTATAGATCTGGAGCAGATTTTAGTGGCTATTGGGGGCTGGCGTGAACAGGGTTTAAAAATCCCGGTGTTGATCTTTACCTATTGGAATTTAATTTTGCAATTTGGGGTCGAAAAATTTGCGCAAAAAGCCCAAGCTTGCGGCGTGCAAGGGGTGCTATTTGTGGATCTGCCACCAGAAGAGGCCGATGGCGTGCTTCCGATTTTAGAAAAGCATCAGCAGCAGACGGTGTTTTTGTGTTCGCCCACCACCAGTGAAGAGCGTCTTAAAAAGATCAATCAATCATCAACAGGATTTGTTTACTATGTGTCCCGCGCCGGCGTCACTGGCGCGCGGACTGAACTGGTTAACACTTTGGCCGAAGATTTACAGCGCATCCGAAAGCACATCACCAAGCCGATTGCTGTGGGTTTTGGTATATCGACTCCGCAACAGGCCCAACAGGTGGCCAGTCTTGCAGAAGGGGTTATTGTGGGCAGCGCCTTGGTGTCTTTGATTGAAAAGTGGGGTCATGAACCAGACAAGGCCTGTGCAGAGATTGAAAAGTGGACCACCCAAATGGTGCAAGCGGTGAAGGGCTAAATCCCAAAGATCTGCTTCAGGCCGGCCTGCCAAAACAAAGCCTTGGTGCTGCCAAAGTTTTGTGGAAGTGGGTCTTGGGACAAAAGTATTTTTTCGGCTTTTGCGTCGACATCGTGGCCTAAGCGTTCAAGGACATTAGCATCTTCTGCAGTCACTTTATTTTTAGATTTTATTTCTATAAAAATACGTTTTTTTCCAGGTCGATCGATGATTAAATCAATTTCTTGGTCATCTTTGGTGCGCAAATATGAAAGCTCCCAATCTAGTCGTCCGTAGGATATTTGTTTGACGAATTCTAGAATAATAAAATGCTCAAAAGCGTCTCCATAAGCCGAAGTTTGTGGCAGTAGTTCTACAGTTAGCGTGCGGTCCAGGGCGCGTTTGATTCCACAATCAATAAAATAAAACTTGGGGGATTGTCTTTGCGCCTTTCGAACAGATATATGAAAACTGGGTAAATAAAAGCCCAATAAGGTATCTTGTAAAATCTCGAAGTAATTAGCCACGGTGACATCATCAACACCCACTTCGCGGGCGATTTTTGCTCGGTTAATAATTTTTCCATTCATTTGAGCGGCGATGGCTAGAAATTTACGAAAGGGTTCAAGCTTACGCACCCACTGTTCTTGCTGGATTTCTTTTTCTAAGTAAGTTCCAACATAGGCACTTAAATATTCTTTTGCTGACACGCG
>JBMOJS010000230.1:0-4840 GCA_049315665.1 Pseudobdellovibrionaceae bacterium | reverse complement strand
AACCACATCCACTTTTCCACTGGATAAGTTTTTTAGATTTTCAGTCAAGGGGTAATCCCCCTCGCTGGCTACGACAGCCGCCGTATTGGCCTTAAGAAAATCATTCACCGCATCGGTATAAACATAACCTTTTGTGGTGCCGATCTTTTTGCCTTTTAAAGATTCTACCCCAGTATAAACAAAAGAACTTTCGGCCTTGGCAAAAAAACATTCATTGTTGGTGCCCAATGGCTCTTCGGTGCGAATCGCCGTTGGTAAATCAAAAACAGAAGCCCCAATAATGCCATTGATCGCACCACTTTCTGCTTCTTTAACAGCCTCTGCCCAGGGCATGATTTTGTATTCAACTGTATGACCTTTATCCTTAAATACTTTTTTAAGGATATCGACCATATATCCTTGAGCCGATGTACCCGGGGTGCAACTGTAAGGACACCACTTGTCGGCTTTAAATACCAGTTGGTCTGCTTTGCTAGTTATGCAAAAAAGCAGGACGTAAAATACACAAAATAGAAATTTCATTTTGGTTCTCCTGGAATGGGGTCTATCTATAAACAAATATATAAATCACATCTATTTAAAAAGGCTCAGTTTAAAATGTCATCTTATTTATAAGTTTTTAAAAATCCCATTAACATAATGCGTATTGCTAAATGCTTAGCCTATATACACAGTATCGGTGCTGCAAATTTGAATAAATAGAAAAGGTATCCATTTATGAAACTAATAATATCCCTAGTTATATTGCTCAACTTTGTATCAGCCGATGCTTGTGATGAGCACGAGCACCGCCACCATGAAGCCCATGTGCATGGGGCCGCCACACTAAATGTGGCCTTTGACCAACTGCAAGGGAAGGTTGAATTCAAAGCGGCTTCTGAGAGTGTGTTGGGATTTGAACATGATGCAAAAACTGCTAGGGAGAAAAAAAAGCTTAGCGATACAATTTTAAAATTTGAAAAAGAAGTTTCTTCTTTGATCCAATTTGATAAATCTTTGGAATGCACCTTTATAAAAGATAAAATTGATATGGTTGTTGAAAAAACAGATTGCAAAAATAAAGATCATCATAAAAATCATGGCCAGCATTCTGACTTTATAGCTAACTATAATGTTGTCTGTAAAAAAGATGTTAAAGGGACTGCCTTGAAATTGGATTTTACTCAGTTCAAAGGTTTAAAAGATTTGGATGTGACAATCCTAGTGGGTGATGTGCAAAAATCCGTAGAGATAAAAAGCAAACCCCTGACCGTTGAACTTAAGTGAATGAACCTGAATGATTCAAATTGAAAATCTAAAATTCAAATACACCACTCTGGATTTTGATATCTTAGATATCCCTCGATTTACTTTAAAAAAGGCAGAGAAAGTATTTTTATACGGCCCCAGTGGCTGTGGTAAAACCACTTTTTTAGAGGTTTTGGCAGGAATTCACTTGCCACAGACAGGAAAGCTGCAAATAAATGGTACTCACTTGTCAGATTTGAGCTCTGCCGAACGCGATCAGTTTAGATCTGATCATATGGGCTACATTTTTCAAAGTTTCAATTTAATTCCCTACTTGAATGTTGAAGAAAATATCACTCTGCCCTTGTATTTCAGCCCGCAAAAAAGAAATCAAGTTGCTATCGACGACGAACAAAAAACAGCTCAAGATCTTTGTCGCTTCTTAGGAATTGAAAAATATCTTAAAAGCCCCGTCACACAACTATCGGTAGGTCAGCAGCAACGCGTGGCAGCTGCAAGGGCCATCATTGGCAAACCCAAACTTATTTTAGCCGATGAGCCGACTTCAGCCCTAGACTTTGACCATCGAGAAAAATTCATCCATCTTTTATTTACTCTGTGTGAGCAGCAACAAACCTCAGTGCTGTTTGTTAGTCATGATCGCACACTCGAAAAACTTTTTGATCGATCCCTCAGTTTGCTTGATATAAACAAAGCCGCGCACCTAAAGCCCCAGGAAGTTGTATGATTTTTTTAAAGTTGGCTTTAAAATCCTTAAAAAATCGCTCCACATCGGCCATTTTAACCATGCTTTCAATTTCTTTAAGCGTCACTCTGTTGCTGGCTGTAGAAAGAACTAAGCGGGCTGCTGAACAGGGCTTTACCCAAGCGGTCAGTCAAGTGGACTTACTGGTAGGCGCAAGAACGGGCCCCTTAAATTTGATTTTGTACACTGTATTTAATATGGGAAGTGCCTCCAATAATATTTCATGGCAAAGCTATCAAGACATTAAAAATAGTCCCCAGGTTTCTTGGACCATTCCCTATTCTTTAGGCGACGGCCATAAAGGTTTTCGTGTTGTCGCCACAGATGAAAATTTTTACGAACACTACAGATTTCGCGGTGACCAAAAAATCGAACTAGAAAGTGGCGGCCCCGCGCTGGATGTATGGGATGTTGTGGTTGGCAGTGAAGTAAACAAAAAACTAAAGTATAAAATGGGTGATCCTATTGTCATCGCCCATGGAGTCACCCGCAGCGAAGGGGTGCAGCTGCACAAGGACAAACCCTTTAAAGTTGTAGGGATCATGAAGCCCACTGGCACAGCCCTGGATCAAAGCCTTTATATTTCTTTGTATGGTATGGAAGCCATTCATATAGACTGGAAGAATGGTGCGGCCCCGACCCAAGCAACAGCCACAGCGCAAAACCAACTTTCAAAAGAAAATATAAAAGTTGGATCTATCACAGCCTTTTTTCTGCGCACAAACACACGCATTGAAACTTTAGGACTACAAAGAACAATCAATAATTTTTCAGCCGAGCCCTTGTTGGCGATCATTCCAGGCGCCACATTGTCTGATTTATGGCGTGGCTTAAGTCAGATCGATACGGTTCTGAAAATCATTTCCCTGATGGTGCTTATGGTTGGGTTAGCTGCGATGGTCAGCACCATTTTAGCGGGACTGAATGAAAGACGGCGTGAAATGGCCATCCTGCGCTCACTAGGAGCGGGACCAAAACATTTAACCACTTTACTAGTATTTGAAAGCAGCCTTCTGACAACCTCTGCCATCCTGGTCGGAGTTTTTTTAAATATCACTTTTTTTGCTCTGCTTTCGGACTGGCTTGAAAGTCAGTTTGGATTTTATGTGGTCGGTGATGTATTTTCAAAACTAGAGTTTTTTTATCTAGGGCTTATTTGGTTATCTGGAACGGCTGTTGGGTTGGTCCCCGCTATTAAAGCCAGCAGATCAGCCCTTAAAGATGGCTTGGCCGTGCGAGTTTAAAGCCCCGATTGACCAGTTTTTTGGTGACATCGGCCTTGCATCAATGGCAGCTTAAAACACTATGAAAAAAGCACTTATTACCGGAATCACCGGCCAAGATGGATCTTACCTGGCAGAATTTTTATTAACTAAAAACTACAAGGTCTATGGTTTGACACGCAGATCAAGCACTAGTTTTGTGGAACGCATTGATCATATTTTAGATAAAATAGAACTGTTGCCTGGGGATCTTTTAGATCAAAGCTCATTGATGGAAGCTATTGAAACAGCTAAACCTGATGAGGTTTATAATTTAGCAGCCCAAAGCTTTGTGCAAACCTCATGGAATCAACCGGTATTGACTTCTGAATTTACCGCTCTGGGGGTGACAAGAGTTTTAGAGGCTGTAAAAAAAGTAGCACCAAAGGCCCGGGTTTATCAAGCTTCCAGTAGCGAGATGTATGGCAAAGTTCAAGCTGTACCACAAAATGAAGACACTTCTTTTTATCCACGCTCGCCTTACGGAGTAGCTAAACTTTATGGCCATTGGATCACTGTGAATTACCGTGAATCCTTCAACATGTTTGCCACCAGCGGAATTCTTTTCAATCACGAATCCCCAAGACGCGGGATCGAATTTGTTACACGCAAAATCACTCACACTGTAGCGCAAATCAAACATGGTTTTGCAAGCGAGCTTCGCTTAGGAAATCTAGAATCTCAAAGAGACTGGGGCTATGCCGGAGACTACGTCGAAGCCATGTGGCTGATGCTGCAGCAAGAAAACCCAGAAGACTATGTCATTGCTACGGGTGAAACGCATACTGTGCAAAAATTTGTCGAACTTGCTTTTGCCAGGGCTGATTTGGACTGGAAAAAGTATGTCAAAATAGATCCCAAGTTTTATCGCCCGGCAGAAGTGGATTTGCTGATTGGTGATTACAGCAAAGCTAAAAAAAATCTAGGCTGGGAGCCTAAAACCAGTTTTAAAGACTTGGTGCATATGATGGTGGACAGTGATTTAGCCCTTATGTCGCAAAGAAAAAAATGAGCCACGCGCCTATGAAAAATCTTTTAGTCACGGGATCAAAAGGTTTTTTAGGAAAAAATTTTTTGCACTGCTTAGATAAATATTCAAATATCAAGATCACCGAATACCCCGGCGATCTAACTGAAACTTCTGTTTTGCGCGATTTCATCCACCAACTGGATGCGGTGGATATGGTTTTTCATTTTGCGGGTTTAAGCTCGGTACCCCAGTGTCTTGAAAATAAAGATCTGTCCATGGCGGTCAATGTTGAAGCCACAGAAAAGCTTGCACAATTTGTGGTAAAAAAATTTCCTAAAGCCAGATTTGTGTTTATGAGCACGGGGCAAGTGTACGCTCCCTCTGCAGACCAGGTGCTGAATGAATCCAGCCCAATTCAACCGATCAGTTTTTATGCTGAAACAAAATGGTTGGCCGAACAAAAGGAACAACTCAGGACCATCAGGGTGTGCCAGGGGATTGGCGGAACACTTGATACGATTACCGGAGCGGTGAAAAGGGCTCCTGAATCATGGTGTAACTGTAACCTGGAATGGTTTTATCGTCTCCTGTCAGAACCGTCGCGGATAAGACGAC
>JBMOJS010000229.1:0-4883 GCA_049315665.1 Pseudobdellovibrionaceae bacterium | reverse complement strand
TTTCGCTGATTTTTGCCTAATTTGGGGAACATCTAATATGAGTCAATTCGATTTACAATGGTCCTTAGACTGTCACTTTACGTCTTTGTGTACAACATCTTGACACCAACAATGTTCAAATCTGTGCATGGAAAGTCCCACTTTTTTCTAATAGTGTCGACTTTAAACCGACCAATATTTGTTTTAAAGGCGTAAATAGGCGTCTCAAATTAGTATAGGTCAAAACCAAAACAAAGGAGTTCGCAAATGAGAAAGATTATCACAGTTTTAGCAGCGATGTGCTTTTTGCAATCTGCAATGGCAATTACGATTGATCAGCAGCATGAGGTATTGAAACAGTTAGAAGTAGCAAGGGCCGAAATCAATGCTGTCAAAAGCTTGATTCCAGGATTTCTAAGAAGTTCTATCGGAAGAAATCTAAACAATGCTGATGAAAGAATTGCTTATGCTCAACAAATTTTGGACAACCCCGCTAGTGTTAGTTCTAAATACTATTGCACTGTTGAGTCTGCTTTTGACGGTCAGTTTGCAGGCACTGGAAATACCGAGCTTGAGGCTTTCAATAATGCTTTGCAATCCTGCAAAATTGGCTCAAGAGCTAATGGATTTCATTGTAAGAAAAATTCACGTGTTTGCGAAAGAGAACAATAGTTATTCCTTATTCAATCAACTCAAGGATTCTTTCAATTAGATGTAGGGGCTACTACCGGGTAGCCGTATCTTGAAGCTGAAATTGCTATACACACTACTTGTACTAACATATATTAATCCCCTTCATAACCACCCGTTGTTCTTGGACGGGGGCCTTTAGAATTGAATGAATATAAATAGGGCGCCAAAAACGGGGTCTGCATATAGTCGCAGAATTCAACTTGGCTGCCTTGCGATTCTATCAATAATGGATTTTTCTCCATCCACAGAATAAAATTTTTGGTTTGATTCCAGTCCACTTTTTGACTGATAGCTTTACCTTCAATTTTAATCGGAAATGTTTTATCCAATAAGGATTTTACAGACTTATCATCAAAATCAATATAATCCTTAATTTTTAAAAGTCGTTCCGACTGTATATAAAGATTTTTATAGCAAGACACAGAATTACTAGAATTGATTTCTTCGCCAGAAAAGAGTCTTTCATAATTGTAAGCCCGCATAACTGTGAATGCTAAATTAATCAATGGCTCTCGAGAAATATCAAATCGCTTAATATACTCTGCAAATTTAGTTCTAAACTGATTATCAATAACAATCGTTGCATCACCGTCTAACTTATTTCTGTCCATGGCTAATTTTTGTTCAAATCCAAAATATGTAGTAGGTAATATCGAATACTTGCCATCAAAAGATATAGCGAATTCATGTAATAAAAACAGAACAAAGTCGTTTTCTGTGACCTGGGGACCAATAAAGAAGAACGTCTCATTATGGGCTGTTGTCCAGCTGTCTATTTGTGCCTGGTTTTTTTTATCTAATACAAAATAAATCTGTCTTGGCCAAACCTTTGTTGACTGTATATTTATAAAATTTGGCCTTTTTTTATACCTATCAATATAGGCCACCATGCATTTTTCTGTGTATTCGGTAATGACATTTTTTGTAAAACCCAAGTCTAGCAAGGCAAAATCTGGCGTGCAATTTAAAGATAAATAAAATTCCATCCCGACAGGGTTTTTTAAAATATGAGCCAGAGCATTTTCAAAATACTGCTGAATTGGATTCGTTTCAAAATGAGACTTTTTCAATGAATCAAAATATGTATCCATTTTATAAAATACCTTTTGATCCCTTAATTCTGCTACAGGAAAGCGAGAGCGAATGGGTTCAAAGATATTTTGCAGCCGTTCTTGGCTTAACTTTGCAAAAAGTGTTTCAGTATTGTCTTTTAATGGCAAAGGCTGGGCAACAACCCCTACGAAAAAAATTAAAACAAAGCTGAATCCAGCAGTTAAAAATTTAAATGTCGTCAGTTGATATGCATTTGCCATACTTTTGATCTTGCAATATAGGCGCCAGATTTTAGTGGCTTTGACAAGCCTTTGACCTGTCAAACTTTTGTACACATATACATGTTCAAATCTGTGCATATATCAATGATTCAATTCCATCTAAAACTATTTTCACAACAAGTAAAAAGAATTTCCTTTTTACTAAAACAAAACAATAGGAGTTTTTATGAGAAAGTTACTCGCATCTACAATTATAGCCATAGGCTGCAGTTTTATTAACGTATCAGCCCGCGCAGAAGGAGCTGGTTCAACAATAAAAAAATCTGTTCTTCCCGCTGCTGCAATCTTAAAGTGTTCAGATTATCATTTTTCATTTTGTTCAGAGCCTTCTGAATATGCTACCTTATCTTGCGTAGTAGATATCACTAATGTTGTTTCGGGAACTTTATTTGCCCAATTACTCAACCACTCTGAAATAGGAACTGTAAAATATGTGCTTTGGAAACAGGAGAAAACAGCTCGTTCAACTGATCTTTGGGGTAACTCAAGTTATTCAAACGATCAAGAAAATATTTTTAGTGATGAGCTAGATTTAAAATGCCGACAGCAAATAGATTTGTTGGTTAAAAAATTAAAATGACCAATATGCTACATCTAACAACTTTCTGCAATCTAACAGATAGACAATAGATCAATCCCCTTGCAGAATCTTTGTTTGTAAGGGGATTTTTATATGAGTTTTAAGCAGAAAATTACAGATACTTTCAATGGATTTAACGGGCTAAACTTGGATCGCTTAGATCAGTTTTATGACCCTAAAGTTGTTTTTACAGATCCAGTGACTCAAATTCAAGGACTGCCCAACCTAAAAAAATACTACACCCACGCATATCGCAAAGTGATTTCGATTCGTTTTGAATTTTCGGATATTCTGCAAGAAGGTTGTGATTATTCGGCCCCATGGACAATGCATCTGGCGGTGAAGGGCCTGAATGCCGGGCAAGAATTTAACGTCAGTGGTCTTTCACATTTGAAATTCAATGATAAAGGCTTAGTGGTTTATCATCGTGACTATGTGGATTTAGGCGAAATGGTTTATGAGCGCCTGCCCTTGCTAGGCGCCCTGATTCGAAAACTCAAAAAACTTCTGGCTAGATAGAGCAACGCAGAATTTAAGAGTTTTCGGAAGGCTCTCAAGCCTATTTTACTTTGGTCATAACATACAAATAAGGAGCTCTGAACTCATCGCTGCTTTGCCCGTAAAGAATTCTTAAATCTTTATCGGTATAGATTTCGTTCAAAGCGCCACCACCAAAAAATAATCTAACAATAATGGTTGGTACGATAGTGATTTGATTTTCTAAAGTCCCGGCTTCTGCCAAAGGGGCCAAGTCCCACAAGTTGGTGTCTGCATCGGGGCGGCCATTGATACCCGCATATTTAGTGAATCTTACATTCAAAAAATTAGCATTGTCTTCGCTCAATTGAAACTTGCCACGCAAAAGTCCAATACGAACTTTGCTGCGATCGCCATTTTTGTATAGTGGTGAAGTATTGTAGTAATACCCTCCTGGAAATACTGTTTGATAAATTTCATCCACACCCAATTCAGGATCTACACCCCTTTGATCATTGCGATAATCGTAAGGTCCCCACACCTGCTTCCAAACACCATAAAGTACATTCAAGCGATCTTTCACTGGTGGCTGCGGAGCCAATTGCAAAAGCTGTTGCACCAAAACTTCTAAAGATTTTTGTCTTGAAAAATCCTTATCGCCCTGCCCTTGGTAGCTTTGAGCCAGACTTACAATATGCTCTTTCAGCTCTTGAATTTTAGCCTGTTTGTCTTCTGGATTTATAACTGTAGCTGGATTTTCTGGAACGGTGGTCAAAGCGGTTTGAGCCAAAGCAGACACTCCGGCAGATACTAAACTGGTAGCAATTAAAAGTTGTAAAAACCTTTTCATATATACTCCTGTGTTTGTGATTGCTTTCAAAAATAAAAGCCAATCAGGCGCACTATACATGAATTGATTGAATTAGCCTAGGATTTGTAAATTTTTGCAAAACCCAGCTAAATATCTTGAATGACCAGGTTTTTTTCTGCCAACCAGGATGGATTAAACACCCGGCTTTGATAGCGTAAAGCACTGTCACACAACACTGTTACAATAGTTTTACCAGAATTTTGATATTTCATTCCTAATTGATAGGCCCCGTAGACATTTAAAGCGGCGCTGGGCCCTACAAGTAAGCCTTCTTTTTTAGACAAATAGTGTAGCATTGAAATCATCTGCTGATCATTGACTTGAATGGCATCAGTTAAGATGGACTTTTGCATATTGGCTGTTAAGCGCATAATTCCAATACCTTCAGTCACGCTGGATCCCTGGGATTTAATTTCACCGGTATGAAACCAGCTGTACAAGCCACTTCCCATTGGATCTATAAGTATTGATTCCAAGCGTGGGTTTTTTGCATGTAAAAAATTGGATACCCCGGCAATAGTTCCACCGGTTCCACTGGCTGCTGCAAATATATCGATTTTTCCTAGGGTTTGCTGCCAGATTTCTGGCCCCGTACCTGTGTAATGAGCTTCAAAATTGGCTAAATTTTCAAATTGATTGGCCCAATAACCTTGAGGATCTTTTTCAGCTAAATTTTTTGCTGTGTGATAAAAATGATTGCTGTTTGCAAAGGGAACTGGGTCTACTTTAAGTAAATCTGCACCTAAAGCTTCTAAAGTTTGATATTTTTCTGCGGCTTGGTTGTTGGGCATCACAATTGTACACTTATAACCCCGCCCCGCGGCTAAAGTAGCCAGACCGATGCCAGTATTACCGGCAGTGCCTTCATAAATGCGCATGCCTGGCTTTAATAAATTGTCCGTCCTGACACATAGTTTACATTTTATACCGGAGACATAGTTTACACTTT
>JBMOJS010000228.1:0-4902 GCA_049315665.1 Pseudobdellovibrionaceae bacterium | reverse complement strand
GCTTCGGATTACAACTCACTGCTCCTTAGTATCATTTATCTATGAGTCAATACGTAAACCAATGTCATCATTCGTTGGTCGGCACCACATATTGCATTTTCGTTCGGTCACAGCCGCCCCACCAGTCTTCCTGGCAGTAGGTGTTTTTTTCTGTTCGCCAAGCTTTAAACTTAAAACGATCTGCATAGGGTATGCTTTTTGCCATCCACCATCGTTTTAATTCTGTGACATTCTGATCCAATATGTTGGATGCAAATTCTTGTTTTGGCGAAAGCTCGACATAAATACCTTTTTGATGCAAATATTTTAGCAATATATCCATCGAAGACTCTATTGTATTCAAATCTGGCGATCGTATTGTGGCGCCAGTATAGTCCATTCCGCAAACACTGACCCTGACTTTTTTTAAGTGTGAAATATCCATTTGTTGAATTTGCTGTAAGATGTTTTTAAAAGAAATGATATCTAAAGGCAGCTTGGTCAAAGATCCATTCTTTAAGCGCACTTGAATTAGCGGAGTAGAGTATTGAGCCTTCGACACAGTGACAGTTCCGTGGGCCAGCCAGACTACCTCTTGATATTGGGGGGAATGAAAGCAGTTCAGAATATCGCTCACTTTGGCTTCGGTATAGACATCTGCACTTTTATAGTTTTTAAACACCTCATCCACTTTTAGGCTATAATTTGAGTTATTTTCAAAAAAAGACAATACGCATATTTTTGCTTGAACAGGTGTGGTGAATAAAATCATACCGCCAAAGATCAGCAATAAATGACCAATGAAATTTAAAAAAGACTCATACAAACCTTTGAATAAGTTAAACATAAAAACCTCGCTGTATTTTAGACTTACTTTATCGCAAGCCTAGTGATGAAAATTGATTGCCAATATATTTGAAGATCAAGTAATCCATCCATGGATTTCTATTGTTGCAAATAATATCTTTATCTTAATGCGCTTGTTGTTGCGCTTTTGCCCGGGATAAATAATCCTTCGTGACTGGGCTGAGTTTATTCAACAAAGAAGCGGTTTGTTCTTTGGTTTGAATTTGACCGGATTGAATGGCCGAAATAAATTTATTCATATCAGCCAACACAACTTCCGCTTGATCTGGAGTGTAGGCCGCAGCCACCAAAGCTTCTTTGGTCAACACTTGACTACCATCTTCTTGAAGAAGGGCTAGGGGTAAAAGCAGTATGGCCAAAAGCCTAGTGCTAATGGGATTTGGCGCTGCCCCGCCCCAAGTATTTATAGTGGGACGAATAAAAATATAATCAAGACGTGTAAACTCAAAAAAATAAATATCTTTTTGTGCGATTGCACCAATTACTTGAAAAGGTAGGGTGACAACATCCAGTGCCTTCGCCGGCTGATGTAAACTTAAGCTGGCTAATAAAATCATAAACACTTTTTTCATAAATCAAATCTCCTTTTTGTTTTTTAAACTTCGAAATTGAAGTTGCTTTTTTGTTTATGAAAAGAAAGTAGCACTACTAGCAGTTGAGATTCTTCTTAGAAAAATGGTCCATTTAGGCCAAAATGTGACAATTTCTGCTTTTGCTTAAGCCATTGAAATAGGTTGTTAAAATAACAAGTGTTAATAAGTTCAACAGCGCAGTCTAATCTTCGGATCATTCAAATGCTGAGCATTCGATATTTAAATAGATAGGCGGGGATATAATTTGCACCAGACCAGTGTGACTCCTGGCTGGTGCAGATCGATTATCTACCACCTTTTTAACAAAGAGGTGACATATGAAGAAAAAACCAAACACGCTTTGGTCTATTCGGAATTTGTTTAGGATTTTGAAGATGATCTTAAGTCTAATTTTATTAGCGCTTCAGATTATTGAAAGATTTAAAGGTCTTTGATTTAAGCGCCCCGTGACTGGGGTAGAGGTTTATGGTTCTCCGACATGTTCTAGGCTTTAGGACGGGCCTTAAACCAGGTGGTCGTGTTCAGGGAGCATAGGTCAGGAGTCGCTTTGTTTTAAACCGCTGGATTATTATCTCCAACCAATTCTTGCCGGAAATGGCTGGGTCGCATATATTCGGTCCATGGGACCTAACGAAAAGATTTACAAAAAAGAATACGCCTTCGAGTTGCTTAGGATTGCAGACAATGTATGAAGAAGGTAAATACCTACTCGATGATAAAGATATCGAATTTGCACACATAAGTGCGAACAATGTCTTGAAGTGGGCGCAACAAAAGTTGGGTCAGTGAAAAATTTAATTCGACAAAGTTTAGTCAAAGCTCCCCTTGCAATTCGTGAACAGCTTATGCACACAGTTGCAGGTTTTATTTTTTCTTTAACTAAGCCACAAAATATTATTTTTTTTGGATCGGTCATCACTGAAAATTTTGATGACTGGTCTGATATTGATGTTGTTGCCATTTACGATTCGCTGGTTGATGCGGATCAAGCTAGAAGGAAAATTTATGGCGCTAAACAACCGCAAATAAAGCATCCGCTGGAAATACTTTGTGTGGATGCAGATACTTTTTCAAGTAAATCAAAAATCGGTGGTGTCTATTTTATAGCTGCCAATGATGGGAGATATTTTCCTAAATCTTACGAAAATGTCGAGAATAACCCTTAGGAAATCAAATCTAAAAATTCGCGTAAAAATCCACAAAACTGCACTTCGACTTTTTTAGCCGTTTCGGTCACTTCATCGTGGGACAGTTTTTGGTTAGATAATCCAGCTGCCAAATTTGTGATGCAACTTAAGGCGGCCACTCGTAAGCCCAAATGATTGGCCGCAATGGATTCGGGCACGGTGCTCATGCCAACGGCTTTACCGCCAATCAACTTTAAATATCTGACCTCGGCCGGGGTTTCATAAGTAGGTCCGCTGACGGCACAATAAACACCTTTGTGAAAACGCGCCCCTTGTTTTTGCAATACGTTTTCCATCAAAGTAATTAATTTTTTATCATAGGCTTCCGTCATATCGGGAAATCGCGGCCCTAATTCTTTGATATTTGGACCCATCAACGGGTTGTTTCCCATCAGATTGATATGATCTTCTAAAATCATAAAATCCCCGGGCTGCATGGTTTCGCCAAAGCCACCGGCAGAGTTAGTCAAAATCAAAACTTCAATCCCTAGTAAGGCCAAAACCCGGGTTGGAAAGACCACGGTCTCCATAGTGTGGCCTTCATAATAGTGATTGCGACCTTGCAAAATAACTACAGATTGTTTGCCAGATTTGCCAAAAATAAGATTTCCAGAGTGTCCGTCTACAGTGGGTGGCATAAAATGGGGAATATCTTTAAATGGGATAGTGACTTCGATATCAATGTCTTTAACAAAAGCACCCAAGCCAGATCCAAGAATAATTCCGACTTTGGGTTTTGTCGAAGTAAGGCTGCGTATGTGTTGTAAAGATTCTTTGAGTCTATTAATAAATCACCCTTTTAGCTGATCACTTTGTATATCAGACTCTGAGGATTTATTTTTTGCAAGTTAATCTTGAATGAATGCTCTAATATTTTTTGCGCCTCTTGCAGATCATTTTCATTTTCAGAATACACAGTATAAATGACAGAATCTTCGCTGACTAAATCACCAATTTGTGAATGAAATTCAATGCCGCTGGTAGGTTCAATGCGATCGTCGGTTTTGGCACGACCCGCTTTTAAAACAATACAAGCTACACCGATGCCTTCTGTGTCAAAAGTCTCTATAAAACCCTTTTGTTTGGCAAAAACGGTCAAAGTTTTTTTACAACTTGGAAGTTTAGACAGCTGCCCCCCTTGAGCCAAAACAATCTGTTCAAATATTTTGTAAGCTTCGCCGTTCAACAGTTTTGATTCTGCCAGTTGGTAATTTTCTGTGTATGGCTTGTTATTAGCTAAACCTAACATGTGGGCTGATAAAATTAAGCTCAATTCCCGGGTTTGATTATAAAAGACAGCACTGCTGGCTGGAATTTGATTTTTTAAAATCGACACGCACTCTTGAACTTCTAGGGCATTGCCGGCAAAACGCCCAAGGGGTTGATTCATATTTGACAAAACTGCCACTACTTTTTTTCCATTACTTTCAGCCAAAGCTTTTAAATTTTCAGCCAGAAGTTCTGCCTCTGCAGTGGATTTCATAAAGGCGCCCGAGCCATATTTAACATCTAAAACCAGGCCATCAATTCCTTCTGCTAATTTTTTGCTAATGATGCTTGCGCAAATCAAAGGCAAACTTTCTACAGTGCCAGTGACATCGCGAAGGGCATATATTTTTTTATCAGCGGGGCAAATCTGTGCCGTTTGACCGATAAAAGACAAACCAAAATTTTGCACAAATTCAGTGAATTTTTCTAAAGACAATTGAGTATTAAACCCTGGAATACTTTCTAACTTATCTAATGTTCCACCAGTATGTCCCAAGCCACGACCAGAAATCATCGGCACAGCATAACCACAAGCCGCCACAATCGGAGCAAGTATCAAGCTGGTTTTATCTCCCACTCCGCCAGTGCTGTGCTTATCCACTTTGAATTTTTTTAAGTGTGGCCATTGGACTACAACACCTGAATGCAGCATAGCCTGGGTCAGACACGTGGTTTCTTCAACGGTCATGCCGCGAAAAAATACAGCCATCAACAAAGCCGACATCTGATAATCTGGAATTTGCCCTGTGGTATAGCCCTGAATAAAAAATTGAATCTCTTCAGCAGATAAAGCTAATCCTTTGCGCTTTTTTTTTATAACCTCCACAGGTAAATGCATATCAGTAACTTCCTTCCTGTGACTGTTGATTTTGCACCAATTGCACACCCGAACTGGTTCCTAAGCGGTCAGCCCCAGCTTGCAAAAACTGCAGGGCTTGAGCTGTGTTTTTAATGCCACCGCTGGCTTTGATTTTCATATGCGGACTTAATATTTTTTTAAACAGCAC
>JBMOJS010000227.1:0-4902 GCA_049315665.1 Pseudobdellovibrionaceae bacterium | reverse complement strand
TGCTCCATCATTGGCCGCGGCCGAGACAAAAATAATTCCTTTGTCATCCGCGCGTTTGATGGCTTCCAACAACGGAGCCGCCGTTGAACGTGGAACTGTCGCCCCCCAAGAAGCAGATATCACATGCACGCCTTTTTCGATGGCATAATCAATGGCCTTGATAGCGGCATTTAAATCCCCAGACCCATCTTCACCCAAAAATCGCAAAGGCATTAGTGAAATTTCTGGGGCCAAACCAATAATGCCACCCTCGATCAAGCCTGTGGCGCCAATAGCTCCCGCACAATGAGTGCCATGTCCTGGATTTTGGAATCCCGTTTTGTCCATGGGATCATTGTCATTTTCTTTGAAATCATAACCAGGAACCATATTTGGAGCTAAAGATTCATGCTTGTAATCAGCTCCGGTGTCTATCACCGCAACCAACACTTTACGATTGCCTTTGTTGCCGGCTTTAGCCCAAGCTTTTTCGGCATTCACTTTGCCAATAGCCCACTGTTCTTTCAGTGTGGTTTGATGTACGGGTGTTGAATAGGCAGAACTGCGCAAAAGATAAGAGTGCAGTTTAAAATTGGGCACCACATACTGCACCCCTGGCTGCGCCCATAACTTCAGTAAACCACTGATCCTCACCCGATCCGGAACCTCCACCTTGACTAGGTTTGCAGTTTCGTTGATTTCTTGGACTAAAAATGTAGCTGTTTTTTGCTGTGCTTTGAACAGTATAGATTGCAAAGCCCTTGAGTCGGTATACTTCACTAAAAACTCCTCAGCCAGTCCCTGCTGAGAAATAAATAATGAAACCGCTATTAATAGACGTTTCATAAAACTCCCTCCGTGGTGCTTTAATAATATGATTAAATTTTAGACACGTCATAGTAAAATCTTAACTGAATCTTAAATATTTTTGACACACAATGACTTCAATTGCATCGCAGACACTAAAGTCAGAAAATCCAAATCCACATGGATATATTGCAAACAATTATTTTCGGCCTTGTCGAAGGCCTGACTGAATATTTACCTATTTCTTCCACCGGCCATCTTGTTATTGCTTCGTCTTTGATGGGAATATCTGAAGATGTTTTTGTAAAAAACTTTGAAGTGATTATTCAGTTCGGAGCAATTCTAGCTGTGCTAGCAGCCTACCCGGAACGTTTTCGTTGGAATTTTTTATTTTATAAAAAAATTGCTTTTGCTTTTATCCCCACGGCAATCATTGGTTTTGTTCTTAAAAACAAAGTGGATGACTGGTTGGGATCCATTCATATCGTTGCCTGGAGCTTGATCATTGGCGGCTTTGTGCTGATGGCCTGTGATAAGGTTTTTGCTCCTTTACAGACTGCGGGACGCAAAGTTGAAGATTTAACAATCAAAGACTGCCTGCTGCTGGGTTTGTTTCAATCCTTAGCCATTGTTCCCGGGGTTTCCCGTTCTGGAGCCACAATATTTGGTGGCCTGATTTTGGGTATGAATAAAAAAGAAGCGGCAGAGTTTTCATTCTTCTTGGCAGTGCCCACAATAGCAGCAGCTGCTGGATATAAAATTTTAAGATTATTTATGCCGCACGCAGGAACCGAGCATCTTCCCGCCTGGGGGCAACAACCTCACCCCATCTTGTTTTTGCTATTGGGTTCTGTGATTTCTTTTTTTGTAGCTTGGGTAGCTATTCGTTTTTTCATTTCGATTCTTTCAAAATACGGCCTTAAATATTTTGGATGGTATCGCGTTGTTTTGGGATCTGTACTGCTGCTCTATTTTTAAAGGTGTCAAAATGAACTTTGTTGAAACCAAATCTCAGTTTATTTCTGAAGAGTTTTTAGTTCTTATGAATAAATCTATTTTTATTCTTCCGAATTGGAATGGATAGCCTTAGCCTGCTCTATTCTTTTGTTTTTATCGCTAAAACCTTTTGCAGAATTGATCGTCAGAAAAATCAAGTTATCGTCTCAGGTTTTTCATAAAAATCGCAATGAAACTTTTTGGTACTTCCTAGGTTTTCTACCCATCGAAAGGCCCCTTGCTGGAATTGTTTTATGCTCTTTGCAATTGATGGTTTTTGATGCCTTAAATCTGCCAGACAAAATGGATAAATATTTTTCTATGTTTGTAAAAGCGCTAGGGGCTTATTATTTGATCAAACTGATTTATTTAGCGGTGGAAGCTTTTGGCCAAACCTTAAACGCCTGGATCAGCCATAAAGATTATCTGGTCGATAGTCAAATGGGCACCTTTGCCACCAAATCATTAAAAGTTTTAGTAGTTATTTTGGGCGTTCTGGTTATTGTGCAAAACTTTGGCGTTAATGTAATGTCTATTCTAGCTGGCTTGGGTTTAGGTGGCTTGGCCTTGGCCTTAGCGGCCCAAGATACGGCCGCAAACTTATTTGGTTCAATTACGATTTTATTGGATCGTCCATTTAAGATTGGCGATTGGATCAAGGTCACTGATTCTGAAGGCACGGTGGAAGAGATTGGCTTTCGTTCGACCCGAATTCGCACTTTTTATAATTCCATAATCACCATTCCAAATTCTGTCATGGCTAAAGAAAAAATAGACAACTTGGGCGAAAGGCCCTACCGACGTCTGCGCCACAATGTGGGCCTGCACTACGACTCTAGCCCTCAGCAAATTGAAGATTTTTGCAATCAAGTGCAAAAATTGTTAATGGCCCTACCACAAGTGCAAAAAGATTCGATCAATGTCTTCTTCAATGGTTACGGCGACTCGGCCCTAAATATTTTAATCAACGTGCACGTTGAAGTCTTTTCGGGGGATGACGAGCTTCAACTTCAACAAAAGATTCTTTTGGAAGTTATGCTGATTGCAGAAAATTTAAAACTGCAATTTGCTTACCCAACAAGAACCGTTTATGTGAAAAATATTTAGGACCTGATTGGCCTATATAAGACTAGGAAGCCCCTGGGCCGGATTGCTTTTCTACAACCGCCAAATACAGCGGACCAAACCCACAACGATCCGGTAAAAAAACAACCCCATGTTTCGTCTCTTCAGGCTGTATTTGAATATCCAGCTTCGATCGAATTTCAGTAAAAAAATCTTTTGATTTTATTTGCACCTGATCACCTAAGCGCTCATTCATTTTATGCAAAACCCCATCATTTTCTAAAGGTGATAAGCTGCAGGTAGAATAAACAAGTCGCCCCCCGGTTTTTAAAGCCCCCACAGCATTGGCCAGCAAAGCATATTGCCGCAAAGCCAACTTTTTTGACTGACCTGGGGACCATTTCGCTTGAGCCTGTTTATTTTCTAGCAAATGGGTCTCGCCCGAACAGGGCACATCCAATAAAATCCGGTCAAAGCTGTCTTTTTGCTTCATCATTAAAATATTGGCATCTTTACCTTCCAACCATAAATGATCTTGACGTATTTCTTTAGGAATATACTGCTGCAAAACCTTTTTCAGACGTTCACGGCGCGCACTTGAAAATTCATTGACTGCAAAATGCCCCTGTCCTTTCAAAAGCTCAGCAAGAATCAATGCTTTCCCTCCTGGGGCCGCACAGGCATCCAAAACTTTATACCCAGGCTGAACATTCAAAGCCAAAGCCGCGCAAACGCTGCCGGGATCCATCACATAGCTGTCTAATAAATCCCCCTTCCTTGCGGGAGGCGTAAACTGGCTAGCTGGTTTTAAATTGGCGAACTGGGACCAAAGAAAGTCCTCTGGAAAAATTGAATTCTGATTGCTTTCTAGCCAATAATTCTTTCGACTCATCATCAGTGATTTTTGATTTAATGATGCAGAAAGCGTTGGCCAGCGATCTAAAAAAAATGCTTGATAAAATGCATTGAACTTTTGTAAAAAATCACTCATGCAATACGCGGAAATATACAAATAAATTCTGTCCCGCCACCATTTTCTGGATCGCTGAACATTTTTACTTGTCCTTTATGACTTTGCACAATGTGTTTAACGATAGATAAACCCAATCCAGTTCCGCCAGCATCGCGGGCTCTGCCTTTATCAATACGATAAAACCGCTCGAATAAGCGATCATGATGTTCTTTCGGAATTCCCGGCCCATTGTCTTTCACTTTTAAAACTACACTGGCATCGGGCAAAGCTTCCCATAAAATGGTTATTTGTTTATATTCAGGAATATATTTAATGGCATTTGAAATAAGATTACGCAGAATCTGTTCTATTTTCCCAGCATCTGCCTTGAAAGCCGGGATTTGGCCTGACACCTGAATCATTTGTTTTTTTTCATTGGCAAGGGCTTGAAATTCGTTGACTACATTTTCTGTCAATTGCAAGGGCTCAATCAGTTCTAAGCGCAAATCTGGATGGCTTTCTAATGAACTGATGGTTAGCAGGTCGTTCACTAAATCAATCAAACGATCCACATTGGTAGATAAAATATTTAGAAAGTTTTCAAAATGGGAAAAATTCTTTTCTTGAAAATCCTCTTTTAAAGTTTCCACATAACCTTTCAAAGAAGTCAGCGGCGTGCGCAATTCGTGGGAGGCATTGCCAACAAAGTCAATCCGGATCTGCTCAGATCTTTTAAGTTCGGTGATATCATGAAAAATTCCGATGCCACCATAGATTTCAGCTGTCTTTGGTTTGCGTAAAGCTGCAATAGAAATAGCAAAAAACCGGGCTTTTTCATCCAAAAGTGTGTTCAGTTGAACCGTTAAACGTTGGGTCTGCCCACTTTTCAAAGTCTGCTTAAAAGCCGCAACCAATTCGGGCCAACGAAATATATCTTTTAGAAACAAACCATTTTCTAATTTTAAAAGCTCCGAAGAAACAAATTGCGCTGCAAATTGCGCATTAAAATACAATATTTTTTCATCTTTAGTTAAACTGACTAAGCCCTCGGCCACAGAGCTCATAAAAGCCTGGTTTTCTTCACGCTCTCGGGTCAGCTGTTC
>JBMOJS010000017.1:0-21595 GCA_049315665.1 Pseudobdellovibrionaceae bacterium | reverse complement strand
ACAAAATGTTTAAAAAAAAAGAGCCTTTATTTACAACACTTAGCATCTATGAAAAATAAATTCTTGACGGCCAAACGATGCCTTTAAAATAGTTTATATCGCTACAAAATATTTAGCACGCCAAGCTTGGTGTGACTCTGAAAAAAGATTATTTAAAAGCCTTTTGCAGTGATTTTAAGTGGTGTTTTGGCGCTAATTAATTCTTATTTGTTTTTTCAAAAAACCCTAAAAATTGAATTATAAAAGATGTGGTAGTGTCTGCTCAATTCAGACACTAAGACCCAATTGAAGTCATTTTCAATAACAATGTATTTTGGATTCTGAATATTTAGCTAAAAACTTTTACGGAGGTCTACCTATGCATTCAGCTTACACCATCAACACCACTATTCCCTTGGTCTTACAAAAACTCGATAGTGAAATTTTGCACAGCAAACTTATAGAGCTCACTTCACGTGAAAGAAAATTGACCACCCATATTTTATGGCACTTGGCTGAGGTAGACCGACGCAAGCTTTATTTACAAATGGCTTATCCCAGTTTTTTTGAATATATGGTTTCATGTTTAGGTTATGCTGCGGCTAGTGCGCAACGCCGCATTGATGCTGCACGACTGTTGGCACAATTGCCACAAAATGAATCCCAACAAGTGGCACAAAAAATTGAAGCTGGGGATTTGAACTTATCACAGATTTCTAAATTACAAAGTTTATCCCGCCAGGCCCGCAAAGAAACGGGCAAGGATGTCAGCCCTGAACAAAAAAGTCAGATCTTGCAACAGATCGAAAATCAATCTGTTGTGCAAACGGAAAAAATTTTAGCAAAAGCCTTAGATATCAAACCCCAGCAGCCAACTCGCATTCACGTCCAGCAAGATAATTCAGCTCGGGTGGAACTTACTTTCACTGCCGAAGAGATGAGTTGGATCCAGCAAGCCCAAGATTTTTTGTCCAACGCCACTGGTGGGGGATTGAAAGAAACCCTGGTGCATTTGGCAAAGTCGCTGGTGAACAAAGAACAGCAGGCGCGAAGCAAAGCGCAAGTAAAAAATCAAATCGCAGAAAAATCTGCCGCGCCATCATTAGCAGCACGAAGACAAATTTTCCAACGCGATCAGTGCTGTCAGTTTAAAGATCCCAAAACAGGACTTCAATGTGGAAGTACAAAGTTTTTAAGTGTCGACCATGTGCAGCCGCAGTTCGCAGACGGCAATCATGACCCACAAAACTTAAGAACTTATTGCCGCAGTCATAATTCTTATCGGTATCATGCAGAGAATGGGGCCAAGGCGGGCCAGTGAATCCTTTTATTGGATAGAAGAAATACTTATTAACCCGGCTCAAAGTAGTTTGACATGAATTACAATAATAACCCGAACGAAACAAATCTTTGCCGCTCGACCACTTCCATCTGAAACCCATTGCTGGCCAACTACTAAAAGACATGCGTGAAGATGTTCGATGTTACTCAGACTTGCATGACTATTTAAAAAAGCCCCACCCGCGGATTTTTCTAAAAATGAATATCTATGAATCCAACCAAGCCTCACCCAGCCAGACCTAAGTCTTGCCGCGCTATCACAAAAGGATCCCACTGGCCAAGAAGTGTCAGGCCATGTAGCTTTAAAATATGCCTATATTTGAATACAAAGGTCTGACCAAAGATGGAAACAACACCAAGGGCATCATTGATGCTGAAAACCTGCGGGCAGCCCGCGCCAAGCTAAAAAAAGATCGCATTTTTGTTATTGAATTGCAGGATAAGAAAAAAACCGAATCTAAAAAAATCAAAAGTGGTCCGCGCAGTGGCAAAAATGTTGGGGTCAAAGATTTATCTTTGATGACCCGACAGCTGGCCACTTTGATCAAAGCCAATATTCCATTGGTGGATGCCTTGACCGCCATTTCTGAACAGGTCGAAAATCCAACTTTATCAGAAGCCGTGGCGGATTGTAAAAATATGGTGAATGAAGGCTCTACTTTACATAAATCCTTGGCCAAATACCCCAATATTTTTTCTTCGATTTATATTTCTATGTGCGAGGCCGGTGAAATGTCGGGCAGCTTGGATGTGATTTTGATGCGCTTGGCAGAATTCACCGAAGCCCAAGCCGATCTGCAAGCCAAAGTACGGTCGGCTATGACTTACCCCATTTTGATGTTGGTCATTGTCAGTTTTGTCTTAGTGGGTTTATTTATTTTTGTGATTCCTAAAATGGTAGAGATCTTTGAAAGCTCGCCCGAGTTGATTCTACCTTGGTACACAGTCGGCTTGATTGGCATCAGCAATGTTTTTATCAATTACTGGTACGTGATTTTTGGTCTGATTTTTATGACCTATTTGGTTTTTCAGAACTGGCGCAAAAGTCCTACTGGAGCCATTCAATGGGACGTGTTGATTTTAAAAGCTCCGATCATAGGCCCCGTTGTACGTATGGTGGCTGTGTCTAGATTCACCCGCACCTTATCCACCCTACTGAATGGTGGGGTGCCTATGCTTTACGCACTACAGATTGTCCGCAATGTCGTGGACAATCATGTCATCGCTGAAGCCATTGATGATGCAAAAAACAATATCTCTGAAGGGGAAAGTATTGCTGGCCCTTTACGCAAATCGGGACAATTTCCACCGATAGTAATTCATATGGTCAACATAGGCGAGAAAACAGGAGATCTAGAAAACATGCTCAGTCAAGTTTCTGATGCCTATGATTTTCAAGTTAAAAATAAATTAGAATCTTTAACCAGTTTGATGACACCCATTATCACAGTGTTGATGGGTGGGATTATTTTTATTGTTGTATTGGCTATTATCATTCCTATGTTTGAAATGACCAATCTGGGCGGCGACGTTTAAGATGACAAGACAAAAACCATAAGCTATCGTTAATAAGCTGAAACACTATATGCGAGGTTATATACAAATGAAAAATTTAGAAAAATATAAAATTTTATCCAACAAAGGTTTTACCCTGATCGAGATCATGATTGTCTTGGCTATTTTAGGCAGTATTTTTGCCTTGATAGGCCCTCGTATTGTTGGTGCTTTAGATAAATCTAAAGTCAAAGAAGCACGTATACAATTGGCTCAAGTACAAAATGCTTTAAGCAGCTATTACACCGACTGTGGGGCTTACCCCACCACTTTGGAAGGCTTAACCAAAGATTTAGGCGAGTGCAAATCTTGGGGGCCAGAAGCTTACAGCAAACAAAGAGCAATCAATGACCCTTGGAAAAATGCCTTTGTTTATGAACTCAGTGATAGTGAGTATACTTTAAAAAGCTTAGGTAAAGATGGCAAAGAAGGCGGCACCGCCTACAATGCAGACATTATGCTTGATGAATAATTTAGGAAAATAAATTGCAAAAGGATCGCGGTTTCACCTTAATAGAAATACTGGTGGTTTTGGTGATCCTTGGGGTCATAGCCACCCTGGGTTTGCCACGATTGATGAAAAAAGATCCCAATATAAAATCCGTGGTCCGACAGTTTTTGGTTTTATCCAAAGAAATCCGCAATCAAGCCAAGCTCAGCAACTCGACTTATCGCTTGGCGGTGGATATGGGCGATAATCCACAAAGCCCACAAACCTATTGGGTCGAGCACACCTCGGGCCCCAAACCCATCGACACTGAAAAACTGTACGAAAATAAATCTGACAAATCAGACAAAGACTCCCCTCCAGCCGATTTTCAACTGGACAAACGCTTAAGTAAAAAACCCAAATCTTTGCCTAAAGGATTATTTTTTGCCGAGCTTGAAACAGTCAACAGCAAAAGCACCATCACATCGGGCATGGGCTATATTCACTTCTTCCCCGAAGGCTTTGTAGAGGCGGCGACTTTACAGATCACCGATAGAAAAAAAATCATTTGGACCCTTGTCTTCAATCCACTGACCGGTCAAGCTGATATTGTGCAAAAGGCGCAATCGCTCAAAGGACTACAAAGGTGAAGAGGTTTTATAGAATTCAGAGTAAAAAATGGAGCCGCGCTAAGGCTTCTGTTTTAACTGCAAAAGGCTTTACTCTGATTGAAACTTTACTGGCCGCGATCATCTTGTCCGGCGGCTTGGCTTTACTCAGCCACTCTTGGAATGCCACCGAAGTGCGCAATCGCAAAACTCAATTGACCACGGTGATGGCTTCTTTGCTGCAAAGAAAAATGCAAGAAGTTGAAATGGAATACAAAGACAAACCTTTGGAGTCTATTCCTGAAGAGCAAGAGGATGATTTTGGCTCTGAATATCCCAAATACTCTTGGAAAATGGTTTCTAAAGAATTTGCTATGCCCGATCTCTCGAGCAGTTTGATTTCAAGGGCCGGTGGCGCCGACCAAATGATGATCACTGTGATTCAGCAGATGTCTGAACATCTTTCCAAAAGCATCAAAGAGGTTAAAGTCACTGTGATTTACAAAGGCGGAAAAAAGCCTTTTTCTTATTCTGTAACCACATACTTTATCGACTATGACCGACCCTTGCCATTGGGTGGTGGTGGCGGCGGCGCCCCCGCCAGCGGCGATAGCAAAGGTGGCGGCGGATGAATCCACCACAAGGGCTCCCTTTCACAGCTAGAAAAAAAAATAATTCTGCATCAGTGCTAAAAAAACAGCTGGGCTTCACCCTGATTGAAGTCCTCATCACCATCACAATTTTAAGTGTGCTTTCTTTATTGATTTCCCAGTCCATTCAACAAGCCATACGTTACAAAATAAAAGCCCAACGTGAAATTGATGAAATATCTAGACTGCGGGATGCCCTGCGATTGATGGAAAGGGATGTTCAATTGGCCTACCATTACCGTGATCTAGAAAAAGAAATGGAAGCCCTGGTCACCAAAAAACCCACTGCAAAACCAGATCCTACAAACCCCAATTTCACCCCGCAATTTCCCAATGCCCGCGAAGCCCCGCGCATGGATCCTGTGACTCATTTTATTGGCCAAGAAGACAGCTTGCATTTTGTCACCAGCAACAACAGTCGCACCGTGCGCAATTCAAAACAGGCCGACTTTATTGAAGTGGGCTACAGTCTGAAAGACTGCCAAAGTCTTGGTGAGGGTGGCGGCAGCAGCAAATGTTTGTGGCGCCGAAGTTCTTCCATAGTGGACGATGATGTCACCAAAGGCGGCGAAGCAGTGGTGTTGTTAGAAAATCTAAAAGAATTCAAATTGCGCTACATTGGTAAAGGCAAGCAGGATTGGAACAAAGACTGGCGCACCGATGATGGCGGGGACGGAGCCACAAAAAACAACTTCCCCGATGCCGTAGAAATTTCAATCACTATCGATGGAAAAAAAATCAAAGGTAAAAATAAAACCTACCAGTCGCAATTGGTGGTGCCTATTCACTTTCCCAACAATAAAAACAATGATGACCAGGAAGGAGGCTCCAATGCAAGCGCATCCGCCGCCGGCGCAACTCAAGACCCGCCCGCTGATCCAGAAGATAAAAAAAATCCTGGTCGCTAACTTTCCCACTGTGCATCGACAGCTGCGCCAAGACAGTGGCATTGCCATGCTGATGGCCATCACCACCATGATTCTGCTTTTTTATTTGGTGGTGGAAGTCACTTATGATTCTTCGGTGGAATACATCGTAAATTCACAATCCTTGAGTCGCATTAAAGCTTACTATGCCGCTAAAGCTGGCGCCGATTTAAGTTTACTGCGCATCAAAACATTTCAAGTGGCCAAAGCTCAATTGGGCCAGCAACTGGGTGAAAATAGCGGCATGTTGGATCAAATATGGAAGTTCCCCATGGCTTGGCCCCTACCTGCTCCACCTGAACTGAATGCTGTAGACAAGGACACCTTTAAAAAATTGACTAGCGAATCTTTGATGGAAGCCAGCTACTTTGTGACCATTGATGATGAGGGCTCAAAGATCGATATCAATGATTTAAATTCTTCATCTAAAACTTTAAAAGAAAGCGCCAAAACCAGACTACTGAATCTTTTTGAGATCAGAAAAAAGAATGATAAAGATTTTGAATTGAAATACTCCAATTACAAATTTGAGGAACTTATTAATTCTATCACCGATTGGATGACCGACAAGGCTTTGAGTTTAAATGGGGGTAATAAATCCGCCCTGTTTAAAGAATTGAATATAGATGGCGGCACTTACTTCCCTCCCAATCGGGCTTATCGATCCTTGGGAGAGTTGCATTTAGTGCCAGGCATGAATGATGAATTTTTTGAAATTTTAGAACCACAAATCACTTTGTATGGCATGAAGGGCATCAATCCCAACTTTGTCAGCAAAGAAGTATTAATGGGTTTGGATGTGGGCATCACCGAAAAAATCGCCGATGAAATTATTCTACATCGGGATGACCCTATAAATGGCGGCCCTTTTAAAACCGCTGAAGAGTTTTGGAACTTTGCCACCAGCAAAGGGGCCCGCATTGAAAGCAAACCCGAATCGATTCCTTTGGTCTTTACCAGCGTGATGAATTTTCGTATTAAAAGCAACGGCGAATTTGGCGGGGCTTCCCGACAAATCACTTTGCTGACCTATGATCTGATCAAGTCCTCGGCCACCATTCGTGATTTTGTGGATAAAGACAAACCCAAAGACGATGTTTCAAATCCCGATGGCAATCCACCCGGGACATCGCCCACAGGTAAAGATCCTAAAAAACCCGACAGCGCCAAGACGGCCCAGACCTTGGCCCCGCCCAAAGGGCCACCAAGAATAGTTCAATGGATCGAGCGATAAAGCCTTGCTGAAGTGCCTGACTAAATCTAAACTATTTACAAGTTGCCGAAGAGCCCCTAATTAAGGGCTTGATTCTATTGTTGTTCAAGGAGGAACAGCCCTTATGAAATCTTTAGGTATCGATATTGGCTCCAGCAGTATAAAAGTCGTGGAGGTTGAAAGTACCAGCAAGGGATTTCAGATCAATCAGTTTTTTGAACTGCCCTTGAAGGCTTTATCTAGCAGTGATCAAGAACTGGATGTTCTAGAATTTTTAAGAAGTTTGTCCAATCGCTACGACCCCATGCAAACTAAATTTTGTTGGGCCTTACCTCAAGATCAAGTGGTGGTTCGTCTAAAAGAATTTCCTTTTGCCGATCGTTTAAAAATCAACAAAAGTTTAGCTTTCGAATTGGAAGAAGACATCCCCTTTTCCAGCGAAAATGCGGTCTTTGATGCCAAAGTGATTCGCACCCTAGGACCGGTAGCCGAGGTTTTAGCAAGTGCGGCCCCCAACCACCATGTCAAAGTCTGCTTGCAAAAAAGCAAAGATGCTTTGATGGAGGCCCATGTGATTTCGGGCCAAGCTTTTGCATTGGCCAATTTGATCGAACGCTGGAACGAAGCCCCTTTGGCCTTGGCGGCTCGCCCTCCCAACTGGGAAGAAGTCACCGCCCCCATCAAGTCTTTGAATATGGTTTTACAAATCGGCCACACTCGCACCTTGGCTTTGGTGTTCGAAGGCAGCACTCTGGTGGGCGTTCGCACATTGCTATGGGGTGGAAAAAACATCGCCGAAGCCGTGGCTAAAAAATATGAAATCACTTTTTCTGAGGCCTTAAAAGAGGTCGAAGCCAAAGCTTTTATTTTATTGAACAAGCAAGGAAGATCTTTTGATCAAATTTTATTTTCAGAAACCATAGCCAAATCCGTGCGCGAAATGACTAGGGATCTGCAATTGGTGGTCATGGATTTTAAAAGTGAATTGCATGCCGAAATTCATGAGGTGCTGCTCACCGGTGGCGTTTCGCAAATGCAAGGTCTGGGGCCCTTTTTAACCCAGATGATCGAAGTTCCAGTCAATACCTTGCCAGTTTTAGAACTTTATCCAGAAGTGCATTTTGAACGCAGTCCTCTATTGTCGGCCAAAATTGGCATGGCTTTGGGTTTGGCTCTTGAGGGTTTAAAAAAACCTCGCAATCCCCCAGTGAATTTTTTAAAAGGCGAGTTTGCAAGACAAAACCACCAACTTAAAATCTTTTGGGATAATTGGGGTAATACAGCCCAACTGACCGGCTGGTTGTTTTTGATTTTTGTAGTTTATTCTATAGCCAGGGACAGCTTTTCCAGCGAACTCAATGACAAATCAGTGACTGTTTTAAAAGAACAAGCTCAAAGCGTCGCCAAGCTGAATAAAAAACAGGCCAATGAATCTGGCATAAAAAAATACATCAAAGAAAATAAAAAAATTGCCGGTGATCTTAAGGCGCTGGCCCAGGTTTCACAAATGAATTCGGCCTTGGATATTATTAAAAAACTCAGCGATGCATCGCCGGCAAAAAAAACCATCCATATGGATATTCTAAAACTGAATGTCGAAGAAAACATTTTAACCATCGAAGGCACCGTTGCATCACTGAAAGAAAAAAACCAGTTGCAACAAAATATTTTACAGCTGGCCAGTGATGGAAAAATCAATAGCAAAAACCCCACTTTGCCCACTCCCCCAGGCAAAACCGCCTTTGCCTTTAGTTTGACGATGGATCGTGGTTTAAGTAAAAATCAATAACAAGGATGCGGCACACATGAGTCGATGGGATGATTTAAAAGAACAGGTGCAAAACGAAAGCCGACAGCTGTGGGAAAAAATTGAAGAAAGTTCTATTTACAATCAGTTGAAAGATCGTTACGAAAATCTGACTCCACAAAAACAAAAAATAGTTGTTATTTTAGCCGCCACGGCTGCCGTTGTAACAGTCCTTTCTTTCCCCTACAGTTATTATTCGACCTCTAGTGACACCATCAGTGAATTCAAAGACCGCCGCGATTTATTGCGCGAAATGCAAAAGGTCGCCCGCGAATCGGCAGAGGTCCCTGATCTGCCTGTACCCCCAACCGTAGAAATTGTAAAATCCATGATCAGCTCGCAGTTGATGGCCGCACAGCTTTTGCCCGAACAGATTCGCAGCACCGAAATAGAAGCCGTCAGTTCTAAATTGATCTCACCACAGTTGATGCAAAATGCGGTGGTGGTTTCTTTAGCCAAATTGAATTTGCAGCAGATTGTCGATATCGGCTACCAATTGCAAAATATCAGCGCCAGTATAAAACTTAAAGATCTTTCGGTGGTGGCGACAACAGAAGCTGGCTACTTTGATGTGGTCTACAAGTTAATCACTTTGGCGGTGCCAGAAAAACCCACACCAGCCATCGCAGCCCCCCCTGAAGGAAAATCCCCCAATCGCTTTCGCCGGGGTCGCGACAGCAATCCGCCCCCTGCTGGAGGAGCTGACGAATGAATCCAGTAAGAAAATTTATCCAGCTGCTTTTGCGCAATAAAAGTAAATTTGTTCTGACTGGCCTGGCCACCGTGGTGTTTTTATTTATTTTATTTCCCTTTGAAGATCTCAGCGACCTTGTGTCTTCGAAAGTTTCCGAAGCAACACAGAATTCAGTTTATTTACAATTTGACAACTTACACGTGAATCTTTTCCCTTTGCCCCATCTTTATCTAGAACAAGTTCATATCGAAACCATCAAAACTCCCAGTTTAACTGCGCAAGAACTGACCATCACCCCCAGCTGGTCTTCACTGATTGCGCAAAAACCCTATGGCCAAATCAACGCCCATGGTTTTTTAAAGGGGGATCTAGAACTTAAATTGAATAAAGGGCAAAAAACAGAAAGCGGTTTAGAACGCCAGCGCATTGACGTGAAGGCCGAAAAGATCAGCCTTAAAGATGTGCGGGAATTGGCGCAGCTACCGATCATGATCAAGGGTCAACTGAATTTGACGGGATCTGCTTTGGCCGATCTGTCTTTTCAAGAACAGCCCGAAGTGGATTTAAATTTAAATATTGTCAATTTAGAACTCCCCCCCGGAACCTTGAACACGGCCCTGGGCCCAGTGAATCTTCCTGAATTGAAGCTGGCCCAGATTGAGCTGAAAGGCCGCCTGGTGGGTGGGCAATTTATTATTGAAGAAGGTAAAATTGGCCAAAGCAGCGACGAAGCCTATGGCACGGTGCGCGGCAAAATGGCCGTCAATATTCAAGGTCCCAGCATGACCCCGCAACTGGGGGCTTATTCCTTTGATATTGATTTAACAGTTAAAAAAAGCTTTCAAGACCGGGCCAGCTTATTTTTAAGTTTTATTGACGCACAGAAAAAATCCATGGGGGATCGCAGTCAGTACCGCTTTCGCATTTCTGCGCCAGGCTTGGGTTTGACGCCATCAATAGGCGCCCTGCAATAATTAAAAATATCCGAATTTTAAATTTACAGCCTTACAACTACAGGTTTTAATCACCGCCATACCGATTCATCGTTTGCAGGTCTGTCTGCACACATAAGGAGATTCAAATGGCCGGAGTAAATAAAGTAATTATCGTGGGTCGCTTAGGCGCCGATCCTGAAGTTAAAGTGGTGGGACCTAATGCAACAGTGGCCCGTTTAAGCGTGGCTACCAGCGAAGCCTGGGTGAAGGATGGACAAAAGCAAGAACGCACCGAATGGCATCGCATCACTGTTTGGGGCAAACTGGCTGAAGTTTGCGGCAAACATTTAAGTAAAGGCCGTCAAGTTTATATCGAGGGCAAATTGCAAACGCGGTCTTGGGAAAATCAACAAGGACAAAAGCAGTATGCTACTGAAATTGTTGCTAACACTGTGCAGTTTTTAGGAGCTTCTGGCGAACGAACCACAGCTTCTTCTGGATCATCGGCCCATGATGACCCTGGTTACCAAGATTTTGGACCAGAACCTAGCTTCCAAAGCTCAGACGAGATCCCTTTTTAAGCTAAAATTAAGTACACTCAGGGGATGAGTATTTATAAATCATCCTCTTTTTTTTGCGCTCAAATTATATTTTATGCGGCCCTGATGATCCATTTTACCGGCTGTTCGGTTTACCGTTCGGAAGGGCGTAAAAAATTTGAATCCGCAGCACCCAGCACGGTGACAGCCTCTGCAGTGAATAATCTCACTGTGGAACAAAAACTTTTAAAAATGCAGAATTGGTGTTTGGCCAAAATATCCTTTGAAAAAAGCGAAGACCGGGGCACATGGATGTCCGCGGACAATAAAAACTTTTGTCAGCAAGTGGCTCAAGCCATTGATCAAAATCAGCAACCCAATAATCAGGAAGAACCATGAAATTCAATTTATTTTATTTGGCGGTGGGTGGCCTGATTTCTGCCATGGGCTTGAATAAAATCGCTTCAGCTGCTGAAGTTCAAGCGGTTAAATCTGAAAAAGTTTTGATTATTTTATCAGCAGAAGATCAAAAACAAACCCAAGCCCAAACTCAATTTTATTTGGTGCATCCGCAAACTCGTAAAAAAACAGCTATCATTCAAGTTCTACAAGTTAAAGAAAACAAAGCTGTTGCAAAAATCATCAAGGGCAAAGCCGAAAAGGGCTTTATCACTCAGGCCTACAAGCCCGGCCGAAATGTGGCCCAAGCTGAAGGAGAAAATTATTTACGTGCAGATAGCAAAGCTAGCGCAGGATATTTAAAATCTTTGAGTCATTCCTATGGAGTTTTGGGCTATGCTTTGTCCAACAGCATGAGTGCCAAACGCACATCTACAGCCGCCACTGCCTCTAGCAGCATGGTGGGTACAGGCTTTGGCGTAGGGGGATATTATGACTATGTTTTTAATCCAAACATGGTGTTTCGGGCATCAGCAGCGCTAGAGCAGTTTCAAGTCAGTGGCACAATATCAAATCCCCCAGGGTGCGAAAGCAGCACGGCCTGTACAGTCAATATTTTATATGGTTCGGGTTATGGTTTAGGAAAATATTATTTCACCAGCCACAATCGTTATCGTTTTTGGGGTGGAGCAGGCGCTGGCTATTTGATTGCCCTTAGCAAAACCAGCAGCATCTTGAATGAAAGTCAGATCTCTACAAATCAAGTTTATGTTCTAGCCGCCGGAGCTGACTGGCAAATCAGTCGAAAAAATTATGTCCCGATCAGCATCGAGTACTCTAGCTTCCCCGCCTCTGACACAGTCACCGCCAGCTTTATTGCCATCAAAGCCGGCTGGGCCTGGAATTTGTAGAAGAATTTAAATAAGAGAATACAGGATCTTTACCGCGAACTTCTAAGATACAACTTGGAATATTACCCAAGGATGCAGCTTCATAGCCAGTGGTCAGGTACAGCATTTTAAAACCGATCTCACTGAGCTTTAATGCCACATCAGTGCCCTTGATCCCATGACCTAAATTAACATCTACATAAATTGGTGTAGTAAGGTCGATATCTTTAGAGCCCTCAAGAAATGCAGACTGAGAATCAAATACACGAATTGAAGCCCCATTTTCCTTTGCTGAAAACTCCCAAGTCAATTTCATCAAGGGATCATCATCAATTAAAATTGCATCAGGTTTGACTTTTGGTGGCTCATTAATAATTGGAATATATTCAGACATACCCTTTGGAATTAGCTTAACACCCATGCTTTTACATCTTTCTAGAATATTTTTTTCTTCGTAACGACTGGTTACTAGAAAGGCTTCTGAATTTAATTTTAAATTTTCAATCAAATCAAGCCCATTTTTTTTACAACCTAACAATTCGAAATCCATTAAAAATAGGTAGCGCTTATTTTCATCCCTATTTTGATACCAACCTAAGAAGGCTTCATCACTTGAAAAATGTAAATCTTGAATAGGCGCACTTAAAGACTTTAATCTTTCAGTCCACAAACCATGAATACTTGAATCGTCGTCACAAATGACTACGCTAGTGTCAGTTGTAAGCTTTAATGATGAAACAAACCAGTCAGGTGGTGCTTCAGCAGGAAAAGTCATTGTAATCACTGTGCCGACGCCAACTTTACTTTCAATTATAAATTGGCCACCAAAAGATTCTACTGTATTTTTTGCGTGATAGATGCCCAAACCTGAACCGCTATCATTACCACTTTTACCATGAGTTACTCCGCGCTCACCAAGCTTTACTAATACTGCGTCTGGAATTCCTTTACCGTTATCCTCAATTCGAATAATATTCTTGGCATTATTTTGAATAACGCTGATTTGAATCAATCCTTTTTGATCATCTAATGCTTCTACAGCATTAGTTATAAGATTACTCAAGACACGTTTAAGCTCTATATTGTTAACTTTAATAAAAGCGCCATAAGAGTTTTGAAGTTTAGCCTCAATTTCGATATTTGGTTTATTACGAAATTGGGTTCGTTTTTCACTAACTAAAATATCGATCAGCGAACCAAGCATTTCTAATTGAAGCTTTAAACTGACACTTGAGTTTGCATCAACAACCATGCTCTTCTGTTTTCCCTTTTCTAGAAGTGAGTTAGCAATATCATTGATTCTGTTTACCGAATGCCTAATCAATAAACGATGCTGTTCTGGAATATTTTGTAATTGACCCACTATCATATTTAAAGCAGAGATTGGCGATCTAATATCATGTGACACCTGCTGTGCTACGCTATAAATTGCATAATATTTTTCATTTTCAAGACTAAGCAAAAATCTTTGTTGAAGAATATTTATGGCATTAGCAATTAAGATCAAACTTCCCAAAAAAAAGGCATATGGACCGATATTGTACATAAACAGTATTTTACTATGAACCCTCATAATATCATTAAATTGGCCAAATAAAATTATACTTAATGCTAGTAACAAAGTAAAACGATCCTGGGCCTTAGAAGATCCCATTCTTTTTAAAAAAACTACTAAAAAAAATGACAGGCCAAACAAGCTGATAGTTAATAGCGCTTTATATACTGACATAATTTTTGATATATCTAAGAAAAATATGCATCCAGTCATGATAATGCCACTCACAAAATACATTATAACAGGCCATGATTCAGCTTGTATAGGCTGCAATACTTTTAAGTTATCATTCTCTTTGCCAAGAAAAGATAGCAATAAAAATCCCATGCTAAAAAAGTAAATAACAAAACTTATTAAATTAATTTCAGTCACAAAACCCGTCTGCATCCAGACACGACTAAAATAAAACGCAATCCAACTTTGCCCTAAAAATGACAATGCTAATGCACCAAAATTTTTATAAGGATTAGAATTAAGCCAAATCACTGTAATCAAAATAAAAAAAGAAAAAAATAATGCCGACATGGCTAAATAGCCATAAACCACAAGGATAGAACGAGCAAGCTTCATAGTCGCTATTCTGTTGTTTTCAGAAATACCAGAGTTGAATATAAAATCAAGTTCAGTGCCTTTAATTACGTTTTTCTTAATATTCAAAACAGCAACTTTAGTTAAATCAAAATTTTTCAATGCAATTGAAGAATCCTGCTCTTTTAAAGATTTGCCACCACTAAAATCACCGATTTCTTGTATAATTTTTCCGTTTTGCAAAATCAGAATTGGATTTTGTATTGGAGTGATATAAATAGACAAATCTTCTTTTGCAAAATTTTGTTTACTAAAATCAAGATCAATTTCTGCCCTAGCTGCACCAATTAAATTATTTTTATCAAATTGCGTTCCGACTATTGTCGATATCAAATGGCCTTCTTGATTATATAAACGAACTTGGCTAATCAATGATTGTAGATTTTGCACAAATGGCAACCTATACCCAATATAGCTAGTTAAAAGCACAAGTAGAACAGTAACTAATATTGAACTTATGATAATAGATCTTGAAATAAGATTTTTATTATTCATTGGGTCTCCATCGAAATAACTTTTGCGCTACTTTTTTTCTGTCTTTTTCAGGTAACTGTACAAATCCCCCAGCAGTTTCAATCTCACTAAAAATAAAACCTTCATTATGCATTTCAAACCAATCTACACACAGAAAGGTTGCATTAATTTTACGTGCAATCTTAATTGAATCAGCAATTACATTTGGTGGCGGGGTAAATACAGAAGTAGTAGCACCTTTTGCGATATTACCAAGTCCTGCACTATTCTTAGGAGTTCTTTTTAGACAAGATAAAAATTCAAAATCAGCTATATAGACACGACAATCTGAAACAATACTAAGCTTTTTTTGCGCAATAAATTTTCGATTACAAAAGGTTAAAATTTCCAAAAGAGCGCTAAGTTGCTCTGTGTTATTTACTATTTGTACAGCTATTCCACCAAACATATCCACGGGCTTAATTACAACCGGGTATATAAATTTATCTTCAATTTCATGTATTATTTTTTTATTTGCTTTTGGATTTTCAAGATTTATAGTTTCAATAGTTTTAATTCCTAGCTCAAGCGCTAAATTTATAGCTATAAGTTTATTTTTATCTACTAGGGGATATTGAGAAAAATAATTTAAAACAGATAGTTTTTTAGATTTTATCGCTAAGTCATAAAGATCTTTTTGTAGCTTTTCCGTTTCTAGCGATGGGTTGGTACAATTTATATATGCGATAGCATCCTCAACTAGTAGGTCACTTTGCTTGTAAATGATACGATTCTGCTCAACTTGTAGCTCGGTTATATCTACTACTTGAAAATTCAATTTGAATTCTTTTAATAGGGGTCCATAATAATTCATAAACAAACCCATAACACTTTCAACAAGTGCTGGATCATACTCTTTATATGAATCAATCCAGTATACATTCATGACTGACCTCTATTGAAAAACTCGACATTAATGAAGTTCTCAGAATAATTAAGATACTTTGATTGATCTAAAACCTTTGCGCCGGCATTTACTGATGCCCTGATGCATGGGATATTTGTTTCAGCTATTAACCCAGTAATTTTATTCGCTATCTGCTTTCTTAGGTCTACAACAAGAAGTAGCGCTTTTGTTCCCAACCCCTTACCTCGCACTGACGTGGTTAAAAGCATGCCCAATTCTTCATGGCCGGCTTCGTTTCGTAGATTTGTTACACATCCAATATTATTTCCATTGGCGTCTTCTAAAATATAATAAACAAACTGCGTAAACCCATCCAAAGGTGGTTCAAGAGGTATTAAAACATTTTCATTATTTTTAAAGTACTTTTTGCGATGTTCAGGAAATCTACCTTGACCAATAGACGCATTTTCACATTCAATATACAAATCAACTAGAAAATTTAAATCACTTCCGCGCGCTAGTCTAATTTTATAAATATCTTTAGTTATTTTTTTTTCTTTAATTAAATTAAATGCTAATGCTAAAACAATAGGTACTGATAATAATATGATTTGAATTTTAATATCTAAATTATATTTACTTAGACAAAAAACCAGCGTTCCACCTAGAACTGCAAAAAATTCTGTAAATACGTGAATTCGTCTTAAAGGCATCTTATTTGGATTGACTAGTGATATAATATCAAGCTGAAAAGTTGAGATCATAGTATTTACAGTTCCCGCGAACAACAAAATCAAAAAAAGCGCAACAACATTCATGTCAACAAAAAGGAAAAATGTAAGAAGTAGAACGCAAAGATTAGAAAATAATAGCCTTGTTGGGACATTTCTTTTTTTAACAATGTTGGGATAAACAAGTAATAACACTGACCCAAGGAGGTTAAATAGAAAACCCAATGAAACTTGTAAATCATTTAACTGATGTTTATTTTTTAGTAACCCTATCAAAATGCCATTAAATATAGTTGCCGAACTAGCTACAATAAAAGCACTAAAAAAAATATAGAAATATTTGACTGTATCTGGCCGCATATCGATGATTATTGGACTCATAAGATCTTTGGGTAGCGGTTTAAATTTTAATTTTTCTGAAGAATAATTTCGAATTACAAATGATAAAACCAAAGGGATAATAAGAATTAAGAATTCTAAATAAAATCCCAATTGAAGTATTTTAAAATAGATTAAAATAGATGGTAATATTACTCCTATACCCCAACCTACAATACTATATATTGAGTAGTGAAGATTGACATATGGCATATCAAAATCTGTAATTCGCCATCTTTGGGATATCGTTACGCCCGACATTCCAACACCTAGAAAAAAAGCAGATAAATATATGCTTAAGTCATTATAAATAATTTGACATATAAAGCTTATAAATAACACGAAACTAAAAATAATATGATCATTTTTTTTAAAGCTATCTGAATTCGTTAAGCTTCCAATTATTGCAATCGATCTGCCAAGACGATTAAACAATAAAGCCAACGCGGAAGAAGCCAGTATATCATTCATAGATTGTTTAGTTGAGAAAAAATTTAAAATAACAACAAATTGAAAACCACAAATAAGATTAGTCAGAAGAGAATTTAACAGTATTATATTTAGCATACACTTCATTCTCCACTTATTGATACTGCTAGAATTTTTTGCTACCCATTCCTGATAAAGGGGCTACTGAGCAATCCTTTCCAAATCATATAGCAAAGATTGCACCAGCCTCGTTCTTGATTTTATTGGTTTTTAACCTAAAAATAGTGTCTAGGTACTTTACAAGTGCCGTTGAAATTTGTTGAACTTTTTGACAGGTCGTTTTTATATAAAACAAACATTATCTTGTTTTTGAGGGTTTAAATAAAAATTCCATAAGACACCATATCGGTTTTTATTATCTCAGTTTATGCCAGCCCTATACTGCGGCTCTGACTTCATTCTCTGCATGGTAGCGATAGCTATTGTGATTTCGACAATAAATTCTTAAATTTTGCGGATCATGATTCCCTCCCGCAAATTGTGGCTGGATGTGATCCACACTTAAAAACTTTCTACTTCCACATTGAAGTCCAGTTTTGGGATCTTGGTACTGACAGCACTGATCGCGCTGGAAAATTTGTCTTCGGTCAGTTAATGATGGCGCGGCAGATTTGGATTGATTTATATATTGCGGCTGTGCGATCTCTGAATTTTGTCGCAATTGAGATTCTAATGTCTTTGGATTTTTGTTGGCTAAGTTTGTAGGCATAGCCATTTTTTCTGCAGATATATTATTTGTATCAATACTTTTTGATTCTTCACCGATTTGTATCTTTAGCTGAGATTGTGCAGCTGCACTTTCTGATTGTTCTGCGATTTGTGCTCTTATCAGAACTTTACTTCGCGCCTGCTGTTCTTTGTTCACCTGCGACTTTGCCAAATGAACCAGGGTTTCTTTCAATCCACCACCGGTGGCGTTGGACAAAAGATCTTGAGCTTGCTTGATCCAAGCCATTTCTTCTTTAGTCAAAGTAAGTTCCACCCGAACTGAATCATCTTGCTGGATGTGAGTGTGCGTATGCTGCTGCGGTTTGATATCTAAAGCTTTTGCTAAAATCTTTTCAGTTTGCACGACGGACTGATTTTCGATCTGTTGCAAGATCTGGCTTTTTTGTTCAATGCTGACGGTCTTACCAGTTTCTTTGCGGGCTTGGCGTGAAAAGCTTTGCAGTATAGAGATCTGCGATAAATTCAAATCCCCCGCCTCAATTTTTTGTGCCACTTGTTGGGATTCGTTTTGTGGCAATTGTGCTAACAGTCGCGCAGCATCGATGCGCCGTTGCGCACTGGCCGGGGCATAACCCAATCCTGTCACCAAATATTCAAAAAAACTGGGATAAGCCATTTGCAAATAAAGCTTGCGTCGGTCCACTTCGGCCAAGTGCCATAAAATATGGGTGGTTAATTTTCGTTCGCGGGACGTGAGTTCCACCAGTTTGCCGTGCAAAGTCTCGTCAGTAAGCTTTTGCAAGACCAAAGGAATAGTTGTATTTACTGAATAAGATGACTTCATAAGTGGACCTCCGTGAAAGTTTTTAATTAAATCTTCAGAACCCAAAACACAATGCAATTGAAAATGAATTCAATTGGCTCTTAATGTCTGAATTGAGCAGACAATACCACAACTTTTAAAACGCAATTTCTAGGGTTTTTTGAAAAGCAGGAAGGTCATTTAAATGACCAATAAAACCACGATAGAACACTAGTATAGACCATTGCAGAGGCTTTCTTCTAACCCACACCAAGTTTGATGTGCAAAATATTTTCAAGTCATACAAACAATTTTAAATGCATCGTTTGGCCGTCAAGCGTTTATTTTTTATGAATGCTAAGTGTTGTAAATAAAGGCTAATTTTTTAAAGCATTTTGTACCATAACTTAAATTCGAATTCCACTTGGAAGTGCTAGTCGATTCATCCGCGCGATCATGACCTGTCTGATAAAGAAAATTTCAGATTTTATTATTAGTCCTGCACTCGCCTTACTACTAAAGAAAGCGGGCGAATATCAATTCCAATAAATGATAATTCGAAAAAAAGCAAAGCTTTGCTGCGCCACCACTTCCATCCGTAGATTCAAAAAATCATGCAGGCTGCCGTGATGTTGTCGCAAGGAACAATTATTTATTGGAATTGGGATAAGACACAGAAGAAATTAAAAATTGTTTCATCGATCAATAACTAGTTGTTGCGCCAAGAATTTCAGCGCAACACTTGATGATTATGTTTTAGAAATTAGATTGAAAATATTTGCATCAATGACCAGGCCTGGAATTTGTAAAAACCCAGGCCCGCCATGGGACAAAAATTTTTGAACCTAATAAGACCTAATACGTCAGGGGCTGAGTATTGGTTGAATTTGTATCTTTGATCTTTAAGTTAGAAGACGATTCATGAGTTGATGCTATATCTTTTGCGCCGGTTTGCTCTAAAACAAGCTTTGCTTTTTTGACCATCTCTGAGGTCCCAGCATGAACAGAAAGTAAAATTCCACCTTCTTTGATCAAGCTCTCATAGCGTTTGGCTTCGTATTCTGGAATTCCTAATCCCACCAGACCACCAGTAATTCCTCCCAAAGCAGCACCAGTTCCAGCCCCAGCAAGCAATGCGACAATGGGGCCCGCAGCTATTAAAGGACCGACGCGAGGAATCGCAAGTGAGCCAATACCAACAAGCCAACCTAGTGCTCCGCCGATAACAAGACCGGTTCCAGCACCAACGGTCGCGCCCTCGGGAGCTTTGGTCGCTTTTTCATGAGCAAAATTTTCTGAGCCACCTTTTTCAGGCATCAAAACTGAAATCTCGTGGCTTAAAAAGCCTTCGTTTTTAAGCCTGTCTACGCCCATCTCGACAGAGGTGCGAGAAGCATAGATTCCAAAAACAGCTGTATGATTATCTTTATTTGTATTCATTTGTGACTCCTTGTTTAAATATTGGTTTAAATAAATGTGGCTTATTGAATGATTTCAATTTGGTTTATCACTCGGGACTTTCCCGCAATTCTGTTGGCTAGCTTTTCAATTTGCTCTTTTTCTGACAACGACTGCACCGGACCTTTTAAAGTTACAACCCGATCTATGGTGATGATTTTAAGATTTTTAGCATCACTGGAAAATGATTTCTGCTTTAGCAAGGCCCGACGAATTTTCCGTGTCAGGTCAATATCCACCTTCGAGGTCCCCTGATCTTGGGCGCGAACCTGATTCGGGGATAGATCTCTTTGATTTATTTTGCTGTTGTCAGGCTTTATATTCTCTGGCTCGGCCACTGCGCCTACCGAAAAAATCAGTACCAACAAAGCAGCACCATACAAATTTCTTTTAAACTTAAACATATTTATACTTCCTTTCAATATTAGCATGTATTTAAAATTTCAAGTTATCATTACAACAACCTTACCTTGCAATCATCAGACCAGATTGAAAGAGGCTGTGATATACAATAGATCTCTTTCCTTTTTACTTTCGGGGTAGAAATGCTCGTCACATGTTCATTTTTCACACGGTGAGTGGCGTCACACAAACAGCCCCTAATAAACTACACGTCCTTCCCCTTCCTAATCAGTATTACCACTTGTTCGCAGTTCGCTTTTAATTTATCGTTTTTCTGAAGGTTTAAACTCACCGAAAAAGGACTCTCATGAATTGCAAAAGCAAAAAAATAATCATTTATTGTTTATTTTTACTGACCTCTGTTCACTGTCAACACACAGACCTCGGTAAGGGCGCGAACACCACACCACCTTCCACCCAGGCGGCACAAGCGCCAGCATCAGCAGGGCCTGTACAGAGCCAGCCGATCACTGAAACCCTAGCCCCAGAAGTTTATAAAAAATCCAATCAGGCCCTGCTGGCCACTGCCGTCCAAGGGCAAAAATTTATGGCGGTGACGCCTCACCCATTGGCCACCCAGGCCGCAGTTCAAATTTTGCAGCAAGGTGGATCTGCCGTCGACGCCGCCTTGGCCGCGCAGATCATGCTGACCCTGGTAGAGCCCGCAGCTTCTGGAATTGGTGGCGGTGCTTTTATGTTGGTGTATGATGCAAAAAATAAACAAGTGCGCAGTTTTGATGGGCGTGAAACCGCCCCTGCTGCAGTGACAGCGGATATGTTTTTGGATGCACAACAAAAACCACAAGATTTTTTTGCAGCTTCAGTTGGTGGCAAATCTGTCGGTGTCCCTGGATTTGTCTATTTAGCCAGTCAAACTCACCAGCTATTCGGACGCGTTTCCTGGTCGCAGTTATGGCAACCCACCATTGAAGCTAGTCTTAAAGGCTTCCCCGTATCTGCCCGTTTTGCTTATCATTTAAAAAATGAAAAGCATTTGCAATTGTTTGCTGATTCTAAAAAATATTTTTTTGCAGCGGACGGCACCCCATGGCCCGAAGGGCACTGGTTAAAAAATCCACAACTGGCCCAAACTTTACAGATCTTAGCTGGAAGTAAAGCCAATAAAAAAACAGTCGCTTCTAAACTGGCTGTGCAGGCCTTTTACGACGGAGCTTTAAGTCAAAAAATCCGTAAAGCT
>JBMOJS010000226.1:0-4934 GCA_049315665.1 Pseudobdellovibrionaceae bacterium | reverse complement strand
AAAGCGGTTTTTATGTTGATATTGGCGCAGCTCACCCTACAAAAGATTCCGTGACTCAATTTTTTTATCAAAAAGGTTGGACTGGAATCAATATCGAGCCCAACCCGAATTATCACAGCTTACTGATAAAAGACCGTAAAAAAGATATCAATTTATGTTGTGCAATTTCTGATTATGATGGCGAGGCTGAATTTCAGTTGGTCAAAAATGATCCTCAGCTGTCTTCATTAAGAAAAATTTCTAATCATTTGGTTCAAGATTATAAATTGAATGTTTGTTCAGAATCTGTAAAGGTATTCACCCTGCAGGCGATTTTAGATAAATACAAAGTATCAAACATTGATTTTTTAAAAATAGATGCCGAGGGTTCTGAAAAAGAGGTCTTGTTGGGCCTGGATTTTTCAAAATTTTCGGCAAGAATTATTTTAATCGAATCCATTGCTGCAAAATCAAAAATTTCCGTGCGCGATCACTGGGAGTCTATTTTAATATCACAAAATTATTGTCGTGTTTATTTTGATGGTATCAATGACTATTTTGTTAAAAAAGAAGATACAGCTGCCATTGAGGCATTGAGCATTCCTTTAAACTCATCGGACAACTGTATTCGCTCTGAGTTTTTAAAGCCGCGCTTTTTACTAAAATCTTTTATAAAGACATTGTCTTGGATTTAGATTAAAAGTCATTTTTATGAGCCCCTTACGTGAAGCTTTTTTAAAAATGCACTGGATGCCTTATCCAGCGGTCCCAGCATTATCTGTGATTTATGGTCGGATGCAAAGCTTAACCCAAAATAGTGATGGCCAATGGGATATCCAATATCTTTTTGATGGAAAATCTTTGAGTTTATTAATACCTGTCGAGCCTGCGGTTTTATCCTATAGGGCTTCGCAGATTCTGATGGCTGGTGACCTTTTTGCCATGGGGCCTGATTACAACATCACTTTGTTGGCGCCGATGCAAAAAGAATTTCAATGGGCCCAAAGTTGGAACAAAGACCATTGGCAGCGTTGGTCGTATTTTTTGCAATCCGTGCGAGAATTTTTTTACAGCAAAAATTTTATTGAAGTGTCCACCCCCACTTTAGTGGATAACCCCGGTAGCGAGCCCTCTTTAGACCCATTGCAAACACAACTGTATTTGCAAAATTCAATCGGAGTTCAGTGCAAGTACCTTCCCACCAGTCCAGAACTGCACTTAAAAAAAGTTTTAGCCATGGGGGCAACGCAAATTTTTGAAATAGCCAAAGTTTTTCGCAATCGTGAAAATACATCCACTCATCAGCCAGAGTTTTGGATGTTAGAATGGTACAGGGCTTTTAGCACCTACGATGCAATAAAAACGGATGTGCAGGACTTATTTTTGTATATGCTTGATAAAAAATTAATACAAAATAGAATAAATTTTGTTTATGTGTCGGTGGCCGATCTTTTTGAAAAATTCTGTGGTGTTCGCATCGCTGCCGACTGGAATTATGAAAACTATCTACAATTGGCGCAAAAGCTTCAGGTACAGATTCCCCAAGCCGCTAGCATAGATGATGTTTTTTGTATTTTATTTGCTGAAAAAATCGAACCTCGCTTGGATCCACAACAAGTGACTTTTGTTGATTTATACCCACCCTTTCAAGCCGCTTTAGCCCGACTCAATCAAGATGGCTGGGCCCGACGTTTTGAAGTTTATTGGCAAGGGTTTGAGCTGGCCAATGCCTTTGATGAACTGAATGATCCAGCTATTCAAAGACAAAGATTTGTCGAAGACATGCAAAAAAAGCAACAGTTGGGTAAAGACATCCTTCCTGCAGACGAAGATTTTTTTAATGCCTTAGACCGTGGTTTGCCACCCAGTGGGGGTATTGCCTTGGGGTTAGAACGGCTTTTTATGGCCATACAGGGTATAAAGGATATTCGCCAAACAAAAATTTTTCCGTTTTGATAAGGATAGGCCCAAGGACTTTAGCCCTACATCAAGCCAAAAAACTAAAAAATCTTACCTGGATTTAAAATTTGATCGGGATCAAAGACTTTTTTAATTTGTCTCATCAATTCAACTTCAGGTTCAGAACGAGTATAAGTTAAAAAAGATTTTTTGGTTAAACCCACGCCATGTTCTGCGGATATGCTGCCTTGATATTTACGAACGGCAGAAAAAACCAATTCATCCACGGCACGGCAGTCTTTAACGAACTGTTCTTTGCTCATCCCTGTAGGGCGTAAAATATTGATGTGTAAATTGCCATCGCCAATATGGCCAAACCAAACCACTTCCCATGTTGGATATGCGGCAGTTAATACTTTTTGCAGATCATTTAAAAAATCAGGAACTTTTGAAATCGTCACTGCAATGTCATTTTTGTAAGGGCTGTAAGAAGCCAAAGACTCGCTGATATCTTCGCGGTATCGCCATAGAGTTTTGGCTTGGGTTTCCGATTGGCTTAATACTCCATCCAAAATAAAACCCTGTTCAAGACCACTTTCAAAGACACTTAAGATTTGACCTTCATCGGATTCATTTTTGCATTCGACTTCACAGACCACATAGTATTCTGAAGAAGTTTCTAATGGTGCTGGCAAACCCGTGCCATGCAAAACATGCTTCAGGGCTAAGGCCGAAAACATTTCAAAAGCCACAACCGAGGTTTTCTTTTTAAATTCAGAAAAAATATTCATGATCGAACTTAAATCATTAACAGCCAACAACAGCACTTTCACTTCGGGGGCTGGTGGTGACAATTGAATCAAGGCCTCGGTCACCAAACCAAGTGTGCCTTCACTGCCAATGATCAAGTGACGAAGATCATAACCGGTCGCATTTTTGACCAGGCCATTGTTTAAATTTAAAAGTTCCCCTTGCCCAGTGACCACTTGCAAACCAGCCACCCATTGTCGAGTCAAACCATAACGAACAACTTTAATTCCACCGGCATTTGTGGCAATATTTCCACCCATTTGTGAAGACCCACGGGCTGCAAAATCAACGGGGTAAAGCAAACCTTTTTCTTGCGCAAACTTTTGCAGATCTTCGGTCACTACACCGGCCTGTACGCGCACGGTTTGGTTGATCGGATCAAAGTCTAAAATTTTATTCATCTGCTCAAATGAAACCACCACTTCGCCTTGTGTAGCCACGGCAGCTCCGCTCAGTCCTGTGCGGCCCCCCGAAGGAATCAATGCAATTTTGTTTTTACGGGCCCATTGCACCAAGTGGACCACATCTTCTGTCGAGCGAGGAAACACAATGGCTTTGGCTTTGATATCAAAATAAGTGGTCCAGTCTTTTCCATAATATTGCAAAGACTCAGAGTCTGTTTTTATTTGATCCGCTTGTAAAAATGTATCTAGGCTCATTATTCCAAGTCCTTGTCGTCATCATCCGTTTCTAAATGGGAAGGATGGTGAGTGGGCAGTGTTAAAGTTTTAATTTTAAAAAACGAATAAAAAGGGCAAAAGCCCCAAGCGGCCGTGGGTATGGCGATCAAACCTATATAGGCCCAAACAGGCCCGCCGGCAAAGGCGTAAGCCAAAAGCAAAAAGCCAAAAAATAAGCGGATCATGCGATCCCACAAAGCCAAATTACAGCGCATTTTCTTTGATCAAAGTTTGCAATTCGCCGGATTGGTACATTTCCATCATGATATCGCTACCGCCCACCAATTGTTTATTGATGTACAATTGAGGAACAGTCGGCCAGTTGCCATACTCTTTGATGCCTTGGCGGATTTCTTCATCATCCAACACATTGACTCCAGTAAAATTTACGCCCAATTCTTTTAAAATGGCACAGGCGCGGGCTGAAAAACCACACATCGGAAACTGCTGAGTGCCTTTCATAAATAAAACCACTTTGTCTTGATTCAGTAAGCCTTCAATTTTTTCACGGGTTGAGCTCATCGGGATCTCCTTAGGTATAAATTAAGTTTTAATTTTTGTTTTGATAGACAAAGCATGCACTTCGCCCGTTTTTAGTTCAGGAGAAAAGCAAGACATCACCTGCTGGTGCTGCTGAATCCGTGAAAGTCCTGTGAACTTAGCACTTTCAATGCTGACCTCATAGTGGTTTTCAGTCCCAGTAAGGTCAAAAACCTCAATGGATCCATCTTGATAAAAATCGTTTAGACGCTGTTTTATTTGTTGTGGAGTCATGGGCATGGTCTATCAAATCCCCGTGGTTGCCGCAATGGAGTTTGACAGAGGGTCTATAATTTATGCAAGATGACAATTGAATTTTATGAATAAATCCCACTTTTACTACCTTAAAATCTTGCAATCGGCCTTATGGCTATTGCTTTTTTATTTTTTAAGCCGCTGGATGTTTTTATTTTGGAATTTTTCACTGTTTCAAGGGCAATTAAAGAGTCATTTATTTCCGGCTTTTCTTATTGGACTGCGCTTTGACATTTCCGCAGTGGCTATGACCTTGTCCCCAGCACTTTTGCTCACTTTTTTCTGGCCACAGTCCAAAGCTTCAGTCTTGTGGTGGCAAAGAGTGGTTTTTTTCAGTTTGCTGGTGCCGCATTTGTTCTTATGGACTTTGAATTTTATCGATATTGAATTGATTCACTTTATTGGGCGCCGATGGACCAAAGAAGGCCTGTTTTTATGGAAAGAGGTTGGTGGTAAGGGGCAAAACTTCTTACTCAGCTATTGGGGATTGGCTTTGCCGTGGCTGTTAGCCGTAATATTTTTTGTTTATGGTTTAAGACGAATTATTTTTAGCACCACCGAAGAAGTTTCTATTGTTAGCAAAAATACTGCAGAAAAGCCTATTAACAAGCGCGCTTTGCTGGGGGTAGCTGTTTCATGGAAGTTTGTTTTGCAAAGAACGGCCTGGGCTTTGTTCAACTTTATTCCTGTTGGTCAGGTTGGTTTCGCATATGGCGCAGTCGAGTATTACAACACGTTGATGCGCAGTTCAATGGGAAATTACTCTGACTT
>JBMOJS010000225.1:0-4946 GCA_049315665.1 Pseudobdellovibrionaceae bacterium | reverse complement strand
GGGGTCACTTGTGGTTGTTCTTGAATTTTTTGTTGATAAGCTTGTTTGACTGTTTTTTGAAAAAGCGGGCCAAAGTTCCAATTGATGCCAGCATAAATTCTATAGTCTGGTGTACCGAAACCTTGCACAATCTCTGTACCGGCCCCCGCATGAAGGGCTAAATTCTCGCTGTACTGATTTTTAATCCCTAATAAGGTTTCCAAGTTAGATCTGTCGCGATCAGTAAAATTAGAATTAGAACTGGACGTTTGCGATGGAAAGCTGCCAAAAACTTCAATAATCAATTTAGAATCTGTGCCTGCAAACATTCGGCTCCAGGCCAAAGAGTATATGCCTTGATTAGGAATGGGGTCGATACCAAAAGTACCAATTAAACTTTTTCCTGAGTCTCGCCAACGATGGCCAAGATTTAGACCCAACCATGAATCATTGATTTTTTTTAAAAATGCCAACTCTAAATTGGTGATCAATCCTGGGCTTGAACCTGTATAAGGATTATTAGCAATATTATTGCGATTCACCGAAAGCACTGTCGCTGCAGAAAAGTCATCACTTTCAAAAAATCTGTATTTGGCGTTCAATCTTTGCTCTGTATTTCCCGTAGTTGAAAAGTACGCCACACGGTCTGAATTTTCAATGTCTTGTTTTAAAAGAAACGGCAGACTTAATCCAATATCGATTTTTTTTCCAAGTCCAACGCCAAAATTCAAATCTGCCGAAAGCAATGTGTCCTTGATTTTTGTACGACTTGATTTTGCATCCGGGTCGGCATCATCTAAAAATGACAGGGTATTGGCGGCGCCGTTTAAAAATAATCCAATGTTAAAAACCCCAGGATCTAATGTTCTGGCCGACTGTACGGTGACAAAGTCCAAACCACTGGTCGTGGGATTGAAGTTTTGCGCATCAGTGCCTACGATATTGGCCCTAGCCAAAGGGGTGCTAAAAAGTGCTGAAATCATCAAAGCTGAAAATTTTAAATTGGGTCTCATATTTTTATATTCCCTTTTTATTTATACTTAAATACCAGTCGACCACCCCAAGCCATGGCTTCTTGCCCAGGCCTATCTGCAATGGATTTGACATTATAGGCATCATATAAATCATAAAAGCTATCTGTGACTATTTGATTACGAGTATTGGCCAAAACTGATTTTACAAAAAGATTTCTGTCATCTTTTTTACCCGGCAGTGGGGCAACATCACCCGGCATAACACCTGCTGTATCATTTAAATATTCAATAATAATATTTTTGGGGATTCCAAAGTTATCTTTGGTGAATGTGAAAGATTGTGTTTGGTGACTCAATTCTTCGGCAGTAACATTTTCTTCGTTTCCAATCACTTCGCCATCAGCCAATACCCTAAATCGCGGAGCACCACTGGGCGAAGGGTATACCACGGAATTCCAAAGATCCGCCGAAACAGTGACTTGAATAGCTACTGTCTCTGTGCCTGGAACAAGTCCACCGTTGAATATCAGTCGTCCATCCCATAACATCAGTTCTTGACCTGGACGATCGTTCAGTGCCTTGGCATTGTATCGATCGTTCAAGTCATAAAATGAACTGGATATATTCTGTGCTACACCGTTAAATTTAATTTGCTTTAAATACAAATTGCGATCTGGATTGCGGCCTGTTGGCGGCCTTGTGTCCCCAGCAAATACCCCGGCAGTGTCATTTAAATACTCAAAGGCCACTGTGCGCGGTTTGCCATATTTTAATGCCGAAAAAGAAAAGGTTTGGGTTTGGCTCAATCTATTTTCTGCGGTCACCGCTTGCTCTGCGCCAATTTGTACGCCATCCACAAGAATGCGGAAACGAGGGGAACCATTTGCAGATGGGCTAGCCGTGGATTGCCATAAATCAGCTGATACCACGACTTCTACAGTAAAGTCTTCTAAATCTGCTACAGCCAATGCTTGGTTAGAATTTGTATTTATAGATTCTGCAGAGTTGGAATTGACGTCATATCTAGGTTGTCCACAATTTTGGTAAATAAAAACGGTAGCCAATGCAAGCCCCACCCATACAAACACTAATTTTTTTTTGTTGTCTTTTAATGCGTTCAAAATTCACCTCGTTGTTCTATATATACACAGTAAATCTTCGAGAATTATTTCACCAGCTGAAGATTTTAGACTGGACTTTAGGGATGTGCAGCCCGGCTTATGTGCTTACAGAAAGCGAGGGAGCAGATTATACTTATTTATATGAACAAGACCCGTGCAGGATTTATCGCATTCACATTTATTTGTTTATGGTTGGCCGACAGATTTACAAAACATTTTGCAGGAATTTACTTAAATTCATTTATCGATTTTGGGTTTTTTCATTTTTCAGTATTTCATAATCACGGTCTGATATTGGGATCATTGACTGATCTTTCACCACTGCTTCGCTTGGTCTGCCTATCCACTTTGGGCATGTTTATTTTTTCAATTTATTTAATTATTTTATATTTACTTCCCAAACAAACGCTGTGGCTGAAAATTGGTCTTACAATTTTAGTCAGCGGCATTCTAGGTAATGTTTATGATAAAATTATCTGGGGGTACGCCGTGGATTTTATTTCTTTTCGTTTTTCAAACTTGCAAAGTCCCATTTTTAATTTGGCAGATGTATTTCAGTGGATTGGCTTTTTGCTTATCTCTTTTGTTTTATTTATAGATCGATCTATTTTGTGGCACCCTGAAGATGTGCGCAATCAATTTTGGGTCAATAAAAAGTTCCAGTTAAAATACTCTCTTATTTTGGTCAGTGTAGGAATATGTCTATCTTTGATCGGATGGGCTTTTTCATACTCATTTTTTAAAAGTGCACTTTTAGATATTACTGGTGACGCCTCGGCTTTAAGATTTAAAAAACACTTGGATTTATTTTCTGTTTTGTATGTGCTGATTTGCTGCATTTTTTGCTTTATATTATTTATTGTAGGAAAATTAATCTCCCATCGCATTGCTGGCCCTTTGTATGCTTTTGAGAAGTTTTTAGATGATGTTTTAGAGGGTAAAAGTAGAAATTTCAAACTGCGCGTGGGCGATGAATTTCAGCACCTTGAAGAAAAAAGTGAAAAAATCAAAGCCAGGCTGATCAACAAATAACGTCACTGTCTTAAAATGATACGCTTATAACAAGTTTATCGATATTTAGCCTGGCAAGAAATCTGCACTTCCTAAGTTATATAAAAGGAAGTGTTTATGAAAAATTTATTTATAGTTTCTATATTAATATCATCAACTGTTTATGCCAAAGTGGATGCAGAATGCGTCAGTGCATTTAAAAAAGTGAATTCAAAATTAACAGCAAGCAGTATTAATAGCTACTGTACTGATATTCGTAAAAGTCCCGCGGAATTAGCTAGACAAAATAAAGCTTCAGAATTGAAGCTGGCAAATAAACAAAATTTGAAAAAAGAAAAGGTCAGCAGCGAAACCAACTCTAGCGATCGGTCGTTTTAGATTTTATTTGAGCGCTTGAAAGTGACCAATTGCTTAAGCATCTTTACTTAAGCGATAATAAAAGCTTGTTTTCAAGTCAACTCTATAAACAATTATTTTCCTTTTTAAATTTATTTTTTAGACATTCCACTCATTATAATTGTCATCACTTTTATTCTCCCCCATCTGTTCATAATTGATAAAGAGTAACCTAATAGCTTAGATAGAAACCCTGGACGAACTGTGATTGCCTTACCAAGAGAAGCAACAGTTGATTGAGCTATTTCAGTAGGATTGGCAGCCTTCCCCATTTTAAGTTTTGCTCTTTTGGCAAATCCTGTGTTTACGGGACCAGGAGCAGTTACAAGTACATCAACTCCATATGGCTTCAATTCGAAGTGAATTCCTTCAGCGAAGGACTGAACGAAAGCTTTAGTAGCAGCGTAGTTTGCAGATTGCGGAACACCTTGAAATGCAACGATGGAGCTTACCAAAATTATTCCACCACTTCCTCTTTTTGCAAAAAGACTCCCATAGTGATGACACTGTTCGATAACGGCCTGGCAGTTAACTTTTAGCATTTGAATTTCATCTGAAATATCAGAATCGATAAACGCGCCAGAGGTTCCATAACCGGCTATTGCGGCGAGTAGTCCTATGTTTAAATCTTTAGTATAATTCTTTATAATTTGAATAGACTCAATCTCGGAAAGATTAAGCGCTAAAACACGGACTTCAACTTTGAACTCATTCTGAATTTCAATTGCAAGTGTATCTAATAATTCTTTGCGCCTTGCGACTAGAACAAGATTCAATCCCTTTTTGGCTAAAACCTTTGCCATTGACCGTCCGATGCCATCAGAGGCACCCGTAACGATTCCCCAAGGGCCATATTTAGTGTTAAAATTATTTTTCATCTGAGTCCTTTTAGGTTTATTTTTTTGAAACAGTGTCAACTCTGAAATTAAATTCTTTCCGAACACTCTCTATGGACAAAGGTATTTTTAAATACTTGCCTTGTTTCCATAGGTCGATTTGATCCAACATATTCTTGTTATGGAGCCAGCCATCGTTACCTCCAAGCATTATGAAATAATTTTCATCAATATTGGAAAGGTCGCTGATGTGTCTTGCTTGGGCGCCAAAAACAACTTCTCTTTTTCCGTAACCAGGTACAAATCTTGCTTTGTGTAGAGTCGAATCAGAGCCTGGCGATGGGTATTCACCAAAAGAAAATCGACCACCAAGAATAGGTATAAGACCGAGCGGTGTTTGTATTTTTTGAACGTGCTTGTCCCCCCAAGTTTTGAATCGAGCCACTTCATTTTTTGTAGACTGCATTGCCTTTAAAACGAGGATATTTTTCTGAGTTGGACTTATCTTTTTCAATTCAATACTTAATAGATAGCGCCAATCTTCAGATTCTAGAATTTTCTTTTTAACGGCACCTGCTGCTGGCAGATTTGCAAAAATTTCTTCAGCTAGTTCCTTAGCCAATGTTTCA
>JBMOJS010000224.1:0-4971 GCA_049315665.1 Pseudobdellovibrionaceae bacterium | reverse complement strand
AGCCGCCTGAAAAACTAAAACCGATGAACTGGTCATCCCGACCAGGACAATCACTAAACCCGCAACCAATGCAGAAAATGAAAAATCATTTTTTAATTTTAAAATTGTATTCATTGAATTAAACTGAAACTTTTTATGCAAAAATACAAGTTCAATTTAAAGTTCGAGGAATGTTATTAACAAGGCCGCTAAAACTCGGGCCAAGAATGTTTTGGATAACGGGCCTTCATTTCTTTGCGAATTTCTTTATAACTGCCCTGCCAAAAATCAGACAGATTTCTAGTGATTTGCACCGGCCGCTGATTGGGGGCCAACAAATAAAAAGTGAGGGGTAAACCCATTGTTTCTGAATGTGAATCATGGTGCGATGTTGGCATTATTTTCGGGGGATTGCGCCAGCCCATGACCTCTTGCAATCGAACATGAACACTGGCTCCTTGCTCTAAAGTGTAATGAATTTTAAAATTCTTGCCATTGGGAAGTTGCAGATGATCAGGAACTTCTTTTTGTAGAAAATTTTTATATTCGGGTTCCAAATTAAGATTAAAATAATCCAACCACGGTAAATCCTTAAGATCCTTCAAACTGTTTTTTTCGTAGCACAACTGTTGTAAAAAATCTTCACAGCGAAGTGCTAAATTTTCTGGATTTAAAAAAACCTTCCATTGATCTACAGCTTCCCCCTGATTGCAGTACTTTTCAATAAACTTAATTTTGTGCCAAAAATTTTGAAATTCCACGTTCAAGCCCACTGTCCATGACCAATTTTTGAGTAAATATTTCGACAAGTAAGGGGCGACCTCGCTAGCTTCAGCCTTATGCAACACCCCTTCATCCAAGGGAAGGCCATTGAGATAACGTACTTTTTGCGAATAAAAATCCTGCCGATCTTCATTGAAAACAATATCTTGTTTTTCTTGAATCTGTTGGGCTTTATTTTTTAACAATCTGCTTTTGTCTATAGCACAGGCTAAAGTGATTTGAATTTCATTGTTGTAGGAAGACCTTCGTCCATCCAAAGCAATAAAAAACTCACTTTGTTTTACTAATGATTTTGTATCGGTCACCACACCAGTGCTACTGCCATCAAACAGTCCAATCAAACCATGGCTTTGATTTTTTCTGCGACACAATTGATAGGGAAAGGATTCTAGCAATAAATCTTGCAAAACATCTTCGCTGAAACTGATTTTTTTATTGGCTGCTAACGGCACATGGAATCCCATTTTTTTTAATAAAGAGTAAATCTGCTGTTCTGTCATTTGTGCTTGATTGAAAAAATCATCGTAAAAATACTCTAAAGCCCATTCCAAATCATTTTCGCAGCCACTGGCCGCGTGGGACCAACGTTGATTGTATTGTATTATTTTGTGCGGGTCCTGCAAAAGACTAGCAATACGCACCCCCAAGGGTAAACAATTTAAAAGGGCTGACTTTAAAACCAAAATACCAAGTCGCAGTGGCAGGGGTAAACTTAAAATTTTCTTTCCCAAATCAGTGATTTGATTGTTTGTGTCTATCGCCTGAATCTTTAATAAAAACTGCAAAGCCTGATCAATATGTGGGTCTGCAGGCTGCAAAAACCAGTTGAACTTTTTAGGATTTCTTACCCCTTGATCCGCCAAAAATAAAACAGGCTCGGCCAAATCAGATTCCAGAATTTCTGGAATAACAGCCTGTTTCATACTGGCTTCATCTTGTTCATTCCACATTTTAATGTACAAGCCAGGACCTTGGCGATGGGCCCGCCCTGCCCGCTGCCGGGAATTGAATAGACTAATTCTTTGCAATGCCAATTCTGAAAATCCAGTGCGCAGATCCCAGACGTTGGATTTTTCTAAGCCCGTATCAATCACTGTACTTACACCATCAATGGTTAAACTGGATTCTGCCACATTGGTAGATAGGATGATTCTTTGTTGCTCGTATTTTTGTAAAATTTCAGCTTGTTTCTGTAAGGGGACCTGGCCATGCAAAATTTGGATTAAAATATGTTTTTTATTGGCCCAAGCCACCAACAGACTTTCTACTTTTTGAATTTCATACTTTCCTGGTAAAAAGATCAAAATATCACCTTTAGACTTTTCTTGCACTGCCATGGCTTGCCGGGCCACATCTTGAAAAAAAACAGCATCAGATTTTAAATGCTGGGCTTTTTTTTGCATTTGAATAGTCAATGGATAGGTTTCAACAGGTACTTCAATGACTGCGGATGGGTGTAGAAATTTTTCTAGTGGTTGGGTATTTAAAGTGGCCGACATCACTACAATTTTAAACATTGAACCTAATATTTGCTGCTCTTGTAAAAAACTGATCAACAGATCGCTGTAAGAAGTTCTTTCGTGAAATTCATCAAAAATAATTGTTTCGATTTTATTTAAATAATTGGAGTCTTGTAGTTTTTTTAACAACAAAGCCTCGGTCATAAAAATCAAAATTGTATTTGCAGTGGTTTTTTTAGAAAATCGCACTTCATAGCCCACATGATCTGCTAAATCTGGATTTTCTTTTTGAATTCTATCAGCGGCGGCAATAGCCGACATGCGCTTTGGCTGTAGTACAAGGATTAGCTTTGGGTTGATGGTTTTATTGGCGCGAAGGGAGTCGTTTTGATTCCCCAGATGATCGGATAATAAATAAGCCGGCCAGCGTGTGGTTTTGCCAGAGCCTGGGGCTGCCATCAGCACAAGATTGGTTTTGGATTTATATTGATGCAAAATTTCTGGTAAAAAAGCATCAATGGGCAAAGTCGTTTTCAATCTGGTCGTCCCTTATTTAGCATGGCAATATCTAGTTCGTCGTCAGTCCGTCCATTATATTTATTATTCAGTACTGTAATAACAATAATGTCACGCTATTTGCCATAGGGAAAATGCTAAATATAAATTATCTATTGATACTACTATTTTTTAAGGAGCTCTAACCGAAATGATCGCTACCAAATCCTGGGACAAAAGGATGACATAAGCCACACCACATGGACCAACTTCAATGGCAAGGTTGTATTTCAAGGTAATTTTGAATCAGACAAAGTATTCTGCAGCGATAGAACTTCCGCAAAAGTAGCCTTAACCTCATTTGTCAAAATGATTCGTTAGCTTTTTTCAAAACCGTCATGCAGTGAGGGTCACCCCAAACACAAAATCGCTCAGCTCATTTTTTATAGCTGACTTTAAAGCAGACACCTTCTTATTAAAATTTTGCAAAAATTTCTGTCGAGCCTGATAACCTTGCTGACGCTCAATACGATTGGCTTGCAAGTAACCAGACAGCTGCCGAACTTCAAAAGATGATTTTACAATTCGCGAGTAACACAACTCATCCCAAAATCGAACAGCTTTCCTCTTTAAAATCTGAGTCACAGATCTGCCTTTTCTGGCGCCGGTGACCAGCATGGCAATACGCCCCGTGATGATACGTAAAAATCGCCTTAACAAATCTGGATTTTTAAATTTGATCTGCAGATGCAAATGATTGCCCATGTTCACACCATCTTTGATAATTACAAAATGCTGCCTTGCTTGCTGCTGAATCAATTTCTGAATGGCAAAACGATGTCTAGGGTTTAAAAGACTGAAAGCCCCTTTCGCCACTGAAGATTTAAAGACAAAATGCATCCAGGTGTTCGGAGCCAAAGGTCTTTTTCGTTTGGCCTTACCCTTAGACAACTGTCCGCCATGATTTTTGGCCGACCTAAGAGCCTGGTCTTTTTTATATGATGATAATTTTTGCTGCTTCATTTTAATTCTTTCTATTGTCCTGAAGAGATCTAAAAAACAAATATTATTTATTCGCAAATTACAATCATCAGAAATAAAAGTCAATTTACAAATCGATTTTCTCGCAGCACAAAAAGCATCGATAAATATTTTTGTGCAATTACGATGTTATAATATTTTGTCACTGTGTTGAAAGAGGTTTAGCACGATTGCTTTTCCTGATTTTACTCGGCAAGACTGACTCACAAATTTCCACACTAGTTGACCACGCTTGTCACTAAAAGCACAAAGAGTTAGATTCGCATTATAAGCGTGCTATGACTTAAAATATCCAAGCTATTTTTGCTTGCCACAATCTAGCTCATTAAGATTTATCTTTTTCATACATACAGATTACTTTATGTCACCCGCCCCCGCTCGCCCAACCCCATCAGCACGTCTCAATTTATTTTTTGTAATGCCAATTAAATACCATTGCCTTGCGCAGGCAAAATTAGTTTGATGGCGGCACTACCTTGGCGATAGTTAGCGTGATTCAAACCTAAGCTCTAGCAAGATAGAGCAGGCTAAGTGCCGGGCTCAGGCCGAACTGAGTAGACACTGGCTATTGTCCACTAAGCCGCCTACTAAAAATAAACAACAAATTGCAGTACCGCCAAATTAAAATATATCTGCAGTAAAAATACTTTTTTGATTTACGTTTATACATAAATGAAAAATACATCAGACAATTCGGCATTCTACTATCAAGCCATTAATCCGGTTAAAATAAGATCAAATCAATAAATAGTAACTTGACCGAAATTAAGTTACGTTTTTACTTTCGGTGCGGTTAATGATTATTAAGAATTAATTTAATTGATGTTACTTAATTGAACTGTTTTAGTCTATACTAATAATTATTCAGTCAGTTGTTGGCTTAAAAATACTGTTGTGATCATTGGGGACTTATACTCATTTTTCATAGCCAAATACCATTGCCGCGCAGTGGGGATCGGGGGCTGGTCGAATCAACTTATTGCCTCATAATTCACTAAAAAAACTTTTCGTGTCAGCAAAGTAGAATTTGGCTGGGGCGGAATTGCGGTTCAAGTGGTTGGGTTCAAATTCCCTCCGATGTCCCTAAGTTCTTTGCCGGAGAACCCCTAAATGATCGCATTTAAAGTCACTTTGACTAATTATTTATCAATGTAAACCTGGTCCATACCGGATAGATACTTTACACTTTATACCGGAGACATCCTTTACACTT
>JBMOJS010000223.1:0-4980 GCA_049315665.1 Pseudobdellovibrionaceae bacterium | reverse complement strand
CGCTTTGCTGATTTTTAAATAAACGCCACAAAAGAATATCTTCATAATTTTGCGCATAAGAAACACAAAGTGAATTCATTAAGCCCCCACTCAGCTAAACTACTTGTTAATAATCAGCTTTGCCTACGATTTTTAATTTTACAATTGAAAACTTTTGCCAAAGAACATATTCTGCGCACCACACAATGATTTATTGAAAGCAAAAAATGACAGCTGTATTGGTCAATGACAAAATTCCAAGATCCTATGGATTTTAAAAAAAGCTCACTAAATAAAGATCAGTTGTTATTTCAGACACTCCCACGGCTGGTGCTGGATTTTTTAGAAAAATACTTTCGCTTAAAAGTGGAAGGCCTTGAGCATATACCTAAAAATGGCAAAGCCCTGGTCGTACCCAATCATTCAGGTTATTCAGGGTTTGATGTGTTTTTATTAAGTCATGTTTTAAAAAAGTACCGTCGTCGGATGCCCAGAATTTTAACTCACCGATTTTGGTTTTTTACAGACTTTACTGCTAAATCAGCTCAAAAATTGGGATTTATCAATGCCACCTACGAAAATGGCAAAGCTTATCTGAATAAAAATTCATTGGTGGTTTTGTTTCCGGAAGGCGAAAATGGAAATTTTAAACCCACGCAAAAAAATATCAGTTGCAAGAATTTAAGCGTGGCTTTATTCGCATGGCCTTAGAAACAGGCAGTCCTATAATACCCACACTCATTATTGGTGCGGAAGAATCTCACATCAATTTAAAACAGCTCAAACTATCTCGGTTTTTAAAAAATATTGTATTGCCTGTGCCACTGAATATTATCCCACTGCCAGTAAAGTGGAAAATCAAATTTCTAGAACCCTACCGGCTGCCTTATCCACCCGAGGCCGCCAACGACCCCGATCTGGTGCATGAACTGGCTGAACAACTTCAAGACAAAATGCAGGAAGTTTTAAATAAAGAAGTGCGCTCTAGAAAATCTTTTTTTTAGAGCCTATTCGCGTTATCCGACCTATTTTACAAAACGGCCGCTGTAATAAACATCTTTCTGATTGTAAGTGCAGCGCTCACGAACAGCAAAATCAGGTGGCCCACCGACTTCGGGTCGACATTCTCTTTCCATTTTGTATCCAGCTAGATAGGAAATATTGATTTTTATTTGCTTCGATGCCGTTCTAGTAAAATCTAAAGTGATACTTCGACCGCGCAATTCTCTGCATCCACCACGGTCAAAATCAAAAACCGCAGAATCCAAAGTATTGTTGTCATGCAAATAAACTGTGCGCAAATAACCCACTTTAGTTTTACATCCAGCCTGAATCCAGTCATTGCCAAAACTGTTTTGCAAAGTGATTTTAGGACGCTGTTCGTCTAAAGAAATGGTCATATTTCCAGCGTACATATAAAAGGATCCTTTGTATTGACCCAGAAGTGGCTGAATTTGGTCAATGTAGGCCGCAGGAACTTTTCCGTCTTTGATGTCCACAGATTTACAACCGAACAAAAAGGACACCGCCAAAGTAACAGCTGCAGCACAAATAAATTGCTTACTGATTTTCATAAAACCCCCTTAAATCGAAGTATAGACCGCTAAATAAGCTGACCAGAGCCTTTGTAATATGCCCGATTGACGAATGCAACTGGCATTAATAAGCTCAAGTCTAATTGCAGGTGAAAATGCTTAAATCAAATTTAGACTATCTTTTATCGCTTAATCCTAAAAACGGGGCCGAATGGATAGGCCTTAAAACCAGCCGTGAAAAGACATCTTGGCATGTGGTCCGCAATGAAAAGCTAGATCATCATTCGGAAGCTGTGGATCAAGGATTGCGGGTCGAGGTTTTAGTCAATGGCCACTTTGGCTATAGCGGCACCAGTGACCATAGCCTTGAAGGTTTAAAAAATGCATTTTCCATAGCTTTGCAAACAACACAGTTGGCCAGCGCTAAAAAAAACTTTCATTTTTCACAAGAACAACGCCCTGCAGGCCAAGGTCAGTATAAAACTAAAAACAAACAAAGTTTTGATTCTATGTCTTGGCTAGAGGTTCATGATATTTTTACTTCTGCAACTGCAGCGATGAAAATTTCTGATTTGATTGTGCAAAGAACAGCTTTAGGGGCCTTTGTGGAAACCGACACTCATTTTGTATCTTCGAACGGCGCAGACATCCATCAGCACTTTTCTAGTTTTTCGACAGATCTAAAAGCTGTAGCCCAGTCTGCCAATGAAACTCAGATCCGCACGCAAAATGGATCTATGGCAAGATCTTATCAAGGTGGAATTGCAGAAGCCTTAAATAAAAATCAGACTGCCGCTGCAGCAAAAAATATTGCTCAAGAAGCCCTGCAGCTTTTAACCGCACCGGATTGTCCCGATCAAACCATGGATTTAATTTTGGCTCCGGACCAAATGCTGTTGCAAATTCACGAATCCATTGGTCACCCCTTAGAGCTGGATCGCATTCTAGGTGATGAAAGAAATTTTGCTGGCTGGAGTTTTGTAAAACCTGAAGATTTTGGTCGATTGCAATATGGATCAGCACTGATGAATGTTACTTTTGATCCCACCGTTGAAACCGAATTGGCCTCCTATGCATTTGATGACTGTGGACATGAAGCCAAAAAAGAATTTTTAATCCAAGGTGGAGTTTTAAAACGTGGCCTTGGCAGTCTGGAATCACAAAAACGATCTGGTTTAGCAGGAGTCGCCAATTTTCGTTCTTCATCTTGGAATCGAGCCCCCATTGATCGCATGGCCAATATCAATTTAGAGCCAGGCACGGTGCCTGTAGAAAATTTAATCAGCCATGTGCAAGATGGCATTTTAATGCGGTCCAATCGTTCGTGGTCGATTGATGACTACCGTAGAAAATTTCAATTTGGTTGCGAATACGGACAAAGGATTCGCCAAGGTAAATTGGCTGAAGTTGTTAAAAACCCCAATTACCGCGGAACCACCGTTCCCTTTTGGCAAGCGCTGAAAGGATTATCGAACAGGTCTGAAATTTTTGGTTCTTTTTATTGTGGCAAGGGCGAGCCCAGTCAGGTGATTCGAGTGGGTCATTCTTCTCCGTATGGTTTATTTAGCAATGTTGAAATTTTTGGGGCCCACAAATGAATTTTACTGATTCGATTCGTGAAAACTTTAACTTGTGTGCTAAAAAATTGTTTCAACATTTGCACCGTGATGAACAACTGATGCTGAACCTAAATGCCGAGCAGTCCACCTTCGTGCGTTGGAATAAAACTTTAATTCGTCAAAACACCAATGTACACCAGGTGCAATTGTCTTTAGAGCTGCACAAACACGGCAAAACGCAAAAACGATCCTTCAGCATTACGGGGCGTTCCAAGGAAGATGTGCCCTTTTTGTTGAATCAATTGAGTGAAATGCGTTTGGGTTTTGATTTGCTTCCTGAAGATCCCCACCAAATTGTTTTGCGCAACAATGGTCAAAGTGAAGTCCACCCCGGCAAAGAGGAGCTGCAAAATTCACCGTCTTTAAACACCATCCTTCACTCTATAGGGCTACTGGCTAAAAATATAGATCTGGCTGGGTTGTTGTGTTTGGGGCCTTTGATACAGGCCAATAAAAATTCTTTGGGTCAAGATCACTGGTTTGCCACTGTTCATTTTTTCTTTGATTATTCTATCTATGATGGAACCAAAGCGGTGAAGGGCAATTATTCCGGAAAAATCTGGAATGATCAGGATTTTTTAATCCAATTAAAAACCAACATCCAGTATTTAAATTATATGTCAGCGCCGATAAAAAAAATAAATCCTGGTCGCTATAAGGCTTATTTAGCCCCTTCTGCGGTGGCTGAAATTTGTGGTTTAATGTCTTGGGGAGCCCTAAGCTATCACAACTATAAAACAAGCACCTGCGCCTTTAAAAAATTAGCCGACCAACAAAAAAAACTTTCTAACAAATTAACCTTAAAAGAAAATTTTTCTTTGGGCTGGAGCCCCCGCTTTAACTCTTTGGGTGAACTGTCACAAAATCAGGTGACTTTGATTGAACAAGGACAGCTTAAACAATTTTTAGTCAGCGCCAAAAGTGCCAAAGAGTTTTCGGCTCACTGCAATCATGCCGATCCATCGGAAGCACCAAGATCTTTAGAAATTCTGCCTGGACATCTTCAACGCGATCAAATTTTTGCAAAACTAGATACGGGACTCTATTTATCGGATTTACATTATTTAAACTGGTCGGATGAAGCCAATGCTCGATTTACAGGAATGACCCGTTTTGCTTGCTTTTGGATTGAAAAAGGACAAATTGTTGCACCCATCCAAGACATGCGTTTTGATGATCATTTGTATAATATTTTTGGAATAAACTTATTGGAATTTACTGATTTTCAGCAATTGATGCCCGAAGTAGGAACTTATGGGCAAAGATCCACGGGCGCCAAAAATATTCCGGGATTATTGCTGCAAGAGTTTAATTTGACGCTTTGATAAAGTATAAGATATAAGTATTCCCAACAAAGGGGATTTTATGCCATCTATTAATTTAAAAAGCCTGATTGCCAATGTATCTAACAATCCACAAGTCAAAGAATTATTGTCTACTCTGAATCGATCAGAACAAAAATTTCATGTTGAAGTGAATAAAGCCCTGACTTCGGCAAAAAAATCCGTGTCTGATTTAGAAAAAAATCTTTTGGTTTATAAAAAAAGATTGGTTAAACAAAAATCAGAGATTGAAAAATTAGTGCGTAAAAAATTGCATGCAACATCTGCAGTCAAAAAAACCACCAAAAAAAGTGCAGTCCGCAAGCCACGCACGGCAACTAAAAAAACCACCACTAAAAAATCAAACTAGAAGCCTACTGAACGACTGAGTTATCTTGATTGATGCTCAAAAAGTGACAAATGCGATACAGCTAGACCAAATCGCGCGTTGCTTTGAGCCAGTCATAAAAGTGCAAAGTCGAGGCGCACCTGATTGAACGACTGAGTTATCTTGATTGATGCTCA
>JBMOJS010000222.1:0-4980 GCA_049315665.1 Pseudobdellovibrionaceae bacterium | reverse complement strand
ATAGTAAGGGGTAAGCCCTAAAACGAGGGTGGCCAACGCATAACTAAGGGCTGATAAGGAGAATATCTTTGAATATCTTGCTGCAATAGGATCAAAGATTCGCGATTGATGGTGTTTTCTAATTTAATCGCTACCACCACCCAAGTGGTAGGCCACTGGTCACTAATATTCTTAAAACTGACATTTAAGTTCTGCCCCTGCCTGAATTGAAAATCCCCGTCCCCAGGTGTTTCTTTACGAACATCTTGCACAGGAAGTTTAAATGGACCAATTTGGGTTATATCCTGAGAAGATAAACATTCCCCTTTAACCACCATTGTTGGAGATACTCCCGAATGGGCCTCGCCATCAGCAATAAATGTGACTTGTACTTGGTCGAATACTTCACAACCATACTTTCTTTGTAAAGAAGGATTAGTGAACAAAAAATGTCCTAAATAAATCCATTTGTCTGAACCAGAATCAATGACTTTATAACCTTCCAAAACCCTTTTTTTCATTGCTTCTACAGAAGTTGCCACTAAAGGGTTTGATATGTCATATCCCTTTTGCGCAGCAGCTGGATCGCGATCTATATTGGGAAAATTTTTAGATATCTTTAAGATAGAAAATCCAAAAATAAAGGACGCTATAAAAACCCCTAAGGGGAAAAAAAATTTATTCATCATCGACCCTCAAAAAATAAACGCATATATTTACTATATATACTATTTTCTAAGTTCAATAAAATTAAGCCCTTTTATAGCCTTTGAACTCGACCTTCATCTCGTCAGCTTCTAGACCTATAGCTAGCAAGCCTAATTTAGCGCTCCAACCGTAAACATTTTCTAAGGGGCAGCCTTTGGCATCAACTGCTAGGTCGGAAACACATAGACGTTTATAAACTGCACCCGGGCTATTTAAACTCTCCTCTGAATTTTTTTCAGAATGTGTTCGCAAAAAACCACCAGCTAAATTTTTACCAAGCATATAAATAACGGGCTCTGCACTTGCGCCATCGGACTGCACCACAGAAGGAATACCCTCCTGAATAATAACCTGCTCCACATCCATACCGCCTTTGGCGGCTTTCATTTTTTTTCGGGACTTGTAGGTCCATGAACGGACTTCTTCGGCAGAGCCAACACGGATAACCGCTAATCCATAGGTGCCCGAATTGTTTTTTACAAAGACAAAAGGCTTTTGTTCAATATTTCTTTTTTCATATTCGGATTTAAGCTGTATTAACATCTGGTCGACTTTTTCAGCTAAAAAATTTCGACTATGATCATCAGACAAATCAAAATCTTCAAAAACTTCTGTTTCTACGCGCATTAAAAATGGATCAATTTGGGCCAAGTTTGCAAACTCATTCACCAAATTATTGTAGTGTTTAAAATAGCGGCTTTTTTTTCTTTGATACCATCCCAATTCCCGTGGTGGGGTCATTGGCCAATGCAAAGACTGCCCCCAATTTTCGTAAGCCAAAGAAAAGTCGTTGTTACTAACAATCAAATCTGGATTTTCGTTTTTTAAAAAATCTGTTTCTTCGCCAGCAGAATAGACAGTTAAAATCTGTCCTGTAGCACTTTGCAATTGCAAAGGTTCAGTAAAATTTTTCGGCATGGCCAGCTTAATATCCATACCCGCTTGGACAAACATTTTCTGTAAACTAAAAATATTATCCCAATAATACGGATTGTTGGTGTGCTCTTCAGTAATCAATACAATTTTTTTTACCTGTGAACCATAGTGATTATGGATATATTCTTTGGCAAGATCAACCGATGACTCTTTATCTACAGGGCAAATATTATTAAACCCAGCAGGATAAATATTTGCATCCACATTTGTAATTTTATAACCAGCATCCCTGATGTCGTAGCTAGAGTATATTGGATATTGCACTTGCAAGGATTTTTTTTGAAACCATTCACAAAGAACATCCATATTTTTTAAAGTCTGTTGGTGCAGTATTGTTTGCGACATAATTCACCTTTGAAATTTTAAATTTCTTTTCAACGAGTTATTTTTAAGGCTTTCTTCAGTCAAAGGATTAGCTTCATCTTTAGCATACAACTTTTGTTCAATACTACCTTTAAGCTGTGAAATATATTTAAAAAGTTGATTTCCTTCGACGACTTCACTGGTATTTATCGGAGCAAAAAGCTCTGCATGGTATAAAATATCCAAGATTTCCGAGCCCAGTTGCGTGTCCTCTTGGCTTCGTTGCCAAAACTGATAAAACTTTTGGTAGTTATCATAAATTAATTTTTCAGATTTATCCGACCAGGGTTTGATTTGTAAATTAAAGCTTTTAAAAAGATAAGCTTGAACGTTTTTACTGCTTAGCAAAGATTCAGATATATTTTCTGGGGACAAGGTTTGTAATGAAACCTGACCCATTTTGTAATACAATTCAGCCCATTGTTCTTGAGACAAGTTCTCGGACTGTTTTAACTTAAGCAATCCCTTTTCGGCAGACTGCAAATACTCCAAAGCCTGATCCGGTTGATTCAATTTTGAGAAAAGTACAGCCTGGCGCACTGGGATTTTGGCCCAAAGATCTTGGACGGGCAAATGTCCTAGATTTAAAGCTTCTTTTAAGCTGACTAAAGCTTTTTCTTCAGCGGCGGTATTTTCATAAATTTCAGCTAATAAATAAGCACTTTGCGCTGCTAAATCAGGGCGGCGATCCACAGCGCTGACTTTAACTTCGTTCAATATGGATTCAGCCTCTTTCCATTTTTGCTGTGCAACCAATGCCTCACCTTGCTTGAATTTTTTTTCTAGGGGATTTTCTGTTGCTACTTTGGGTAAATGTGAACACTGGGCTAAAAATAAAAATGCACAGCAAAATATCAGGCTGGATAATATTTTTTTCATAAAATAGACCCTTCAGCTTTTTTTATAAATTTAGAAACATTTTCTAATCCATTTAAATCTGCTATATCCTGAACCATATCAGGAATTTTGTAAAAATGAATATGTGCTAAAAATTGTTTTTGAAATTGTTCAAAAACATCATTTTTTTGCAAATAATAATCTTTGATCTGAATATAAAGATTTTTCATTGGTTCATTTTGAAAATCTGTGTCGGCCTGACTTAGCCAATCAGGAAATGATCTATTAAAAATAATAGTATTTAAGTCAAATCCACCTTTTTTTAATTCTTTTACGAAGTATTCGGCCTCTTTCACTTTAGCCATATCAAAACTAGTCACAAGGCAAAAGCGAGTGGTGGGGGCCGTCAGCATCCTATGGAACTCAATGGTTCTTTGATAAAGATGGCCCTGCCATTTCTCGATATTTGCAAAAAAATCTATCAACTGAGTAATAAACTCAGAGCCTGTCAAAGACTCCAATATTTTTAAAACCTGCTTGGTCCCTAGATGTAATAAATTGATAAATATAGATTTTTTTTGCCCGCTGGGATCTATAAACCATTTAGTTATTTTTTCATTAAATAATGCTGATAGTTTTTGCGGAGCTTTTAAAAAATCAATCGCATGCTGCGTGGGCGGCGTATCCAAAATCACTAAATCATATTTTTTAGATTGAACACTAGAGTATAATTTTTCAAGCGACGTGAAATCCTGGGATCCGCTTAAATTTGTAGATAGCTGCTGGTACAATTTGTTTTTTAATATTTTATCAGCCAAGCTTATAGATCCTGCATTTTCAGCAGCGCGATAAACAAACTCATCAAATGTTTGCTTATGATCAATCACCGAAGCATAAAGCTGACCTTTAAAATTTTGACCAGGCACTAAAACCACATCGGTTCTCCCTTCAATACCTAAAGTGCTGGCTAATCTTTTTGAGGGATCAATAGTTAAAACCAAAACCCGCTTGCCTTGTTGGGCGGCCATAACTCCCAAGGTGGCTGCGATGGTGGTTTTTCCTACTCCGCCGCTACCAATACAAATTAAAATTTCTGCGTTCAGTAAAGAATTCATATCTGCTGTCATAAAAAATCCGCCAAAGATTTAGCAACAAGCTTGAATGAATTTTTAAAAATCCAAGGCAGCTGTCGAAATGCCATTTTATTCTTTTCTAAAAAATCAATAGCTTGTGTTTGCTTAAACTGCTGCGCTTGCAGATAGCTAGTAAAAATATTTTCTGATGTATTTATATTTTGGGAATCTATATTTGGATTCAGATTGTTTTGTATAGATTCTGGTATAGAAATCATTTTATTTAAAATAACATTCGCTTGTATTTGAAACTCTGAATATAAACTTGAAGACAAATCCAGGGTTTCTTTCAACGGCAGCTCTTCAGGCAAAGTCACAATATGATATTTACACAGCTCTGAATTGCGCAGGCATTGGTCAATGCCTTTGGACTGCTCGCCCATGGGGCCAAACTGAACTGTTTTGGCTAGTCCACCCGGGGCCCGCATCATTGCTAAAAAATGTCCAGTAGCAAAACCATCGACGACGATGCTCTCAAAAGGCATTTCCGGGCCGTGATGGCGGGGCTGGCTGGTGACTTTTCCTAAAATTGCAATTTCTTGCAAAGTAGGGGCAACACGAATAAATGTTTGCATGATTGGATTTTCAAAAAATATTTTATACAAACTTTCAGATTTTAAAAGATACAATGCATATTCCTTTAAACAGTCGTTTCCCTTCCAGGAACTGACTGACAAATTTTCAGAAATACTTTGCGGCTGATAGGTGATTTGTGTCAGCTCAAAACAGTCTTTAAAAAAACTTTGTTCTGTCAGTTCAACCAAAAGTGTCTTGCGTCCAGACCGAGCCAATTGAAGAGCCATGGCTGCTGCTACCGTGGATTTGCCCACCCCGCCTTTGCCTGTAATAAAATGAATCTCGTGGCCTAACAGCAAAAAACCCCCAACTGTTTAAATGAAAAGGCTGTCAGTGTGTCTGAGAGCTTAAACTTGATCATTACGCATAACGTCATCTAATGCATTTCCTTATTGTTTAACCTAATATCCGAAATCTTTTAATTAACGCGCTTAATAATATGTTGGGA
>JBMOJS010000016.1:0-21924 GCA_049315665.1 Pseudobdellovibrionaceae bacterium | reverse complement strand
AATCGGCTTCGAAAATGATTTTGTTGCTGTCGGGGAGGTTCGTTTTTTTTGGATGACAGATTTATCTGCTTGGTGTGTCTTGGTGAATTTAGCCAATGAAGTTTTGCCGATGGATTTTTTGCTAAAGACTGTCTTTGGCAGCTTGATGGTATTTTCAGTGGACTCTTTTTGAACAGCTGGAAGCGATTTTGTAGCTTCTAAATTTGGCAAGGTGTCCGCCGCAGCTGAAGTCTGTGCTAAAGAATCAGAACTAGATAAAATTTCAAAAGTAAGGGTTTCAATTTTAGTTTCTTGCTTTTGTAGGGCTTGTTGAGAAATAAAATAAACAGCTACAACCATCAGGCCGTGCAATATTGATGATAAAAAAATAAAACCAGGGGTTTTATTTTTTTCAGGCTCTTGATGGGCCAATAGCCAAACTTGAGCATCCCAATCCGGCGTTCTAGAAGTTTTTATAGAATCGATATTAAAATCCATACTCAAACCATATCAATTTTTGGACCAAACTTTTCAGACTCTACAATGGATATATTGATTTTGAAGGCTTGCTAGAGGCCATCTTAAGGCCTGAGATTTACCTTTTTACAGGCTTGTCTTTTTAGCGGTCAGTTTTTGAAGTCTCCACCTTTGAATGCAGTATTTTATAGTTATAAAATTTTGGCCATAAAGGCTTCAGGATCTTTATCAAAAGAAATAAAATTTTCTTTGCTAATAAATACGATTTTAGTTTTCGGGAATTTTTTAATAAATTCACTTAAACTTTTGGATGATTTCTTTTTTCCGGATTTCACTTCAATGGCTACAAGAGCACTCTTTGTTTCAAGAACGTAGTCGACTTCATAATCGCCATCTCGCCAGTAATACAAATCTGGATAAACTTGGGCCAATCTTGCCCCAACAGCCGCTTCAAACACCCTGCCAGATTCTGCCGCGCTTTGATAAGTCAAACGATCAATCAGAGCTGGACATAAAGGAATAATTTTTGGTGAGGAGCTTCGACGACGTAAGGTTTGTGGATGATATTTGGGAAGTGATTGAAATAAATAAGATCCTTCAAAAAGTTCAATATAGTATTTAATTAAATCAGTGTTGCCTTTATCTTGAAGCTGACCCAACAGTTTGGTGTAGCTGATTTCTTGGGCTGGTAATCCTGATAATAGTACAAAGGATTGCTTAAATAATGCCGGATTTTTTATACGTGCTTGTGTTAAAATATCTTTGCCAATAACTGTTTCAATTATGGAGTCTTTAATATAAGAGTCCCAAACTTTTTTATTTTTTATTAATGCGTAAGACCCTGGATATCCACCGTACCGTAGAAAATCATCTAAGCTCATGCTTTTTAGTTTGTTCGAATAAGAATAGTTCCAGTGGTAGACCCTTATAACCTGAAAGCGACCGGTCAGGCTTTCTGATAATCCTTTTTGAATATTTAAGGAGCTTGATCCTAAAAGGACTAATTTCAATTCTGATTTTTTTTTCTTTTGTTGGTCCCATAGGTTTTTGATATGCGCCGACCAGTCTGGAATTTTTTGAATCTCATCAATGACTAAAAGTGAATCATGCCCTTTTTCTAAGGTTTTTTGCCATTGCTCGGTTAGCCATAATAGTGAATCGCCCCTAAAGCTATCCCCAGAAATATATTCGTAGGATTTTTTATAAGATTTTAAAAACTGTTCTACACCAGTTGTTTTGCCCACTTGTCTTGGACCTAAAATGACTTGAATAAACTGTGGAGACTTTTCTAGGTTTGTAGCCAATTCAGTCAAAAATGGAAGTCGCAAAGCAGTCATATTACTAGTTTAATCTAGTAAAAATACTAGGTCAATCTAGTAAATTTGCTAGATTAAACTAGTAAAAATACTAGATAGGCTGGATCTTATCCTTGTCTTGCTTTTGCTGCAGCTAGACCCGAAACAGGGTCTGGCACCTAAGCTTCTGCAGGGATTTCTCCTGCGGCTATTTGTTGCGAAAGTTGCATGTGGTCTGGGGCGCCGATCAATTTTAAGCTTTCAGCCAAGGGCATAGGGTCAGGGTTGGGCAGTAATTCTTTTTTACTGGCCAGAATTTTTTGATGGGTCGCATACAGATCTTTTTCATTCAGCTTGCCTTGAATAACAGCCTCTAGAATGTCTTCGATGGCTTTGGGAGGGGATGCGGGCTCATTGCAGTACAATAATAAATCAGCTCCTGCCCTTAAGGCCTGAACTGGAATAAGTTCAGAAGCATAATGCTTAGACATGGCTTTCATATCTAAATCATCAGTAATAATTAAACCTTTAAAGCGTAAATCTTCGCGCAGAATTTTTTTAAGAAAAATTTCTGATAAAGTCACTGGCCATTGTGGATCAATCTGTGGAAAGTGAATATGCGCCGTCATAGTCATTGGGCAACGGGCTTTAAAGGCGCGTTTGAATGGAATCAATTCAGTGCTTTCTAGTCTTTCCATAGATAAATTTTCTATTGGCAAATCTTCATGACTATCAACAATGGTATTGCCATGGCCGGGAAAGTGTTTGGCACAACTAACGACTTCCGATTTTAAATAACCACGCACCAAAGCGGACGCATGCTTTCCCACCATTTCGGCATCGGTGCTGATAGATCGATCACCGATCACTGTGTTTTGTGGATTGGTAAAAATATCCACACAAGGAGCAAAATCTAAGTTTATTCCGACTGCTTTAAGTTCTAGCCCCATGCGATTGGCTAAATTAAAACTGGCGGTGGGAGCATCTAGATCGCCAAGCCTTTTTAATGGAGGCCATAAAGTGAAGGGTGACTTTAAACGGGCCACGCGTCCACCCTCCATATCAATACCTATAAACAAAGGGGCTTTATCTAGCATTTGGTGGCGAAGATTTTGAATTTCAGTGCACAAAGCGTGAATCTGTTGTGGGCTAGAAACATTTCTAGAAAATAAAACGACCCCGCCAATATTATTTTCAACAATAAATTTTTTCTCGTCATCGGTTAAAACTAAGCCTGAAATACCAATCAGTAGATGCTGCCCTATAATCTGCTTATTCATTTTTGCTTCCTGGTTTAATAATAATACCTTGACCCGGTGGAACACCTTCAAATTTTCCTGAAGGTGGCGCTGGCAATTGCGTTTGTGCAATGATATTCTTTTTGCCTTCGGGAATAAAACCAAACACTGAAGTTAAAAGTTTTGGACTAAAGGGGATGTTGCCAAAAGCTTCTTGGCTTGTGGCTACCAATTCTGAAGTGATCCCTTGTCCGGAGGATTGGGTGGATAGGACTTCCCCCTGGGCGTTGACAAAACTAATGAATTCAGAATTTTTAAAAATATTTTTTACCCGAAAAACTTTGTACTTTTGATAGACCTCTTCTTTTATCACTTGGGCCGAGCCTTTATAAATTTCAGCGTCTTCTTCAGCAATAGAATCTGGATAATTGTAATTGGCAGAAGCGGTCAGCCCTTGAGGGCTTTTTAAAATTAAATACACTAAAAACGTACTTAAGAAAGTCCCTTTTTTTAAAGTTTTACTGACTGTTTGCTTTTTGCCGTTGGTCGTAATGACAGCTTTCATTTGATTGTTGCTAAAATTTGCATCAATGGTTTTGGTGTCTTTGCCATTGACCGAAGTGTATTCATAAGAAATGGGATTTAAGTTTTCATCAGCCACAGCTTTTAAGCTTTCGGTAATAGCAGGGGTAGAAAGTTTTAAAAAGTAATAAGACTTAAATTGTTTTTTGCTAGGATCAAATTCATAACGACTGACCACAAAACCAATGTGCTTCATTGAAGTCCCAAAGCCAGATAGTACTTTGTAATAGCCATCAAATAAAATATTTTCGCTGGGAACAGTCGTCGAAGCGACTTTTCGTTCAGCAGTAGGTTTAACTGTAGCTGTTGAGTTTTTGTTTGTTGAAGGATTATCTATGGCCCAAGCCTGATGGCAAAAGACAACTGCAATTAAGAAATATACTGCTGACTTAATTTTAAAGCATTGGACCATGGTCTGCCTCCGAAAAACGTGAACTGATTTAAGGCTGGGTTTATAAGCTGACTCAAGTCTGACATTTGCATGCCATGCAAGTCAAAGTCTTCGAAGTCGAGTTTGTGCTTTTTACTATTGGTTTTTGCTTCTAAAAGTTGCTTGTGGCGAGTGTCTTGGTCAAAATATATTCTATGAATGGTATCGGACGCATTTTGACACCTGAATGGCCTGCAAAAAACTGTAAGTTTGTGCGACCTTTTTTAAATCAAAAAGGACAAGTGGCTATTTTTGTAGCATTGGTTTTTCAAATTTTATTTGTATTTTTTGCGATGGTCATCAATATCGGCTTACTGGTGCATCAAAAAGTCAATTTACAAAACTCTGTCGACATCGCCGCTTTTTATGCCGCTCAAAAACAAGCAGAAAATTTAAATGCCATTGCCCATATCAATTATCAAATCCGTCAAAGCTGGAAGTTGTTGGCCTGGCGCTATCGACAATTGGGAACGGCTTCAGAAACCAATGAACATCCTTTTTCTAAAGAAACTGAAATCATTGACCCATTAAAGTCTGAAGATAATTTTGGGGCGACTAAATTTTATGAGCAGCCGGCTTTTTGCATGGCATATCGTCCGTTCAATGAAATTCCTGCTAATGAAAATCCATGTAAAAAGATTGATGAGTCGCGCCGAGTGCCTTTGGCGCCACCGGTTCCCGTGGTGGCTGGGTTTTCATCCATTTCGAAAGCATTGAATTTATACGGCAGCTTGGCTAATAAAAGCGCCACAGAAAGGTGTAAGATTTTTGGAGTGTATAATTATCTTTGGTTGGGATACTTTGCTAGGTCTTTCAACTATGATCAAGCCAATCGCAATGCTTTGATTGCAAAAATCAGCAAACAGATGAGCAAAAACACCACGGATTTTTATGATTTAGATGGGGACAGTGTTTTAGCAGGAGTTAAAAAAAACTTAGAAAAAAATCTCACCTTACCAAACAAGCTCACTTTATCTGACAGCAATTTTGAAATATTTAATTCTTTGGCCTCAGAAAAATGCAACAGCGAAGGTGCCCCTAATCCGGATTCGCCGCCGAAGTGGTTGTCAGTGGTTAAAATTGCTCCTGGTTTTTTTTATGTGGATACGGAATGCGGCGGTACAGATGTCATTACCATTCCAAAAGAATTCAGTGAAAATCCAAAAAATTTTCCCGCACACACCTCTGAAGTGCCAGGTGGGGCTGAACAAGTAAAAGGTATTGCAGAATATGTAGCGTTACGACCACAGGTGGATGATCTTTATAATTATTCGATAGGTGTAGAAAAAAATCCGTGGTGTATGGCCTATGTGGGGGTTAAAGCTTCCACAACACCAAGTATTCCTTTTTTACCCTTTGGCAATGTCAAACTGACGGCCAAAGCTTTTGCCAAACCTTTTGGTGGCAGAATTGGCCCCTGGTACAATGAACTTTGGCCAGAGTCTTCGCCAAAATCTGCGGGTGGACAACGCACAGATGAACTGCTGCCCCCTAGATTTTTAGATTTTGCGCAGTTGATTGGTGATTTTAAAAACCCAACCCGATTTACCAACTACAGCCGCTACGTCGGTGACAAGGTCGGTATAAAATCCAATTTGGTTTTGGGCCAAATAGCAAAAGGTATTTATTCTATCGATTCAAAATGGAAAACCAATGCATCAACTGGTTGTGGCGGCACATCTGAACCTTGTTACAAACACTGGGATGATTTGCAATTGAATTTAAATGAAACCAAAGATGGGGATATTTTAGCCTGGGACTCAGCCAATGATCGGGCCCCGAAGATGCGTGAGTTAGAAATCGCAGCCATTGCGCCAGATGCTTTTGATTTGACCTATTATTCGATCGAGCCTGATTTTTATGGCAATTACTTTAAACGCTTAGAAGTGGGTATTCCTAAAATGGGCGGAGAAAAATTTCCATTTTTACTACGTTCTGATTTGGGTGCGCGAAAAACCGGCTCAGACAAATTGCAAAGATTCAGTATCATTGATCAAGTTAAAACTGTGATGCCTGAAAATGAATTAAAATTGGGCATTGATCTAAAAAAACTAAGTTATATTTCGCAAAACTGGGAAAGTGTTTTGACCGGATGGAACGCAAAAAATTTGGCCGATTATAGTATCAACGACGACACCTATGGCAAATGCAAATCCTACCCCGATGGCTTTGAAGAGAGGGGCGATAATAAAAACCCTCCTAAGGTGCCCAATCCAGGCAATTGCATCAGTAGCTTCACCGGATATTCCGTACAGTTGGTTTCTAGGGATTATTTGAATTCTAAAGAGCTGACCCTGGGGGGAGAAAGCGCAGGGGCAGCCGGATTAAAGAATCCACCCCCAGACAAGTGGTGATGACTTAATTTGAGACAGCAGTTGGGGTGATTCTTGTTTGGTGTCTCAATTGTAAACACTTTTTTGATTTATCAACCCCTCAATAAAAAAACAGAATAAACTGATAAGGTGTAGGGGGATATATATGCTTGTTCATAAGACAAAGCTTATTCTATTGATTCTTTCAATATTACTACAAGGTCTAGATTTACAGGCAGAAGGGTCGGCTGGAAGTAAAAGCGCAGGCTCAAAAGTAATATATGACGCGCCCATTGGTCCGCAGCAAGAAGTCACTAGCAGTAGCATTACAGATAATTCATCGACCAGTGAGAGCACTAGTTCTAGCACTATTGATGATGTTGCAAAGTCATTGAACTTTTTTGGAACAGATAAGGCCGAGCCTTGGGAGTCTAATGGTATAGCGTGCGAGAACTGTGTCAAAGACATGAAGCTAGCTAAAGAAAGCATTGATAATGACGCTAGTTTTAAAAATACATACTTAGATACAAATCCAATATTCAAAGAAAGCATGACCGCACTTTCTGCCCTTGTAAATAAATATTTGACCCAACAGCCCGGATGCGCCACTGACCAAAAACTGGCTGCAAGCTGGTGCTTAGAAGACAGCCCACACATTCAAGGGGCCATGTCGACGATTCAATTGTTAACTGCTGGTATAAACAAGGTAGCGATTAATGACAGTTGTAGCAAGATTTCCAAAGCCTTGGATGTAGCAGACAAAGCACTTACTGCATACAAGTTGAGTTGTGGTGCAGCAAAGGGGTATTGTGTTTGGAATTGCAACTCTACTAGAAAGACACTGATTGAAATTCAAAAGAATGCAGGTGTACTAACAAAAAAAACAAATGAGATATGTGCAAGATATTTAACAGTACCAAATGCCAATCTTGAGCCAACTGAATTTAGGACGAAAGAGGCTTGTCTAAATGTAAATCAAGGCTTGAACAGTCAATTTAAAAAGATCATTGATATATCAAGTTTTGAATTGGGTAATAAGTCTAGCAATGAAAACTATGACGCCAATACCAGCGTCAGTAAAAAATATGAGCTGTGCTTTTCTAAATATCAACATATTTTTGTTTCAGCGGGTGTGACCGCTGCCAGTGTTTTGCTGTCTTCAAAGTCAGCGAATTCTTGCAAAGAACAAACAGCCGCAGCCTCTGGAGACAAATGCCAAACGGATCAGTATAAAAACTCGCCTGAATGTTTATGTTTAAATAATCCCAGAATGCCTGGCTGCTCTAACTCACTCAGCAAGGCCGGTGAAACCCAAGCACAAAGTTTATCCAGTTCAAAGTTTAGCTCTGGTAGTGCCAATGATAGTTCGGCGCGAGGGGCGACAGGTGCCGCAGTCGATGGCAGTTTTTCAGGTGCACAAAAAGCCAGTGCAGAATCAGATGGTTTTGCAAACAATTCTAGCGGCGGATTGCCTGGAGCACCAGCGGGTGGTGGCGGCAGTGGATTTGATACAGGTTCAAATTTAAATGGCGCTGAAAATCATCAAGGGGAAGTGCAAGCTAAGGGTTTAAATGCCAACATCTTATCTGGCGCAGGTGGTGGAGGCGGTGGTGGCTGGGGCGGCGGTGGATCAGGGGACTACAAAGATTCCCAGTACCGCGCTTATCTTCCTGGCGGCGAAAAAGATCCTGCTCGCAGTGTAGCCAGTGACAATGCTCCAACCCAGGTTTCAGGCCAAGGCGGTAAATCCAATTGGGAAAAAGTCAGTGACCGTTATCGTGAAAACAAAACAAGTTTACTTGGTGGGTATTAAATTGAAGTATATCTTATTTTTTATTTTAAGTAGCCCTGCTTGGGCGCAAAAACTACCGCCGGATGTGTCGCCGGCGCAAGCTCAGCAGCAGGATCAGCTGGCTAAAGAGTATAGATTGCCAGCAGGCAGTGCGCCTGCCGCCCCTTCTATGCCGTCGATCAATGATTCTTCCAGTAAAAATCAATCGGGCAATGCAGTAGCCCAAGTCGTAACCAGCATGGCTTCAGGCATTTTAACTACTGTGGGTACTCAATTCATTGTCAGCTGCTATTCTACAGAGCCACCGAATGCGCCCCTTTGTCATAAAGGTTATGTCACTGTGGGCATGGGTGTGGCTGCCGCGATCCAATCGGCTTTGCATGGCGATACCTCTGGCAAAGCTGGAAATGCAGCGTCCATGACCAGCGCTGGTGGGAGTGGATACACCTATGGTAATTTGGATTCGGCAGATCCATACAATCCAAAGAATCCCAAAAGTCCTTTTTATGATGATGGAAAACAGCAAAAAATCAATCAAGCCAATTTAGCAAAATATGGTGTGAAGGCGGATCCCACTAAAGGCACTTTAACTGTGGGCGATAAAACATATAAGGCCTCTGATTTTTCAAGTGAAAGTGCAATGGCAAAAGCTGGCTTTTCTGCCGATGAAATTGCAGCAGGAATGGCTGCTGCAGGGAATGCAGAAAAAGCCGCCTTGGCCAAAGCCAGCAAATTGGGAGCACTGACCCCGTCCAATGGTTATGCTGAAGGTGGGGGCTCCTCTGGCGCTGGCAGTAGCGCTAGTGAAGATGATGGCACGGCGGCAGCACTTGCTGCAGCGGCCAGACAGTATGGATCTTTGGTCAATCCACATGCGGCTTTGGGGCTGAATGGTCGAGACCCCTCTAGCGTTCCGTCTATGCAGAAAAATTTCAATGGTGATCCAATTGGTGTTTCTGTGGATGGCATCTTTGCCATGATGAGCCGTCGTTATAAACTGAAAGAGCGCCAAGATGCTTTTTTAAGTGAGAAAGATCTGTTGCGATCGACTCAAGGTTTCTAATTAAAAACACCTAAGTCTGTGTTATAAATAAAACCATTTTTAATCGCTGTATCTTTGAGTGCTTTGCTCTTTTGAATTTCATCTTCGGTTGGTGCTGTAAAAAATAAAAAATCTTTATTATGAACAGGATACGTGTGTCCAGGCACGTAGTAAGAAGCAAATTCAGATTTTGGATCTTCGAACATGGTTCTTCCTGCAGAAAACAAAGTTCCTATGTTTTCGTTTTGCCCAAAAAAATCAATTTGTGAATAGGCTCGGTAAAAATGGCCGCAGCTGTCTGTATAAAGATCAGATAAAACCACGCTGACAAAGTGGTCGGCTTTAAAGCAAGATTTATATCCTTTGGCATTTAAATTTTTAGCTTTGATCAAACAAATTTCATTGTCGCCTTGAATTTTAAAGTGGTCATAGGTGGCCACTTTAAATTGATGGTAGTGTTTCATGCTTTGATCGGGATGTGTGGGGTATAAATAGGGTTGATCACATTGAAAGGGTATTTTCTTATCTTGTAAATCTTTGACCAAGGTATCTAGCGTGGAAGTTTGATCTTCCCAGCTTTGTAAAGCTTCAGGATGCGGGGGCTGATTGTCTGCCTTTGCTTGATGGATGAAAATAAAAAATGAAATTGTTAATGTGTATAAGTTTTTGACAAGACTATTCTTTTTTCCAAACATACAAGCCCCCCGGCCTTCAATTACAATTCAAGATTCATTTTTACGCTTTTTAATATTTTGCAAAAGCAGGGCCACACCAGGATCAGGAAAGAATAATTTTATTTTGGCTATGACTATTTATTTTTATAACAGGGCCTATGACACATCTTTGGATGGGGCTGGTGGCCACGGAGTTGGCACCCACCACGGAAAAATCAACAACCTTTGATAAATCCACTAGTGCTGTTGAATCCTTAAATAGAATACTGTCCTGATTAAAATAAAGTTTTGAAGTGGGGCAGTGTTTTGTCAAAAAATCCTGTAAGTAAAAAGATTTTTGTTCTTTTAAAAGCTGTAAACATTGCTCACTGGCTGCTAAAAAATCTTCAGAATTGCCTGTTTCAAACCAATGGCATTGAACAGGAAATACTGAAACTTTTGCCGATAAATTTTTAATCAAGACATCATAAAAGATATTCAGCTCCAGATCGGGCGGTATTAACTCAAATATCTTTTTATTCAGGATTTGCACACCAATATAATGCCAGGGTTCCGGCGGGGTCGAGGAAAAGTCATAGGGGTGTGTCCAGTCAGCAGGATTCTTGCCAAAACCCAGGACTTCTTGCTTTGAATTGGTCCATACGCCACCAAACTTACTACCCACTTCCGGATGCTTCATCACTAACAAAGTGGCTAAATTATTATTTTGACGATGAAAATCGATGGCTGGTTTTAAAAAATCTTTGGTATGGGGTAAAATGACTTCATCGCCATTGAGTAAAATCAAATCCTCGTCAGAGTTAAAAAATCTCTCTGCGTATTTAAGACCCCCGGCGCTTCCCAGCAATACCTTTTCATCAGAAAAAGAGATTTTATTTTTTGCCCAACTAGGCGCAAGTGCCGACAGAGCATGAATTTTATCAGGCAAATGATATGTATTCAAAATAATTTGTTCTGGCTGGATTTCATCTAGTAAACCAAAAGAATAAAAAGCCAAAGGCACGTTTAAAAATGGAATGGCTGGTTTAGGGCAAGTCAATGTGTGGGGGCGCAGTCGGGTGCCTTCACCTGCTGCTAAAATAAAAGCCTTCATAAGCTCTCGTAATTTTTATTCAAAGATCCAGAATCCAATAAAATATCGGTAAAGGTTTTATACTCTGGAAAGTGAATCAAGCTGGACATAACTTTTTTTAATGTGCCAGAAATGTATTTCAAATAACGCTTATCCCCACGCATTTTGTAAAAGCTAGCAAAACTACCGCAGGCTTTGAAGCAGCGCTGAATGCTTTGCAGCTCATAAATATAATCAAAGTGATTTTTAGAAAAGTCTGCTCGTAAGTAAGGTTTTGATTTTTCAAGATAATCTTGTAACAAAATCTGGCAACTTTCAGGGTTTAAATCAACATAAGAGTCTTTAAGTAGGCTGACCAAATCATATTGAATGGGCCCCAGGCGCGCATCTTGAAAGTCAATCACATGCATTTGTTCTAACTTAAGCATTAAATTTCTAGAATGATAATCGCGGTGGGCAATTCGCTTGGGCTCATGGTGTAACTTTTCGCAAATATTTTTAAAGATACTGGCCAGCTCTTCATCGACTTTAGGGGATAAAGAGTAATCCAACACCCCAGTGATTAAATTGTCTTTGCCGTAGTTCATTTCCCACAAAAATTTTTCTGTATCGAATTGAATATCAAAAGCTGTACAGTCGGCTTTATTTAAAGTCGCTGTATGGTGGATTTGAATCAGTTGATCAATGGCCATTTTATAAAAAATCAAACTGCTTTCTTGATTTTGATTTTCCCAAAATTTTCTTTCTAAAGTTAGATCCCCTAAATCTTCTAAAAGCACCAGACCTTCGTCGGGGGACATGGCTATGACTTCGGGTACATCCACGCCATTTTTTGCAAAATGGTTCAGTACACTTAAAAATGGATATTTGTTAGGATTGAAGGGCTCCCAGCGCATCAATACGCAAGATAAAGAGTCCACTACTATTCGATAATATCTGCGGTTAGAGGCGTCTCCAGCTAAGGGAAACACCTTGAATTGATCATTGCCAAGGCTGCGCACTAAAAATGAATTTAAAAAGTCGTCTTCAATAACCATCCCTATCAGCTTAAAGGCTGATTTGGCATAAAATCAAACATAAAAAACTCTAAAGTTTCTTCAAGATATTTTGATTTTAAAGGGATGCGATCCAAATCGACTTCTATTCCCGTAAAATCGGTCAGCAAAGATTCTTTTTTACATGTTACAAGAAGGTTGTTTTGTCTAGCGTTGTTAGCGTCTTTGATAGACTCAAAATCATACTTATTTAGGCTGGCCTCGGAAAAATAATAAGTGCTCATAGTTTGGTCAGTGATAGAGATCTTTGGTAGGACCTCTAGATTCATAAAAGCAATATTGCCTGACATTTCATGCATCATTTGTGCAGCTTTAAATTGCAAAGATGGGCTGGCCGATCGCAAGTGGAACCAACGGTTCTTGTTAAATTCTGTATCAATGTATAAAGCATCGATTTTCTTTTCATCGCCTGGAATGTTTTCGTTGATGATATGAATATCTTTATCTAAACTATCCAAATGAAAATTCACAAAATTCAGATTATTTTCTTTTCTAGACAAATAATTGTTGTACATCACAGGTCCCAAAACCAGTTGGGTTAGCTCTATGATGCGATTTTTCTGATCTTGAGTTAGCTCTTGGGCCCCAGTCACTGCAACATGGCCTAAAATATCTGCATTATAAACCAAAGGAATATTTAGCACATAGGACGACAAAAGCCCCTGGTGAGTTTTTACGGCGTGGCTTAACTCTGGCGCTAGTTGCGTGGCAAAAAATTGCACCTGCAATTGCTGACCAAAACGATACTGAATAATTTGATTCAACTTTTCTACCGCATGACTATGCGACAATGCTATCCCCATGTTTCCCCCCATGTGCACATTGAAAAGTCTTTCAAAGCTTGTGCCGAAAAATGTCTGATAGGGGCAGTGACAAAAAATGCACTAAAAGCAACAGACACAGTGTTTATTTATGTGCTAAGTGATTGAATGATCAATACTTATAAATAATGAAAAAAAAGGCTGTCACTTTTGTTGACAGCCTTCGACTAGATTTGAATTGTGAGTATTACAAAAAAATGTCTAAATTAAAAACAGTTCTTCAGATAAAAAATTTAAGCCCGAGCTATTTTTCTTTTATCTAAATCGTACTTTTCTACCTTCATGATCAGTCCTGCGCGACTAATGCCTAGCTCTTTAGCCAATTTGGATTTATTCCATCCCGTACGTCGTAATCCTTCGCGGATCATCTCTTTTTCTAAGTCTTCCAAGGCATCTTTTAGTTTGCCTTGTAAACGTGACCCTTGAATTTTTTGTTTTTCACTGATTTCTAAAATTTTAGGACTCAGCAGTTCGGCCATCAGTTTGCCTTCTTCACCAGATAAAACCACCAAGCGTTCAATTTCATTCTGCAGCTCACGCACGTTACCAGGCCATGGGTAGTCATAAAGCTTTTCTAAAGCTCTTTTGGTCATTAGTTTTTTAGCACCCACTTGATTTTCGTTGGATCGATTTAAAAAATAATCCACCAAGTAAGGAATATCTTCTTTGCGTTCGCGCAAAGGTGGCACACGAATATTGATCACATTCAAACGGTAATACAAATCTTCACGAAAGGTGCCTTCTTCGACCATTTCGCGCAAGTTTCTATTGGTGGCAGCAATAATACGCACATCCACTTTGCGGGTTTCTGTAGCCCCTACCGGAGTAAAAGTCCCTTCTTGTAAAACTCGAAGCAACTTCACCTGCATTTGTGGTGAGGTATCACCTATTTCATCTAAAAAGAAAGTTCCTTTATCAGCCATTTCAAAAAGACCTTTTTTATCTTTCACAGCGCCGGTAAAAGACCCTTTAACGTGACCAAACAATTCGGACTCCAATAAATTATCATTGAAGGCCGAGCAGTTTTGAATCACAAAAGGTTTATCTTTGCGGCTGGAATTAAAATGAATGGATTTGGCAATCAATTCTTTACCGGTACCGTTTTCACCTTGCACCAAAACCGTTGTTTCAGCACTTTTGATTTTATCCAATAAGGCATACAAAGACTGCATGGGTTTGGATTTTCCAATCATATTGTCGTACTTAAAACGATTGCCCAGTTCTTTATTAAGTTCTTTGATGCGATCTTCGCGGGCTGAAATTTCTAAATGCAAAGTGATGATTTCTTGGGCCACCAATTCGCAAATTTCAACAAAGTGACTGCGATCCACATCTTCTAAGTATTTTAATTTCCCTAAACATTTTTCTATAGCATCTCCGGGTACGCCAAAAGCAGCCAGACGTTCACGGATTTCAATGAGCCTAGCACTGGCTGAAGTTTCTTTAAAAAATCCCATGGCTACAATAGTTCCCACACAGTCATTTTCGATCATGATCGGAAACACACCAACATCAAAACCCACCATATCCCATTTTCTAATTTGATAGGGGTTTTGGTTATTTTTAAGATCTTCCAAAGTCTTTGTGACCATTTCGACCATACTACTTTGGGCTGCTTCTTTGTGGATAATATAGTCGATCGCAGGATTGGTGAATTGATATTTAGATCCATCAAAACCCTTTAATATTCCACGTTCATTCGTGAACACTATGTCGATATTCCACCAAGCTTGTAAGATATGTTTGAGCTTTTTAATAACATGTATATGGTCAAACTCATCCCAATTAATCATAAACCGCCCCTTGTGAAATTTTTTGGCTTTATTAAAACCAAACTTTACTATAGGGCTTATCGTCAAAAGTTTAGACAAACTTAAGATAGCTGTAGCCTAAAACTTAGACATGTTTCATATTGAGATATTTTTTTAAATACTGTCCGGTCAAGCTGGTTTTGCAGGCGGCAATGCTAGCTGGGGGGCCTTCGACGACGATGCTTCCACCTTTATTGCCGGCTTCGGGGCCAAGGTCGATGATGTAATCTGCACCGGCAATAACGTCTAAATTGTGTTCAACAACAATAACACTGCCGCCAGTTTCGATCAGCTTATGCAGCACTTTCATTAATAACTCTATTTCACGAAAGTGCAAACCTGTGGTGGGTTCATCCAAAATATATAAGGTCGATTTTTGTTGCACCTGCGAAAGCTCTTTGGCGATTTTTAATCTTTGCGATTCTCCACCGCTTAAAGAATTGGCCGGTTGTCCCAGACGTAAATAATCCAAACCCACTTCTTTCAGCAAGGCCAACGACTTACGAATGCTGGGATGATTAACAAAAAAATCCATAGCTTCAAGCACAGTAAAATTTAAAATATCACTGATATTTTTACCTTTATAGCGGACATCTAAAATTTCTTGTCGATATTTTTTAGCATCACAAACATCGCAGGGAATAATCACATTATCCATAAACATCATGTCGATCTCTTCGTAGCCCGTTCCCTTGCATGCAGGACAACGGCCACCATCCACATTCAAACTAAAAGTCCCTGGCGTATAGCCGCTGGACTTGGCTTCATCCACTTGCGCCATCAAGTTACGAATAGCATCAAATATTTTTAAATAAGTCACCGGTGAACTGCGGGCCGATTTGCCAATGGCGGATTGGTCCACCAGCACCACATTTTTAATATTTTCTACGCCTTCAATTGAAAAAAATTCTTGTGCGGGTTCGAATTCTAAATCCAAGGCCCTAGCCAGGGCTGGGTACAAAGTTTTAGTGATTAATGTGGATTTTCCAGAGCCACTGACACCGGTGATCACAACCAGACGATGAAGGGGGAACACCACATTTAAATTTTTTAAATTATGTCCTTTGGCTCCTTGCAATTCGATTTTAAAACGGTAAGCGGCCGCATCGACGGGGCGTATGCTTCGCTGTTGAATGGGTTTAGCTAAAAGGTATTCGACGGTGTTTGATTTTTTAAAATTATAAAAATCTTTGGTGGGCCCCATATAGATAGCTTCACCACCTAAAAATCCCGATCCAGGACCCATTTCAATCAAATAATCGCTATTTTTAATAACATCCTGATCATGTTCGACAATCACTACCGTATTGCCTAAATTTTTTAAGTCATTCAATACAGAAATCAAACGATCATTGTCTCTGGGATGTAAGCCCACTGTGGGTTCGTCCAAAACATAAAGTGTTTGTGATAGGCCCATGCCCAATTGATTGGCCAAGTTTAAACGTTGATATTCCCCACCAGAAAGGGTGCGGGTTTCGCGACTTAAAGTTAAATAGTGCACACCCACACGCAGTAAAAAATCCAAACGTGATACAATCTGTTTATGAATCTCTGTGGTCAACTGCTGCTGGGTGGGGGACAATACTAAATTTTTAAAAAATTGAAATAAATCTTCAATCGTTAGCGAACTTAATTCAGCAATATTTTTATTTGCGATAAACACATTTAAGGCTTCTTGGCGTAAGCGTGAACCCTTGCAGTCAGGGCATAAAAATCCACCACGAAAGCGCGCAATAAAAACCCGCACGTGCATTTTATATTTTTTAGTTTCTAAGTATTCAAATAGTCCCTTGACGCCAAAAAAATCTTTAGTGCCATTCCAAATCATATCACGTTGATTTTTGGGCAAATCTTGCCATGGCATATTCACATCAATTTTATGTTTTTTGCAAAAACCCAAAAGTTGTTTTTTATCATCATCAGCGCTGGGCATAGTGAAGGGAATTAAAACCCCTTTGGCGATGCTCAGTGTAGGATTAGGAATGATTTTTTTTTCATCCAAATCTAAAATATTGCCAAAACCTTTGCAGGCGGGGCAGGCCCCGATGGGGCTATTGAAACTAAAAAGTTTAGATGAAATGGGCGGTGGAGTATAATCGCAAACCGGGCAAGCAGGCTGTTCGCTTAAAACTATTTTTTCGTTATTAGTGGTTAAAACGAATGCTTTTCGCCCACTGGATTGGGCTAAAAATTTTTGACTGGCCTGGTAAGCCTGAGTCAATGAATCCACCAAGCGTCCTTGTTCGTCTTTGGAAAAAGACAAGCGATCAATAACTAAATAAAACAAACTAGGGGGCAGGCCTTTTTTTAGTAATGAAGCCTCGTTCAGTTCTTGTAAATCTCCGATGGGATTGGTGGACTTAACATGTGGCGGGTGAAGGATTCTTAAGTAGCCTTCTTGCAATAACAATGACAATAACTTTTTGCCTTCAGCCACGCGATTTTTTTCTGGCACTTCGATCAAAATATAACCACGCTGACCGGTAAAATTTTTGATCACCTTGTCGGCGGCTTCGGTGGGGGAATGCCTTTCAGTGGGACAATGGTGAACAGGGCAGTAGGCTTGGCCAATTTTTTCATACAGCAAACGCAAATGATCTGTCAGTTCGGTGGTTGTGCCTACTGTGGATCGACTGTTTTTCACCGAATTTTTTTGTTCGATGGCAATGGCGGGTGGAATATTGGCAATGCCTTCAATATCCGGCTTCGGCGCTTTATTCAAAAACTGACGAGCATAATTGGTCATGCTTTCAATAAAACGTCTTTGCCCTTCGGCAAATAAAGTTTCAAAAGCCAAAGAACTTTTTCCCGATCCGCTAGGGCCACAAATCACAGTCATGGACCCTAAGGGAATTTTTATTTCAATGTTCTTTAGGTTGTTTTGTTTAACTCCCCAAAGATGAATAGATTTCATTCAGAAAAATCCTGTTTGTAAAAGTCTGTTGTATCTTCTTGCTGACTGGATGTCACTGTAGGTTCTGTGCCTTCGACAAAAGCTTGTCTTAACACATTTTTCGTCTTGGCCGAGGCCAATTTGCCGCTCTCACTATCGATATTCAAAAACACAATGCCATCAGGCACCTGAAAAGTCATTATCGGCAAGGGATCCATAGCGGACTTCATGTATTCCAACCAAATAGGCAGTGCCGAGCGCCCCCCGACTTCGCCTTTGCCTAAACTTTTTTCTTTATCAAAACCCACCCAGACGCCGGTGGCAATTTGTGGAGTGTATCCAATAAACCAAGCATCGATGTAGTTATTGGTGGTGCCGGTTTTACCAGCCACATCACGACCCAAAGCGCGTGCGGCCCCGCCGGTGCCCATGCGGTCTTCAATCACCCCTTTAAGTAAAGAATTCATCAGATAGGCGGTGGTGGGTTTGATCAGTTGGTCGGGATCTTGAAAATAAAAATTTTCATCAATCTTGTTGTGTTTTGTTTTTGTAGCACCAGCTCCTGTGTTTTCGCCAGGGTTAGTTGCAGTGTTGCTGAAGCCTTCAAAATAAGCTTTACGGGATTCTTCAAAGTTGCTTTCATAATTGGCGATTTCGTCTTTGAAACGCACATCTAAAGATACATTTTCGGCTAAGGTTTTTTTGCCACTGGCATCTAAAACTTTATGAATCAGCAAGGGCTGAATTCTTTTTCCCAGACGGCCAAATTGTGAAAATACTTTGGTCATTTCATACAAAGTCACACTGCTGGATCCTAAAGCCAAAGTGAAATCCAAATTCAAGGGGCTGTAAATTCCTAAACGTCGGGCGTATTCGCTAGCCCAGGTCACTCCTACATCTTCGATGATTTTGACCGTGGGAACATTTAAAGAACGCACCAGTGCGTTTCTAAAAATAATGTCGCCACCAAAACTTTTAGAATGATTGGAGGGCTTCCAAAGTTTAGTGTCTTCTTGCCCTTCTTCATCTTTGGTGGATTGTTCATAGACCAAGGGAGCATCCATGATGGCCGTAGCTGGAGTGTAGCCTTTGTCTAGGGCTGAAGCGTAAACGATGGCTTTAAAGGCAGAACCCGTTTGTCTGGGGGCTTGTACGGCTCTGTTGAATTCGCTGCGAGCAAAATCATAGCCGCCCACCAAGGCCAGAATATCTTGACTGCTTTGATCAAAAGAAATCAAGGCTGATTCAGCCAAGGGGTCTTGATCCAATTCAACTTGAACAAAACTTTGCAGATCATTTGCCGTAGGCATCACCTGAAATTTTTTCTTTTTCCAGCGGCTTTGCAAATCTAAGTAATTTATATTTTCATTTTTAATTTGTACCCGAATCACATCGCCTTTTTTTAAAGCTTCAGAAGGTTTTTTAATAGCTGCGGCTTCATAACGAACATCAGTATTGGGAATACGAGCCCAAGTCATGGATTCAAAATCGATCAAGGCTTTTGCATCAGGGATTTTGATATAAACCAAGCCCAAAGTGTCATCTACTTTTTCGACCACAGCTTGCACAGACTGGTTCAATTTTAGATAGGTGGCGATTTTTGTTTTTTTAGATTGTGGGGGAATAATGTCAGCAAATTGTCCATCGGGTAAAATAATTCTTTCGGGTGTGTAATCGGCAATGGCTTTTTTCCTTTCATTTTCGACAAAACTATTCCAATCAGCTTCGCTGGCTAAATTTTTAATGGGGCCGCGGTAGCCTTGACGCTTATCCAATTGCTTTAAGCCCAGCTCTACCGATTTTTGTGCAGACAATTGTTTATTTAAATCCAAACCAGTGTAGATTTTTATCCCTTCATCGAGGACCGTGGATTCCCCCAATTCAGTGACTAAAAGTTGCCGAACCAGTTCTAGATAAAACGGAGCAAACTCTTCGTAATTTTCGCGCACATAAACTTTAACCGGTTCTTTAATGGCCTCTTCAGCTTGTTTTTTGGTAATAAAACCGACATCAGCCATACGGCGCAGAACATAGATTTGCCGTTCTTTGGCGCGGTGGGGATTGCTGACCGGGCTGTAACGACTGGGGGCTTGGGGAAGGCCTGCTAAAATCGCAGCCTCGGGGATCGTAATATCAACCGCACTTTTGCGAAAATAAGTTTGCGAGGCCTGCTCAACACCATAGGCCCCTTGGCCAAAATAGATCTGATTCAAGTACAAAAATAAAATATCTTCTTTAGATAAGTTTTTTTCCATTTCTATAGCCAGCAAAATATCTTTCAGTTTTCGACCAAAGGTTTTTTCTGAAGACAGCAGTAATGTTTTTGCAACTTGCTGAGTGATGGTGGATCCACCCTGCACCGATCGTCCAGCGCGAATATTAGCTAAAGTGGCGCGCACAATCGCTTGTAAGTTAATGCCCCCGTGTTTAAAAAACTGATCATCTTCGGCAGCTAAAAAAGAGTTGACCACGTGCTTAGGGATTTTTGCATAAGGCACCAAGGTGCGCCGTTCACGAAAAAACTCTCCTATTTTTTTATTGTTGCGATCATAAACCTGACTGACCAGCAAAGGCTTGTAATCTTGCACAGTGATCAGCTGTGGAAGATTGGATTTAGCTGTTTGATACACCAAAAACAACGCAGTAACGGCTAGCAAAAACAAAGCTGATAAAATAAGAATGATTTTTTTAAGCACACCAGACCCCTTCATGGAGAATTTTGATAAGTTATGGTATCAATAATTCCCGTTCGGGGTCTAGGGGTTTATTTGGCTGCTTTTCGCGACGAGGATTCGTAAGATTTATAATATCCATTAACTCTTTTGCACATTGGCGGCAAGCCTCGGGAAGAATCAGAGCCAGCAATCAACGATGGGTTACAGCATTCAGAATCTTTGAACTCTCTCATATTGGCCATTTGGGTTCTAATCGTTCCCTTGGCTTCCGCTACTGACTTTGACGCGCCTTTTTGTGGTACCGGCCCAAGTAGTAAAATTTCACTTTCGATTCGACTTAGCCGATCTTGTAAATTTTTTTGTTTGATTCCCAATCGCTGGCTGTTTTTTAAGGCTGACATTCTTTGCGCTGCTAAAGCAGCAGCTTCTTTTTCTAAAGCTGATTTTAAATATCCTTCACTTTGCTTTATTTTTTCTTTTAAATTTTCTTCTGCTTTAGTTAATTTGGAACTTATGCCACTGAGTGCCTCTTCTGAATCTGCAATTTCTTTGTTTGTTCTATTCAGCGCTTCTCTTGTTTGCTGTAAAACCCTATCCTGATTGATTTTTAAAGTTTTTAAACATTGTCTGTACTTGTCTAAAATTTGCTGTTTAATAGTTTTACCTGCACCTGCATATCCAGATAGTCCTTTTTTTATACTTGGTGCAATTTTTGATGCATAAGTTTGGGTTTGCAACATGCATTCTTGGGCGCCAGTCTCTAATTGGATTAATGCGCTTTGTTTTTTAAAGATTAAATCACTCAATTCTGCGCGCTTAGCAAATAGCTGTGATTCAATAGATATTTTTTCTTTACTTAAAGCCTCAGTAGTCTCCACATTTTCTTTTTCTGCGTCTTGTTTTTCTTTATCTTTTGTTTTTTGGGCTTCTTGTTTGGCTTCTTCAGATTTTTTGGCAAGATCTGTAAAATCCTCTTCTGCCTTAAGTTTTTTTTCTTCTGCTTCGTCAACGCTCTCTTGGATCGAAGATTTAAGTTCTTCTAGATCCTTTTTTTCTTGTCTATAATCTGTTCCTGAAAGTTGTGGGCAGGCTTTGGGATTTAGTATCAGTGGTGTTAGTGCCGATGCACTCATTCCTACACTACCAGCAATTTGCCTGATAAGCTCGTCCGCGCCAGCGCCCCTAAAATCTTCTGAAACAAGATCATCATCGCAAGCAAGTACGCGATTAAAACAAGAATTGCCATAGCCGACCTGACTACAGGCTTCATTTATTTCTTTTTCAGCATCTTTGATTTCCTCAGCCATAGAATCACATTTTGATTTATAACTATCAGCTACCCCGAATCTTTGATTACATCTGTCTTCTTTCTGCTCATCGCCAGCTGCGCGTTTAAGACATGCTTCTAAGCTGGCGCCAATGACTTCTTCTTTTTTTGAAGGTCCATACCCCATTAGTGGCCCTGTAGGATCCGTCTTACTCCAGCTCTGTTGATTTATGAACACTGTTAAAAAAATAATGACAAGTGTCTTTATTGTAGTCAGTGAAATGCATTTCATAAAACCCCCAAGCCATAGATCGGCTTATACAGATACTTCTGCAATCTATGGGCCTATCGTCTTTTTTTGCCTTGCAGTTAACACCGTCTTATTTTGATACATCATCTTAAAAAGCAAAACTTGGGTAACAGGAATTATTTGGGCAACACGTCTAAAAATAACTCTTGACGACCTATTGTGAGTTTTAAATTTCATTATGGCAGATACTTTTTTTCAA
>JBMOJS010000221.1:0-5015 GCA_049315665.1 Pseudobdellovibrionaceae bacterium | reverse complement strand
AAATTTTAAGTGAAGGATTACGGCCCGGTTTGTTGAAAGATGCCTCGTCCAAAGTAAAAAATTTAATTGAAACAGGAAAACGTTTAGCTGAAGCGATGTCAGCTGTTCCCAACGTATTTGATCGTTTGTATGTCAATATGATCAAAGCCGGCGAAGAGGCCGGTGTGCTGGATGTGATTTTACAAAGATTAGCCGCCTATATGGAAAAATCTGAAAAAATCAAAGGTCAAGTCAAGGGCGCTATGATTTATCCCGTGCTAATCATTGCGGTGGCCTTTATCGTGATCACTGGGATTTTAGTTTTTATTATTCCAAAATTTCAAGAATTTTATTCTTCAGCAGGAACAGCCCCGCCGGCTCTGACCCAAATGGTGGTTAACTTAAGTCACTCTTTGGTTGCACGCTGGTATGTTTATATTGGGGTCGTAATTGCAATTCCCATTGCCTTAAGCCAATATGCTTCGACCAAAGAAGGTCGCGAAACTTTGGATAAAATTTTAATATTTTTTCCAGTGATTGGTGAGGTCATTCAAAAGTCCTCGTTAGCCAGACTTAGCAGAACTTTATCTACTTTGTTGTCTTCTGGCGTGGGCTTGATTGAAGCTATTGAAATTTCAGCCAGAACCTCTGGTAATTTTGTGATTGAGCAGGCGTTGCTAAGGTGTAAAGAGTCCGTGATGATCGGGCGCACATTCACTTCTCCGTTAACAAAAGAAAAAGCTTTTCCAGCAATGGTTGTGCAAATGATTTCTATCGGTGAACAATCAGGAACCTTGGATGTCATGCTGGGTAAAATTGCCGATTTTTATGAAGATGAAGTCGAAACAGCAGTTAAAGCCATGACCTCATTGATAGAGCCTATGCTGATGGTTTTTTTAGGTGGGGTTATCGCTGTGCTGGTGGTTGCTATGTACCTTCCGATATTTTCTATGGCAGATACAATTAAGTAATTATGACTCTATTGCAAAGGTTCAATATATTTTCAGATCGTTTTGTGATTAGCTTTGATTTTGTTCAAGGCCTACGCCTTATTTTTTATTTACTTGTTTTTATTGTTTTATTATTTAAAAGCTTTTTGGCTCAGCCCTTTATTTTAGCTGACTTTATTATTCATTCTTTGCTTGCAACTTTGGTGATTTTAGTTGCTCATACTGTTCTTAGTTTTTTTATCACTAGAAATAAAATTCCGCAGAGTTGTAGTTTTGTGTTGGATGCCCTTGGCGGCAGTTGGATTGTTTTGAATTTTATTTCGGGATCTGCGGCATTTATTTTTTTTTCATGCCTGTGTATTGTTGGATCGGGTTTAATTCACGGTGCATTTTTGACGATTGCGCTGGCTTTAATTTTTAGCTTAAGTCTATCTTTATATGCAGTCTTTGCTGGCCCATTGGTGGAGATAAATGCGTATCAGATATTTGCAATGAACTTTGCTTTTTTTATGACGGCCTGGATAGCCATTTATTTTGTAGATCAAATTCAAAAATTAACTACAAAATTACAAAAAGAAAAAATCAATCTACAAGATCTGCAACAGATTTTTGCAAGCATGTTGACATCAATGCCCGTAGGGGTGGTTTCATTTAAAAATAATGGTGATATTTTGCACATGAATCCTGCCGCAGAAAGTATTTTTTTTAGAAATAAAAAAACAGAAGATAATATTTTTTCTATGTGGCAGGAAGTTAAAGATACATTTTCTAAGGATTTTGTCGGTGTTTTGAAGTTCACCTCTTCCCTGTCGTCTGAACCACAAATTTTGCAAGTTAAAGTTAAGCATGTGTATTCGCCAGTGGTTGAAGCTGATATCGCTGTCGGCGTTTTTGAAGATCAAACTGAAATTTTAAAGATTCAAGATCGTCTTAAACAAAGCGAAAAGCTAGCCGCAGTGGGGGCTCTGGCTGCGGGAATTGCCCATGAAATTCGCAATCCCTTAGCCAGTATCAGTGGCAGTATTGAAATGTTAAGCCAAAACTCAAATACACCTGAAGATCGCAAGTTGATGCAAATCGTACTCAAAGAAATTGGCCGACTGAACAATTTGATTTCAGAGTTTTTAGATTTTGCCAAACCTGACAAAGGCCCCAGCGATCGGGTGAATTTGTACAGCATTATCAAAGAAGTCTTAGAACAATGCCAATTAAGCCTAGAAAAACCCAGCAATATACATATAGAAACCCAAACTGGCCTGACAGAAGCCTGGATATTGGGAGCCTCGGACAAACTAAAACAGGTTTTTTTGAATATAGTTATTAATAGTTTTCAAGCCACAAAATCTGTTCAGCAAGCGGTGCTGAGTGTGCAACTACATAAAGAAAATGATTTTTACAAAGTGGCTTTCAAGGACAATGGTTGTGGGATGAGCCCCGAGCAAGCGAAAAGAATTTTTGAACCTTTTTTTACCACGAAGTCCAAAGGCACAGGTCTAGGCATGGCGATCACATATAAAATTTTACAGTCACACCAGGCACAGATCTTTGTCGAGAGTCAGCCTGGTTTAGGCACGGAAATTCAAATACTTTTTCCTATTTACCCAAAGAACACTTAAAATGTATAGACGAATGGAGTGAAAAAATGAAAGCACGAATTCTAGTGGTTGATGATGAGGAATCCATACGCGAATTTTTAGAAATCATGCTTAAGAAAGAAGGTTACGAAGTCACCTTGGCTGAAGATGGACAAGTGGCTAAAGATTTACTTTTGAAAAAAAGTTTTGATTTAATTATTTCTGATTTACAGATGCCTAAAGTCACTGGCATTGAATTGTTGAAGTACGTCAAAGAAGCTTTTCCTGATGTGTTTTTTATGTTGATCACGGCTTTTGGTAGCACCGAAAATGCTGTGGAAGCCATGAAAATGGGAGCCTATGACTATTTAACCAAACCTTTTAAAATTGATGAAGTTCGTTTAAATATTTATAACGCTTTAAAGTCTAAAAATCTTGAAACTGAAAATAGAATTCTTAAAAAAGAATTGGTTAAAGAAAATAGCTTTCAAAACATGATTGGTAATTCACCGGTCATGCATCAGATCTTTGATCTGATCCGTCGAGTTTCACAAACTCCGACAAATATTTTAATCACTGGGGAATCCGGCACCGGTAAAGAGGTGGTGGCTAAAGCCATTCATTTCAATGGTCTTTTGAAAGAAAAACCTTTTGTCACCATCAACTGTGGTGCCATTCCAGAAAACTTAATGGAATCCGAAATGTTTGGGCACAAAAAGGGATCCTTCACCGGAGCTATTTCTGATAAAGTGGGTTTGTTTGAAGTGGCCGATGGCGGAACTTTATTTTTGGATGAAGTGGGTGAGCTGCCTTTAAGTATTCAGGTGAAATTGCTACGGGCCATACAAGAAAGAATTATTCGTCGTGTGGGTGCCACAGAAGATCAAAAAGTCGAAGTGCGTATTATTGCTGCCACCAATCGCAATTTGGAAGACATGGTAAAGAAGGGGTCTTTTCGTCAAGATTTGTATTACCGATTGAATGTAATCAATATCAATACACCTTCTTTGCGCGAGCGCCGCGAAGATATTCCAATACTGGCTCAGTTTTTTTTAAAGAAATACAATGAAAAATTAAGTAAACATATCACTGGTATCAGTCATGATGCCATGACCTTATTGACCAAGTATGATTATGCAGGCAACGTGCGAGAATTGGAAAATCTGATCGAACGCACGGTAGCCCTAGAGAGCGGATCCGTGGTATTGCCCGAGTCTTTGCCCGCCATGGTGCAGACCGCCTCTGGCAGAAAAATGGCTTCAGCCCATGATATCCAAGTGACTGATGATGGACTTGATTTAGAAAAAATCATGGGTCAGATTGAAAAAGAGATTTTAATCAAAGCCATTCATACGGCGGGTGGCATTAAAAAACGAGCTTCCAAGTTATTGGGTATCAGCTTTCGATCCATGCGCTATCGTATAGAAAAATACAATTTAGGTGTTGTTGGTGATGATGAATTGGATGAAGAGTAGATTTGAATTGTAGAAGTTAAATCATTTTCGTAAGTTTACAATCATTATGTGGGCCCAGACTATTCTATTTGCAGTCTGGGATGTAGCGGATCAATTGCTTCAAAACATCTACTGTGTTCCAAGCATAGGTTCCTGCTGTAAACAAAGGATACTTTGACCCATCATTTTTATAAACAGACATTTCACCGCGTATTGCTTTTTCAGCCGTCCAAGTGCCAGAGATGGTGATCAAATAACTGGCTTGATTGGCTTCGACTATGGAATATTTTTTTGTTTTTTGCAGCAGCTCTTTAATGGTGGCCAAGACTTTGGCTGAAGCCGTTGTATTGTACAAGGCTACTGAGCATTTCACTAAAGGCTGGTTGGGCGCGGAAGGAGGCTGCGGCGCTGTTGGTGGTGCAGGCTCGGGGCTTGTGGGTGCTGAGGGCGGTGGATCCAAAGCAGGCGGCGGTGCTGGTTCTTCTGGTGGTAGCGCAGGGGCGGTGGTTGGCGGTTCAGGGTTCATGGGCTCTGATGGGGGTTGGGGTGCTGTCACAGGGGTGTCTGAAATTGGTTGTGAAGGTTGGTTTGGAGTCGGCGCACTGATATCTGGTGCTGCGATAATCGGAGCAGACGGGGCTGGCGCTACAGGAGTATCATTATTAACAAAGCCGGCATTGGCTGTGCTTGCAGCAATAACAAAAGATATATTTAAAATAATATTGCACCAAGTTTGGCTTGGTTTTAAATCGACTTTATACATGGATGTAAGTTACCACAATTGACTGAGTGAATCCATGGTAGCTTGCTTTTTTTTTAAATCTGATAAGCTATTTCTTGCTTATCCTACTGTATTGGTTTAAGTTTTCCGTCTATTTTTAATTTTACAGTCTGCGCGTGGCTCAGCTTGGTAGAGCACTTGCTTGGGGTGCAAGAGGTCGCTGGTTCAAATCCAGTCGCGCAGACCAATTTATTTTTCAAATAATTGGCCGAGACGTAAAAAGGTCCATACCGGATAGATACTTTACACTTTATACCGGAGACATCCTTTACACTTT
>JBMOJS010000220.1:0-5024 GCA_049315665.1 Pseudobdellovibrionaceae bacterium | reverse complement strand
GACAGTTTGGGGTTAAATTAGAGATCTTGTATCTATCAAAAGCGGTTTGGTCCGGGTTAATCCAATAAAAATATCCAAATCTAATTAACACAGGAATTTAGTCTGCTCTTTAAAAAATCTAGAAAATTTTAAATCCTAAAAAGGAGTGTAGTTTGTCAGAATCTAAATCTGAGCCCAAAGCCGAACCTACGGTTGAAGTTACTAAAAAGCGGGCACGAGCAAAAGTTACGCAAGAAATAATTTCAAATGATGTAAAACAAGCTGCGGAATTTATTGAACCCAGTGTGTCTGTAGCAGCCACTCCGCCTCTTGAACTTTCACCAGCTGCTGTCACAGCCTCGACACCAGCAAACTCAGACTCTGTAGCAAACAATTCTTCTGTACAAACTTCAGTGGTAACCGGAACGTCAGCACCTAGCCCGCAAGCTGGCCAAGCCCCATCGGCTCCGCAAGCCAATCATGAAGAGCGAAGACCGCACAATCCAAATCAGCACAATGGCAGTGGTTACAAAAAGTTTGATAACAACAAAAGACATAATAATTACAACAATAATTATCATCGCAATAACAATCAGAATAATGGTCCTCGCAAAGATTTTAAAGACCGTAACCACAATCAGTCTGAAGCGGCGGTTAATGATGATCATGGTCATCAACAGCAAGCCGAAATTGATTTGGCAGATATTAACTTAACAGAAGAAGAAAAAAGCTGGCTGAACTCTAAAGATCTAAAATCTAAAAATATTCAGCAGCTGACTGATCTAGCAATGAAGTTAAAAATTGAAAACGCTGCAGGTATGCGCCGCCAAGACATGGTGTTTGAAATTTTAAAACGAGCTGCAAGACTAGGCGATATTTATGGATCAGGTGTTTTAGAGATTTTGCCTGATGGTTATGGCTTCTTAAGATCTCCTGATTACAATTATTTACCAGGTCCAGATGACATCTATGTTAGCCCATCGCAAATTCGTCGTTTTGGTTTACGCACTGGCGACACGGTTACAGGAACAGTTCGTCCCCCTAAAGATGGTGAGCGCTATTTTGCTTTGCTTAAAGTGGATTCTTTGAATTTTGAGACCACTGAAAATGGCAAAGATAAAATTCTGTTTGATAACTTAACCCCTTTATATCCCAACCAACGATTGAAATTGGAATTTAGCCCTGCGGACTACACGACTCGGGTTGTGGATTTGATGGCTCCCTTGGGCAAAGGACAAAGGGCTTTGATTGTGGCCCCCCCAAGAACGGGTAAAACAGTTTTAATGCAAAATATCGCCAATGCCATTTCTACCAATCACCCTGAAGTGAAATTGATTGTTTTGTTGATCGATGAGCGCCCAGAAGAGGTCACAGACATGCTTCGTTCAGTCAAAGGCGAAGTGGTCAGTTCTACTTTTGATGAACCACCAACCAGACACGTGCAAGTAGCTGAGATGGTTATTGAAAAGGCAAAACGCTTGGTTGAGCACAAACATGATGTCGTGATTTTATTGGATTCCATCACGCGCTTGGCAAGAGCCTATAATACAGTGGTACCACCTTCTGGGAAAATTTTATCTGGTGGGGTGGACTCGAACGCCCTTCATAAACCCAAAAGGTTTTTTGGCGCTGCCCGCAACATTGAAGAGGGCGGGTCATTGACCATCATTGCCACAGCCTTGATTGATACAGGATCACGTATGGACGAGGTGATTTTTGAAGAGTTTAAAGGAACAGGCAATTCAGAAATACACCTGGATCGCAAGTTGATGGAAAAACGCATTTTTCCATGCATGGATATCAACAAATCAGGCACCCGTAAAGAAGACCTATTGATTGAAAAAGCCGATTTAAATCGACTTTGGATTTTACGAAAGGTTTTAGCGCCTATGAATGTGGTGGATGCCATGGAGTTTTTGACCGATAAGTTACAGGGCAGCAAGACCAATACTCAGTTTTTGCAAAGTATGGGCGGGGCTCAATAGCCCATTTTTGCAATTTGTATAATGCGTCAAGAGTGAGCGATCTTTAAACTCGACACTTTTGCCTGCTTGTGTTACTTGCATCGTTCTTTGTTGAAGAGGATATTTATGAAAAAAGAGATTCATCCACAGGTTAATCAGGTCGTTTTTAAAGATATGTCATGTGACTATGCTTTTTTGGGCACATCGACATTAAACTCTAAAGAAACCATCAAATGGGAAGACGGAAAAACCTATCCTTTGGTAAAAGTTGAGATTTCTTCAGCTTCTCACCCTTTTTACACAGGTAAACAAAGGGTTTTAGATGCTGAAGGTCGTGTTGATCGTTTCAATAAAAAATACGGCAAAAAATAAGTCGAAGCATAAACCATGTTTTCTAAATTAAATTTAGTTGAGTCCCGTTACGAGGAAGTTCAAATGGCTTTACAAAGGCCAGACATAGCTTCCAATCAAAAAGAGTTTCGGGCTTACATGAAAGAGCTTTCTGATTTAGAAAAAATTGTTACAATCTATCGTGATTACCGAAAAAAACAGTCTCAGTTAAAATCCAGTAAAGACTTATTTGCGCAAGAAAATGATTCTGAAATGCGTGAATTGATTCGCGAGGAAGTCAAAGCTTTAGAAGTAGAAATTCCACAGCTTGAAGATCAACTAAAAATCAGTCTAATTCCTAAAGATCCCAATGATGATAAAAATATTATTCTAGAAATTCGTGCCGGTGCCGGAGGCGATGAGGCCTCTTTATTTGCAGATGAATTGTTTCGTGGATACGTCCATTACGCCAGTACTCAAGGCTGGAAAGTGGAAATGATGTCTTTTTCTGCAGGGAATATGGGTGGCTGCAAAGAGGTTGTAGCCAGCATTTCTGGCACCTCGGTTTTTAGTAAGCTGAAGTACGAAAGTGGTGTTCATCGTGTTCAGCGCGTGCCCAAAACTGAAGGGGCTGGTCGGGTGCACACTTCGACGGTCACTGTAGCTGTAATTCCTGAAGCTGAAGCCGTCGAAGTTAAAATCAATCTGAATGAAGTACGAATTGATGTTATGCGATCAGGCGGTGCCGGCGGACAGTCAGTGAATAAAACAGAATCTGCAGTTAGGGTGACACATTTACCAACAGGTATAATGGTTCACTGCCAAGAGGGTAAGTCTCAAGGCATGAATAAAGAAAAAGCGTTTCAGATTTTATATTCAAAACTTTTACAAATTGAAGAAGATAAAGCCCGTAAAGAAGCTTCAGATGCGCGTTTAGAACAAATTGGAACTGGTGACAGATCTGAGCGGATTCGCACTTATAATTTTCCACAAACTCGGATCACTGATCATCGCATTGGTTTAACCATACATTCTTTAAATGAAGTTATGGGCGGCGCCTTTGAAAATTTGATTGATCCGTTGGTGGCGCATTATCAAGCGGAAGCTTTAAAAAAACAAACTCAATAGAGGCCAATGAAGCTGCAAGAAATATTGCAAAAAACCACAGCTTTTTTACAACAAAAACCTTTTGTAGATAGTCCGCGTTTAGAAGCTGAAATGTTATTGGCCCACGCTTTAAAAATAAAACGCTTAGAAATATATCTGCAGTACGATCGTCCTTTGCAAGAGTCGGAATTGGATTTGTGCCGAAATCTTTTGAAAAGAAGAGCTGTAGGTGAGCCCATGGCTTATGTAATAGGCCAGCGTGATTTTTTTGGACTGACATTTTATGTCTCACCAGCCGTTTTAATCCCCAGGCCAGAAACCGAGTACCTGGTTGAAGAGGCTTTACAATGGTTGAATAAAAGTTTTTCTACTGAAGAAGCATCTCGGCCTATTGAAGTCTTGGATTTGGGGTGTGGATCTGGGTGCATCGGCTTAGCTATTTTAAAAAATTTTGCAAACATAAAACTGACGGCTTTAGACATATCTGCTGAGGCCATAAAGATTGCACACACAAATGCAAAAAATTTTAATCTGGAAGATAAAATTGATTGGATCAATGATAGTGCAGAAAATTTTCTTGCAACACTGACTGAAAAAAAATTTGACTTGGTGGTGGCCAACCCCCCTTATATTGATAAAAATGATTCATTGATTGCTGATGATGTGAAAAAATATGAACCACATCTGGCTTTGTTTGCAGAGAATAATGGTTTTTCTTGTGTGCAAAACTGGACTCAGAATGTGATGCCTTTTTTAAATGACAAAAGCTTGCTTTTGATGGAGATCGGATACAATCAAAAAGATGTATCCATGGATTTATTAAAGTCAGTCAGGACTTTTGATAATATAAAGACTATTCAAGATTTATCGGGATACGATAGAATAATTTACGGAGAAAAATATGGATAAAATGGCTGTTGTTGGAGGTTTACAATTGAATGGTGAAGTTTTCACCAGTGGTGCAAAAAACGCAGCCCTGCCTATTTTATTTTCCTCTTTGTTAGCAGACGGGGAACATATCTTTAGAAATGTTCCAAAATTAAAAGATATAGAGTCTACAGCAGAACTTTTAGAAAGTTTAGGTTGTATCACTGGATGGGACGGATCGGTTTTTAAAATCAATGTGAAGCCCTTAAAGTCTTTAGAAGCCAATTATGACGTGGTTCGAAAGATGCGAGCCAGTTTTTTGTGTATGGGCCCACTGTTAGCTAAGTATGGCGAAGCCACAGTGTCTCAGCCCGGAGGCTGTGCTATTGGCACTCGGCCTATAGATTTGCATTTAGAAGCTTTCAAAGCTTTGGGTGCAGAAATCACCCAACACGAAGGCTATGTTTTGGCAAAAGCTAAAAAACTTAAAGGTTGCCGATTTTTATTTGAAACAGTCACCGTCGGCGGGACACAGAATGTTTTGATGGCAGCAACTTTGGCCGAAGGGACTACCATTTTAGAAAATGTTGCTAAAGAGCCAGAGATTGTGGATTTAGCTGAGTATTTGATTTCCATGGGTGCAAAAATCCAAGGCCATGGGACCAGTGTGATTAAAATTGAAGGTGTAGAAAAGTTGCAACCCGCGGAGCATACAATTATGCCGGATCGAATTGAAGCGGGAACTTTAGTCTTAGCCGGAGCCATAACCCGTGGACA
>JBMOJS010000219.1:0-5025 GCA_049315665.1 Pseudobdellovibrionaceae bacterium | reverse complement strand
GGAAAATCGACCTTATTCTTAAACATTCAATAAAAAATATAAGCAAAGGTGATACACTATATAATAATTACGATACTTTTAACCCATGCATTCTACTAGGAGATGAAAAATAAGAAAATAAAATCTCACTATTAAGCCTGATTCAAAAGTCTTTGGATCAGCTGGATGCAAATATAAAAAATCCCAACACCAAAATCGAAGTTGATGTGCCTAGTCACTTAAATATTTTTGCAGATGAAGTAAAAATGCAGCAAGCCTTCACCGCCCTACTTAAAAACGCCTTTCAAGCCGCGCAAGTGGCCCTGGAAGCTTGGGTCAAAATCACAGCTAACGCCTTACCCGGCTCACAGCAAATATCCATTCAAATTCAAGACAGTGGTTCAGGCATAAAACCCGAGGTCGCAGAAAAAATGATGATTCCCTTTTTTACCACCAAAGACATTGGCCAGGGCACAGGCTTGGGATTGAGCATCGCCAAAGGGGTTTTTGAGCAGCACGAAGGGCAACTGGAATATTTAGCCACTGAAAAAAACACCACCTTCAATGTGACCTTACCAACCACGACCATCGATTTAACTGCAGCTTCGCCTATTTCTATAAACAGCGACATTCCCTCACAAGCAGCCTAAGGATTTATCTATGCAATCCGTATCTATATTTGACAAAAAATCCACGGCAGAAATAAAACTGTTGTTTTTATCTACAGGATTGATTTATCCCCTGTTCTATTTTATCAACAGCCTGGTCTTTTCTTATCAAGACGAACCTTACATGCGCATTTTTTTGTTCCTCACTAGTAGCGCAAGTTATGCGCTTTTTAGCCGCCATAAATTATCCTTGAAGACCGTAGAAAACATATCTGCCACCTTAGTTATATTGACCTTTTTGCATTCGATTTGGGTTTCGGCCATCAATCAATGGGAAGTTCTGCATGTGGCCACATCGATGTTGTGGGGCCTGCTGTTTTTTTCATTTATACAAAATACAACCTGGCTGATTGTTTCTATGTTAACAACCCTGGCCGGCGCTGTAGCCATCAACTATTATCATCAAGCCAGTTGGCCTACGATCATTGCCCTGCTTTTTGCCTACAACAGTCAGTTTATGGGTTTTGGTTTATTATTTTTTGAAAAAAAATCCACCATGAAGTCCATTCAAAAAAACTTAGAAGACTTAAATCAATCTGAAAAGGGTCGATTGGAAAATGAAAAAATGGCCAGTCTTGCCGAGCTGGCTGGAAGTGTGGCGCAAGAAATCAATTCACCGATACACCTTATACAAGATAAAATAAGTCTTATAAAAAAAGCCACTTTGAGTGAAAATAAAAACCCCACCGTAGTGGCGGAAGAAAATGACAGCATTCAAAAAATCATTGAAAAAGTATCTAAAGTCACCCGTGGTTTTTTGATTTTTGCTCGCGATGGCCAATCCGACCCTGTTGCTCCGGTGGACTTGCAAACCGTTGTTGAAAACAACATTGAAATGCTAAAGAAAAAATTTACAAAAAAACAAATTGTATTTAGAAACATTCATTTACCCCCGCACAAAATCACTGGGCGTGAAAGTCAAGTCTATCAGGTTGTTTACAGTTTACTGACCACGATCTATGATCGACTTTGTAAACAAAGCTTGTCATCGATACAACCGACTTCTGAAAAAAAGCCCGCGACCCTGTGGATTGATATTTCAGTGGCTGAAGAAAATGGCAACGTGCACCTTTCTTTTATCGACAGTGCCCCTAAGTACAATCAAGAGCACATTCAGCAGCTTTTAGATCCACAATCCAGCACTGTAAAAGTTCAGCGCGATGCTGGACTGGGCTTACTGCTTTCTAAAAAAATCATTGAAGAACATCATGGACATCTAGAGTACAATCTAGAACACCCAGATTCGAAGTTCACAGTTCAATGGCCCGCGGCTCCTGCAACGGAGTCAGCAGCAGACGCCGCCGCCTAATCTAAACCTTGCCCGTGGATTTTACCTGATTGGTCAAGACTTCCCCTTGTTGCCACTGAAAAATATTTTTTAGTGTTGTCTGGGCGATCTGTTGCAAAGCCTCTTCGGTCAAAAAAGCCTGATGGGAAGTGATTAACACATTGGGAAACGTAGTCAATCGCGCCAGAATATCGTCATCAATAATATCATCCGAGTGATCTTTAAAAAACACCCCTTCTTCTTCTTCATACACATCCAAAGCGGCTCCCGCCAAGGACCTGTTTTTTAAAACACGAATCAGCTCTTTACTGTCAATCAGACCTCCCCTGGAAGTATTGATGAAATAAGCCTGGGGCTTCATCTGCGCAAAACGCTCGCGATTCATTAGATGTTTTGTAGAAGCATTCAGCGGCACATGCAAAGTCACTACATCTGATTTTTGCAAAAGCTGTGGCAAATCACAGTAATGGACTTTATTTTGCCCGGCCCATGCTGTGTCTGGATTTAAATCATAAGCCAAGACCTGGGCCCCAAAGCCTCGATAAATTTGCGCCACACAACGACCAATATTTCCAGTGCCCACCACACCAATGGTTTGTCCATGCACGTTGTGACCCACCAATCCGGCCAGTGAAAAATTACCTTCATGCACACGTTGGCTGGCTCTGTGAATTTTACGATTTAAAGTTAAATAAATACCCACGGCAAATTCAGCCACCGCTTCGGGGGAATATGCGGGAACACGCACCACTTTAATTGCTAATTTTTCGGCTGCCACAATGTCCACGTTATTGAAACCTGCGCAGCGCAAAGCGATCAACTGAACCCCTTGATTTTTTAAAATTTGTAAAGTTGCAGCCTGAACTTTGTCAGTGACAAAAATGCAAATCACGGGAAAACCTTGAGCCATCTGGGCCGTGGTTTCATTCAGCGCAGCCTCTGTGTAGGTGATGGATACTCTAGCCGAGTCCTCAATCCCGCGCGGTGGATTTTGCAGGGCCTTGGTAAAAGCCTGCTGTTCAAAAGACTGACTGGAAAACATTAAGATTCGTACACCCATATACAAAGCCCCTTCCCGTTTATCGTGCATTGAAAGATTTAACACAGTCCTCAAGCCTAAGAAATTTTAAATAGGCGCGTTATTTTCAAGGGGATAAATCTAGATCTAGGTGCAAGAAAGTGCTAGCATTGCAGCATGAAATCAGCACTAGTTACCGGAGCCAGCAGCGGCATTGGCAAAGCCACCAGCCTTGAACTTTCTCGCCAGGGTTATTTTATTTACCTGATGGGACGGGATCGCGATCGCTTAGAAGCTGTCGCGGCGGAATGCAGGTACGGGGCCAGTATTTTATCTTGTGATTTGCATCAGCCTGCGTCCGTTGAGGCCCGGCTTGATGAAATTGTGAATCACAAAATCAACACCTTAGAAATCTTAGTCAACAATGCAGGGGTCTTTAAAAATCACACCACTGAAACTGGCAGTGATGAGATCTGGATTGAACAATTTCAAGTGAATTTGCTGAGCGCGGTTCGCATCGTGCGCCGTTTGCTGCCTTATTTCAAAGAGCATAAACAAGGATCTATTGTTAACGTGTCATCCACCTTAGGCTTAAAACCCACAGAAAACACCGGGGCCTATTCGGCCATCAAAGCCGCCATGGTGAATTGGACTCAAAGCCTGGCTTTAGAAGGTGGCCGTTTCAATATCCGTGTCAACTGCGTCTGCCCTGGATTGGTGGATACTCCCATTCACTCTTTTCATTCTCTACCAACAGCAGAAAAATCCAAAGTCTTGGACAATCTTAAAAATGTTCAGCCTTTGGGTCGCGTGGGTCAGCCGGAAGAGGTGGCTAAAGCCATCGCTTTTTTAGCCACTCCACAATCATCATGGACCACCGGGGCGGTGTTGTCGGTGGATGGCGGAATCAACATCAAATGATTGTGACCTTGCAGGAAGTTTTTAGCAGCGCGCATTTTTATGCTCAAGCCCAATGGAGTGAAGAAAAAAATCGCCAGGTGTTTGGCCGCTGTTATACGCCCTATGGTCATGGCCACAATTACAAACTGGAAGCTTCTTTTCAATTGGATGATTTTATTGAGCCTGTGCCGGGCCAGAATCAACTTTTTGCTGCAAAAAGCAGTTCTTCGTTGGACAAGACTTTGACTGAAAAGTATCAGCCACAAATCACAGCCTTGCAAACCCTGCTCAAAACTGTGGTGCAAAAATTGGATCATGAACATTTGAATTTTGTGATTGCTGAATTTAAAGAAAAAGTTCCTACAACCGAAAATATTGCCCTGTATTTAGCCGATCAAGTGAATAAAGAATTACGTCCTAAACCCCAGCCACGCTTGACCCGTATAAAACTTTATGAAATGGAGGATCTATGGGTGGATCTGAAAATTCACAATTAAATAAAATTCGTTTATCTAAATTGATGTCCGAAAAAGGCCTCTGTTCACGCCGCGAAGCCGATGAGTACATTGCTCAGGGCTTGGTCTTGGTGGATGGCCAAGTGGTCAGTGAACTGGGCACCAAGGTCAGCCCTGATGTCAGCATCACTTTGCAGACCGAAGCTTTACAAAAACAAAAAAATCTAGTGACTATAATTTTGAATAAGCCTGTGGGCTATGTATCTTCGCAACCAGAGGATGGCTATGAGCCGGCCATTGTTTTGCTGACTTTAGCCAACCAGTGGCAGCCGCCAGAAAAATCCAGGGGGGCACAGCCTCGGCGCAGCCTTCCGCAAGTGGACCCTGAACGTTTAAATAATCTAGCGGTGACCGGTCGTTTGGACATTGATTCCCAAGGGTTACTGATTTTTACCCAAGATGGGCGCATAGCTAAAAAAATCATCGGTGAAAACTCTGAAATCGAAAAAGAATATTTGGTGCGAGTGCAAGGCTCATTGTCAGACTCACAATTGAAACTGTTGTGTCACGGCTTAGAGCTGGATGGCAAAAAACTAAAACAGGCCCGGGTCGAATGGATCAATCAAGATCAACTGCGTTTTGTTCTTAAAGAAGGCAAAAAACGTCAGATCCGCCGCATGTGTGATTTAGTGGGACTTAAAGTTTTAGGTCTGAAGC
>JBMOJS010000218.1:0-5065 GCA_049315665.1 Pseudobdellovibrionaceae bacterium | reverse complement strand
ATCGATAATGCAATACTAGCCCTTCAAAATGCAGGATGGAAAATTGAAAAATAGTAAGCTATCCAGCTGAGCAGTTCAAGCATGTTACGTGGGTTAAGGCAGTGGTTGGTAAAGGTCCATTCGTTTGTTCACCAGAATGCAAATAGAGCTAGGCGATAGCCTTCTTTTTTGAGCGATGTTTATTTGCAAAGTCTTGTAGAATCTCGCGAATGAGGACTTGGTACCGTCCCTCATAATCTTCATTCAAAGCTAATTTTTTAAGGTCTTTGACGAGATTTAAAGGAAGGCGAATAGAAATATGAGCCGTGATGTTATCATCCTCAAAGTCTTCAATTGGAATATTCACATTTCCCGTCTTAATTTTTTTAGCCATGCAATTCCTCCCATCTTTCCAGTAGCAGCATTCTATTTTCTTTAACGATGCGTAATATTCGATTTAAAGTGGTATTTGAAAATTCAGTTTCTTCGTCCATCACTTCCAAATTCAAAAGATTGATTCGAACTGAGGCCCCCATTCCTTCAACATGAACATGCGGTGGTCTATGATCATTCTCATTTATTTAATAAACCAAGTGTTTTGATGAGAGGGCTTTAATTCTTGTCATCGGACTTAGAATACAGTATTTACCATATATACGCAATTTATTTTTGCTGAACATGAAGGGCCCGGGGGATTGGGGGTCTAACAATAGGAAAACAGCGGTATCACTTGCCCCGAAAAACAGTCAGCAATTTTTTTGTTGAATACATGTACATTTTAAGTAGAATTTTTAAGGGGGTTAAGCTGAAAGCCTATTATCATGCCCATGAACTGGCCTATCAACAAATCAAATCAAGGAAACAGCTGGGCTGGGGTAATGCCCAAACTCTGGATCAATTGGGCGACCAACAAACACATAGTTATTTGAAGTCTATGGTGTCTGTACTATTTGATTCAGCACAAGAAAAATCAGCTTTAGATTTGGGATGTGGAAGTGGGACTACGGCATTCACCCTCACGCGGCTAGGGTTTTCTGTTACGGGCATTGATATTTCTGAAACAGCTATCGAAATGGCTCGTGATTTAGCAGACAAGCAGTCGCTGAAGATTCAATTTCAGACCCACGATATTTTGCAATTAGAAAAATTGAATAAAAAATTTGACCTTATTTATGACAGCCATTGTCTTCACTGTATTGTTTTTGAACAAGATCGTAGCGACGTATTCCGTGGTGTTAAGAACTCGCTGAATGATTCCGGAGTATTTATTTTGGATACGATGATTATGTCGGAAAAATGCGATCCTATTCGTGGTTATGACAGTCTTCGTTTTGATAAGGATTATATTCTTTGGCACAAAACCAAAGAGGCGATATATCGCGGCGTCGTTGAAATTGACGGCGAATATTGGTGTGCACAAAGAAGGATTTACCCTTTAGAAAAAGTCATTGATGAAGTTCTTCACGCAGGCTTTTCAATTGTTTCTAAAAAAGTGGACTCTAACAATGAATATGAGCCCGATAAGCTAAGGTTAGTACTGAAGCTATAATTTGTGTCGACAAAGCAAATAAATCGATTTTTTAAAAAAATAAAATCTGGGAGAGGATCTTAACTATCCTATATTGGACGATTTTCGATCTGCGTGTTCAGCGGAGGCTCATCCCGCAATGGCCTCAATAGATCATATTTTTTTGAACAACTAGCGAACAATTAGAAATTTTAAGCTAGTTGTTCGCCAGTTTACTCACGTAAGCTTATAACTGACTTTACTAACCACCTAGGCTATTCTTAATGTATTCCACAGCGCGGTTGTTTCCTGAAGATTTTAAAGTATGAATATAAATTTCATAGGGACACTCAAAATCCAAGGATTCTAATATTCTGTAAGAGCCCTTATTCCAGTTTTTCACTGAAATATCTGGCAATAGTCCGATGCCTAAACCTTTTTGTATAAGCTGCCCAATAACTTCCCAACTGCTGATTTCAAAAAGAACTGGCAGTGATCGGCTGAACTGCCGTTTGTATGCGGCTTTGAGCTTCTCTGTCTCTGAGCGGGGCTCAGTCAGGATAAATGGCTTTGACTCAAACTGATTGCTCCAATATTTTTTGGGTCCGCTTTCTACAAGAATAAATTGGCCTTTTTTAATAGCTGTTTGTCTTAGTGTTGCTAAGTTTAAAGTCCCTATCGTCAGCCCTAAATCAATCGAACGATTTGCAACAGCTTCAACTATCTCGTTTGTTGTTCCAAAGCGTACTTTTGCAGTTGCATTGGGAAAATCGGCTTTCAAATTTAGCAATAGGGGATTTAGATAGAGTTCTGAAAGAGTCCTTGAGACTCCAATCTTCAGTTCGACTGACTCATTCTTGTCAGAATCTAAGCTTAGAGTTTGGAATTGCGAGGCCGCAGATAGAAGAATTTGAGCTTGCGCCGCAACTTTGTACCCGGCTTCGGTCAATTTAAAGGACTTTTTTTGGTGCTCTAAAAGAGGTGTTCCCAAATGTTTTTCAAGAGCCGAAATAGACCTGCTGATAGCAGGATGAGTGACCAAATTTTTCTGAGCTGCTCCGCTGATACTGCCTAAGGTGACGGCATCAACGAAATATTTCAGGTGATAAAGATTTGGATATGTAATCATACTGCACATTATAAGTGATTTTAATGTAATTTACAATTACTTATCCGTATGCGAAAACACAGTCCATGCAAACACAAAAATTTGATTTCAATAAATTTAAGGCAGCTGCTGAAGAGTTTATGATGGCGCTCACTGGGAAACTCGTCGAGGCAGGGATTCCTGCTCTCTCTTTAGAAAGTGACCACCTTTGTTTCAGGGTCGGTACAACAGAAGAGTATGATTTCTATAAAGCAGCCTTCTTCAATCACGGCAAACTTTTAACTGAGGCAATGGTCAACGGGCGGGCCATATCTACTTTTCGATTGACCTCTGCTTTTAAAACAATCAGCCATGAAATTCCTCTTCTGGAGCTGCCGGCACCCAAATCAGGAACTTCTTACTCAACTGGGTTTGAGCATGCTGAGTTTTTAATTGACTCTTGCTTCGCGACTTTTCGCTCTAAGTATCCACATCTGAACTTTGTGGAAGGCGGCAATCACATGCTCAACCCTGAACTTTGTCTTAAGCTTGGTCAAGGGATACAAGCCAAGTTTCATCACCTTTCTTTAGACCGTGTCATTGAACTTGAAGAAGCAGAAATTAAAGACATTATTTTTGATTTTGATGGAACGCTCATAAAATCCCGAGAGAACATTTACGAAATTAACCGAATTGTTTTCTCAAATATCTTGGGTAGAGAAGTTTCATTGCAAGAATCCATCGAAAAATTTTATCCCGAGTTTTCAAAACTCTTTGATGCCTTTGCCTTGAACTGTCCTGTCAAGCAAGGCCATGCTATTGCAAGCTGGGGTTCTGTCTCTTCGCAATTTTCATATGAACTATTTGATGGTGTTTTAGAAACCCTCAATGGATTAAAGAATCACGGTTTTCGGCTGCATTTATGGACCGCAAGAGATGAGTATTCTGCTCGAATAGTTTTAAAAGAACATGGAATCGAAAATTTTTTCACAACATTGAGTTTCGCCACCAATATTGATTCTAAACCGCATGTAAATAGCCTTCGCTTTGATTGGAAAGTCGTTAGTAAGAATCAGGTGATTGTCATTGGCGACAGTCCTTCAGATATAATTGGAGCAAAAAATATCGCCGCAATTGGTGGGGCTGCGCTATGGGATACTCACTCAAAAAAGACCGCACTGGTGGAGACTGGTGCGGAATTGTTTTTTTATAAGGTGACTGATTTCAAAGATTGGATAGTTAAGTCTGTTAAGGAGGTTTCATGAGTTCTTTACAATCAACCGTCGCTGATTTTAACCGTTTGCAGAATTTAAAAGTGAATAGCTCTTTAAGGCTCTTGGACCTTTCTTCAGAGGTAGGGGAAATTTGCAAACTCGGATTTTCCGAGGGGCTTGGGAAAAAGGTTGCGCTTGAGAAATGGGAAGAAGAGCTTGGTGATGAACAATAAATACTCGAATTTAAAATTGGATCTACTTAAGGATGAATATCAGTATACATTGTTTAATCGACATATTGATATTAAAGCTGCAATCGATAATTTACAGACTTCAAATTTGCCAGTAGGCATTTTTATATCGCAAGATGAATTTTCAATGATTGCCCCAACCAATATATCGCCATTGCAAAATGTTGAAAAAACTGAAGGTCATTGGAGTTGCTTCCGAATTATTGGGGATATGCCATTTGGAAGTGTTCAAGGGTTGATTTCAACAATCTCCAACACCTTATTTGAAATGAATATTGGAATTTGTGTAGTTTCTACTTTCAAATCCGACTGGTTTTTTATCAGATCTAAATACATCGATAATGCAATACTAGCCCTTCAAAATGCAGGATGGAAAATTGAAAAATAGTCAGCTATCCAGCTGCGCAGTTCAAGCATGTTACGTGGGTTAAGGCAGTGGTTGGTAAAGATCCATTCGTTTGTTCGCCAGAATGCAAATTGAAGCCTTCTTTTTTGAGCGATGTTTATTTGTAAAGTCTTGGGGCTGTGTGTTCGAATACTTGCCGGAATAGTTGTCGCTAATAGACGACTTTAGGACCGCGTTTATAGGCAGGACTTGATTTATAACAGACTGAAACGGCCATACCTTTTGAAGTTGTGGCGTACAAGTAGAAGCTCTTAGCTATTTGTTCGCTAGGTCAGGCAACAAATAGCAAGTGTTCTGCAGGTTACAAAAAGGAACAGTTGTTTCAGGAGGTTATTGTGTTATTATCCATAAATCATACAATTAAACTTAATCTAGAATTAAGTATTGTAATTAATCTCAGATTAAGTTATCGTGTGATAAGATGAGCCAAAGGCCTAAGTATGACCTAGTGTTAGTACAGCAGCTTTGTAAGAGCGGTGATCTTGAGAAGATTTGGTTTTCCGCGATATCAAGATCAATAGTGAGGGTCATCGAGACTTATTCGGGGACTTACGCGCCAAAAAGTTATGAAGAATCAGTTCGTTTTATTTTAGATGGACTTCAATCTTTACAGGCTGAAGA
>JBMOJS010000217.1:0-5073 GCA_049315665.1 Pseudobdellovibrionaceae bacterium | reverse complement strand
AACTGGCAGTTTAGACAACTCGGGTGACCTAGAAATGGAATTGTCATATGGCTATGCAAATAAAGAGGGCTTCTAGATGTGCTTTTATACCCTAACTGGGATTGAGGATCGGACTTAAGTAAAAAAAGGCCAAATCGCAGAAGTCTGACTTCAGATCCATTTTAACTCTTCGCTTGCGTGGAGTTATAGGCAAATGCTAGCCTTTGTGAATGGAAATTTCGGGTCAAAATTTAGATTTTATCAGTTTATATCACGCCGTATGCAGATCCCAGCTTCCCTTAACGGACAGCAAATCTACAGCCTCAACAAATAAAAATCCAATCTTTACTTTAGCACCCATTGCCAAATCACAAATGCAAAAATCCAGATCCTATATTGAATCTAGAATTCAAAAGGGTGAGGTCATGTATGGGGTCAACACGGGCTTTGGCGCTTTTTCTTCGGTGCGCATTTCTGACAGCGAGATCATTCAATTGCAGAAAAATTTAATTCGCTCCCATTCGGTGGGCATTGGTAAGTCTTTTAGTAAAACAGAAAGTAAGGCCATGATGGTTCTTCGGGCCAATGCCTTGGCCCGCGGACACAGTGGGGTGCGCCCCGAAGTGGTAGAAAAAATCTTAGAATTTTTAAATCATGATATTATCCCCGTGATTCCTAGCCAAGGCAGTGTTGGCGCTAGCGGCGATTTGGCTCCGCTATCGCATTTGGCCTTGGCCTTGATTGGTGAAGGTGAAGTTTGGCAAAGTGGCGAAGAAACTGAAACCCATCCTTTGAAAAAAATTTCTGCGACCCAGGCCTTGGCTGATAAAAATATTCAAGCTTTGCAATTGCAAGCCAAGGAGGGCTTGTCTTTAATCAATGGCTGTCAAGTGATGACCGCCTTGGGCTTATTGAAGTTGTACGAAATGCGCGATCTGCTGTGGCTGTTTGATGTGGCTGCGGCCATGACTTTGGAGGGATTGCGTGGATCACGTCGCGCTTTTGATCCTTTGATCATGGCGGCAAGACCTCACAAGGGGGAGCTTGCCACCGCCTGCAATATTTTAAAATTGGCCGGAGTAGAAAGTGAAATTGGCTTGAGTCACTTGGACGACGATCATCGTGTGCAAGACGCTTATTCTATTCGTTGTGTGCCCGCCGTGCATGGATCGGCTAAAAAAACCTGGGACTTTGTTTGTGATGTTTTACAAACTGAAGCCAATTCCAGCACCGATAACCCTTTGGTCTTTGCCGATGAAAATAAAATTTTATCCTGTGGAAATTTTCATGGCATGCCGGTGGCCCATGCTTTGGATTTTGCGGCGATTGCCCTGTCCTCGCAAACCAGTATCAGCGAATGTCGAATCTCTAAAATGATATCTTCACAAATGAGCGAGCTTCCGCCTTTTTTAGCCGTCAATGGGGGATTGAACTCTGGTCACATGATTGTGCAAGTGGCGGCGGCCTCTTTGGTCAGTGAAAATAAAATCTTATCCCACCCTGCCAGTGTCGATAGTATTCCAACGTCGGCAGAAAAAGAAGATCATGTCAGCATGGGAAGCATTGCTGCCAGAAAATTCGCCCAGATTGTCGAAAATGCCACTCACGTGGTGGCGATGGAAATCTTATCTGCCTGCCAGGCCTTGGATCTGGTGGCTCCATTAAAGCCAACAGCCGCAGTGAAAGCCGTGCATGATTTTATTCGTCAATCGGTGCCCTTTGCCAAAGAAGATCGGGTGTTTTCACAAGACATCAAAGTGATTCGTGAAAAAATAATCAATGGTGAAATTTTATCTGTGGTAAAAACTGCCGTCGGCGAGTTGCAGATTTAGGTACTATGTCCCTCTAGAAATTCAAATTTATATTCATATTGATGCCGCTGTGACCTGTATAACTATTTTCTTTTTCAAAATCCAAGTAGGGAACTATTTGATAATCTAAAATGTTTTTATAGATCAATTGATTCCAGCTGACTGAAATACTATGGCCCACTAGCTGGTAGTTGGGTTGGTTTTTAGAAGAAAAGATCCAAGAATAAGCCAAAGAAGAATGGGGGCTAACGCTTTGTCCGATGGAAAATCCATTGCTGACTGAATATAAATAACTTGAACTTTGATATTCGCCTTCGTTGATTAAGGTTAAAGAAAATATCTTGTTTAAAGGTATATGAAAATTCAAAGCCTGAAAAACTCCAGCCCCTTTATCAGGGTTGGCAAAAAATTCCAATTTAGGATTGATTTGGTAGGTTTTTAAATCAATCACACTTTCAAAAGCCAAAGAGTGGGCAATGGAAATGGGATTTTGTAAGGTCACTCGGGGTTGAAAAGCAGTTCTGATTTTGCCCCAATTTTTAAAAATACCTACAGAGGCCCCATAGTTTTGTTGTCGGGACTGTTTGCGTAAAAAGCGGTCTTTATTTCTTCTTTCTTCGGCTTCATCATAACTGGTGAATTTCAATTGCCAATAATCTTCTAAATTAGGTAGACGCAAATTCACGTTAAGGCTGTTGGAGTTATGCACAGATCCTGAAGACTCATCGTAGGATGTTGTGTTGCCCAACACGACATGGGTTTCATTTTTTCTTTGTGAAATTTTTTTGCCTCCCACTAAAAAGACATCGATTCCTTCTGCCACTCCATCAAACCATTCCGAGATGGCAATATTGCCATCAATCAAAGATTTTTCTATAGATTGATCTTGCGCAGAAGCAGCCACAACTACCGGTGCTGGCGCGATGTTTTTTTGCACTTTTGCCTGAGGCACTTTTTTAGCAGCTTTGACCGTCTGCATTTTATTAGCTGCCGTGGCGGGGTTTAAAAAAATAAAAACCAGAAATCCGATTATAAATAAATGGATTAATTTTGAAATTAAAAATTTATGTTGAATTTTGTACTGCAAATTCTAAACTTTCCTAGTGAAAAAAATATTTTGTTTTTTATTTATTTTGCTTAACTATCTATCTTTTGCAAAGGCTTATGTGCCAAAAGAGGGAAATATAAGCGCTTTATTGGGGCCCTTTGTATTTAAATCGGATATTGGCACTATTAGTTCCAATGTCAATTCCCCCACATTGACTGGTTTGGGCTTGATTGTTTTGGGGGATATCAATGATCATGGCAGTTTAGAGATCGCTCAATTTTTTATGCCCAAAATATTTTATCGTCAGCAAAATGGCAGTACGGTGGCCGAGAAAATGCAACTGGTGCATATCACCATGGGGTATCGGCGGGTTTTATCGCCCGTGTTTTCAATATCTATGGCCTTATTTTCTTCTTATCCTATGGCTGACAAAGAAATTTATTACACTCGACTGCGTGGCAGCGATCTTTTAGACACTTCAGCCAAAAACAATGTCAACTATGGTTTAGACTTTTCAACCCAAGCAGATCTTTGGATGCGTGGACGTTACAGTGTTGTGGTGGACACTAGATACTCGTGGCTATTGACAGCTAAAGGCAATGAAAAGTCCAATCACTATGGCGTATTGATTGGACTGAAGTACTTGATTCAAAGCAAACACCCTATCAAAGACTAAGATCCTTGGCCAAAATTTGAAAATCCTGCGTTGTAGCCTTCTTCGCTTCCTTGCGAAATAGGAGTACTATTCCTCAGTCGCTCAGTCGACTACGCCTTGACTTTTCAAATTTTGGCGAAGGTTCTAAGAGTTGGGAGCGACGTGGACGAACTGCAGATAGGTTTTGAGTTCATTGATGCTTTCGCGGATATCATCCAAGGCGCGATGCTGGTTGGATTTATGAAACTTGTAATTGAATTTATTGGCCATGATGATTTTCCAAGAGCTTACGTCCAACATGCGGTAGTGTAAAAGCCCAGAAAATTCTTGAAAGTATTTATCGATAAATAACCGATCTTGAGTGATAGAATTTCCTGCTAAAATAGGACGGTTGTCATTTTTTCCATCGTGCCCTGGAATCTCTTTAAAGTGCTTACGCACTAAATCGATCAGTTTAACTTCAACAAATTCGGGATCCATGCCCATGGGGATTTTTTTAAGTAATCCGGATTTGCTGTGGTGTTCTTTATTCCAATCATCCATTTTTTCCAAGTAAGATTGGGGTTGTTTGACCACGCATTCAAATTGATCCAGCTCATTGAAGTTCAAATCAGTAATAATAACTGCCACTTCAATAACAACTTCGGTGTCAACATCCAGGCCTGTCATCTCCATATCAATCCAAAATAATTTATTCAAAACTGCGGGCCTTTCTGTGTGGGTGCTGTTCTAGGGTAAGGACTAGGGCTGCTTTTTTTCGCCGATAACTTTAAAGCTACGGCCCGCTTTACTGACGGCTTCAGCCACCTGCTTAGTTGATAAGGTTTTGCCAGTTTTAGTGGTTATGGTCAGTGACCCTACCGTAACGTCACATTTTTCAATTCCATCCAAATGACAGGTTGTTTCTTTTATAGAATCCACACAGGCCTGGCAGGTCATGCCCTTGATTTTGTATTCTGTCGTGTCCGCAAAACTGAATAAGGGAATAAATGCAAACAAAGTAAGCATAAAAAAGATATTTTTCATATTATTGCCTTTGGTGTTGAAGCTTATAGAGTGATTTTTTACCTCTTTACCAGCACTTGAGTCAAAAAATATAGTTGAAAAGATTATATTACTTAGATATAGGTATAATTCGTTTTTTCTACAAGGGGTTGTAGTTAAGTTGGTTATAACGTCCGCCTGTCACGCGGAAGGCCGCGGGTTCGAGTCCCGTCGACCCCGCCATTTGTACTCTAGACGAACCGCTTTCCTCGGTCCATACCGGATAGATACTTTACACTTTATACCGGAGACATCCTTTACACTTTTTCAAAGCCAAAAGGATCTTCTACTGGTTCAACTCTAGAACCTCGTTCATCAAAATATCCAAGATCATAATCCATAAAACTTACAACCCAAAGGCCATCGTCCATTTCTTTAATCCCCACTTGTTGACCTGCAAACGATCTACTTAAGCTAACCTTCAAAGTCTTCGTGCAGATTCTTCCGCATTGTGTGACTGTGATTGTTTGATCATGCATTGGGTCCATACCGGATAGATACTTTACACTTTATACCGGAGACATCCTTTACACTTT
>JBMOJS010000216.1:0-5151 GCA_049315665.1 Pseudobdellovibrionaceae bacterium | reverse complement strand
CACCTGATTGAACGACTGAGTTATCTTGATTGATGCTCAAAAAGTATCAAATGTGAGGCGGCTAGTCCAAATCGCGCGGAGCTTTGAGCCAGTCATAAAAGGTGCAAAGTCGAGGCGCACCTGATTGAACGACTGAGTTATCTTGATTGATGCTCAAAAAGTATCAAATGTGGGGCGGCTAGTCCAAATCGCGCGGAGGTGTACGAAAAGTACATCGAGCACGATTTGGGCGAAGCTAACGAAGCAGTTGGTTCTTTTTCAGCATCAAGAGACTAGACGTCTTCGAAGCGTGGGTCTTCCGCGGAAGGCACCTCGCCCCCCTCGGCCATAGCATGCTTAGCTACAGATTTGTGCGAATGATCGCCACTGGCTTTTTGCATAGAAAAATGATGGCTTTCGGGTTTTGCAGTCGCATGGGAACTTGGCTTTTTCTTATTTGCAAACTTTAAAATTTTAGCCCCACCTTTTTTATTTTCCCCTGTCGGTCTTGAATGCGCTGAAGACGAATGGTCCTGATCATCCTCATGAACCTCAGCACCGGCACCACGAACAATAGTGACTAACTCTTGCACCAGGTGATCCAGCTGCTTGGATTGAGAACTCAGTTGCTCTGCAGAGGTCGAAGTTTGTTGCGACACAGTTGTGTTTTGTTGGGTCACAATATCCATTTGCCCCATGGCTTTAGAAATCTCTTTGATGCCATTGGCTTGCTCTTCAGAAGCGGTGGCAATACCGCTGACCAGATGATCCACAGCTTCGACATTGCGTAAAATTTCATCCAAAGCCACATTGCATTCTTGGGCCGTGCGCGCGCCTTCGTTGACTTTATCTTTACTGATGGTTGTCAACTTTTGAATACGCTCTTGAGTTTCTTTGACAATATCATTTACTTTTTGGGTGCTGGTATCCAACAAACTGGTGATCTCTTTAGCGGCATTGCCGCTCATCTGGGCCAAGTTTCCAACCTCTTCAGCAACTACCGCAAAACCTTTGCCCGCTTCGCCAGCTCGCGCGGCCTCTACGGAAGCATTGAAAGATAATAATTTGGTTTGAAACACGATTTCATTGATCACTTTGGTTTTATTGCCAATATCGCCAATCAGTCGCGCAATTTCTGAAGTTTGCTGCATGGTTTTTTGCATTTGATCAGAAACTTGATCATTGGCATTGCTGATATCAGAAATGGATTTCAGCATATTTTCAACAATACCCCGACCACGTCGGGCGGTGTCTTGGCTTTCTGAAGATTTTTCTTTTGATGATTTTGCGGATTCTGCATTTCGCCCGACCATAGCGTCAATTTGATCCACTGCAGCCACAGTTTCTTGCAAGGCCGCCGCTTGTTCTGTAGCCGATTCAGAGATCTGTGTGCTGGATGAAGCCATGCTAATTGCGGCATCAGACACTTGTCTTGAGCTTTGGCCCAACATTTCAGTGACAGCATCCACTTGTTTAGCCACTTTGGCAGTGACAAACGAAACAATAAACAAAGCTAAAGATGTAAGGACAGCAAATAAAATATAAAAGTTCATTAAAGATTTATTCACACCAGCAAAAACTTCAGCTTCATCGTCCCGAACCAAAACTCCCCAACCAATGGAAGAAATAAATTTATTGCTTTCCACAGGAGCATAACCCGATGCTTGCATGATTTTTGTTCGAGTATTTTGAAGCACATGATGGCCCGATTTGCCCTCAGCTATTGCTAAAGCACCAGGATGTTTGGCTTCTTTTAAATTGAATTTTAAAAACAGTTCAGGATCATAAACAACTTCATTTTTGTAAGAGTTTTTAGCAGGGTTATGGTCAATAATAATAAACCCATCTTTGTTGATCAAAGTGATTTCTGCACTCACTTCACCCGCATTTTTTAAATCCTCATACAACGATGTAAATTCAGATTCAATCCATTTGGCGTTGGCGCGATTGGTGATCACCCCAACAACCTCACCTTTGCTATTTTTAACAGCGGCAGAAAATCCACTGGCCACGCGCTTATCGCCTGTAGCGATCTCTATGATGGAATCATAATTGAAATCTTCAAAGTAAGTGCCCGCAAAGGCTTTTTTCTTGTCTTCGGTGAATTTACCTTCAATCACATTTTGAAACCAAGGCTCTTTGGAATAGTCGATGGCCTGCAGTTTAGTTTGATCGACGGGTTTACCACCAATATCTTTTTGGTTGGAACTAACAAATTTTCCATTTTTATCCACCAACAATATAACATCATAAATGCCATACAAACCCACATAGGCATTCAAGGCATCTTGAAGCGCACTGCTGGCAGGATTCATCTCTTTCACCGAAGTATTTTCAGCAAAGGCCTGCACATCACCGTAGCGTTCAAAAAACTGGGCAGCCAGGCCCCCGCCTAAATTTCCGGCTTTGTTTTCATAATTTACAAGAATATTTTCTTTAAAGTCATTGCTTAGATTTTTCATTAAAAAAAACTGCACGCCACCGTAAGTGAGTAAAATTATTGCAGTCACAGCAGTGATTTTTCTTTTAAAAGACCATTTTTCAATAAAAGACATAAAATAACCTCATATTTTATAGCGCTCAGTAAAAGTACACACTGATCATCATCGGAGTTTTCTAAGCAGACTTAAGGGGTTCATTGGCCCATGAAAAAAAATTGACTTTTGGTGTTAGGCAAAGTCCTGAAAATCCTATTGAAAAAAGCCATGGGGACTGCTTTATTGTGAGCTCCCAACATCGCTTAATACTTTAGACCAGTTGTGTTATTCAAGGAGACCCCATGAGCTTGACCACTCTTTCAGCCAATAGCGAATTTCAAAAACGTCATATCGGAGTGAACCCCAGTGAAGAAGCAGAAATGCTAGCAACTTTGGGTCTTAAAAATTTTGCCGAACTGATTGAAAAAGTCATTCCCGGCGATATTTTAAGTGAACATCACTTTAATGAGTTGGGCCAAGGGCAAAGTGAGTATCAAACCCTGTTACAGATCAAATCTGTTTTAGGACAAAATAAAATCTTTAAATCTTTTTTGGGCCAAGGTTTTTACAACACCATCACCCCCACAGTGATCCAAAGAAATATTTTAGAAAATCCGGTGTGGTATACGGCCTATACTCCCTATCAGGCTGAAATTTCGCAAGGTCGGCTAGAATCTTTATTGAACTTTCAGACCATGGTGGCTGATTTAACAGGCATGCAGATCGCCAACAGTTCTTTGCTAGATGAAGGCAGTGCTGCTGCAGAAGCCATGACTATGGCCCATGCCTTATGTAAAAAAGCTGATTTTAATAAAGTTGTATTAGCCAATGACTTGCACCCCCACACCATTGAAGTTTTGCAAACCCGGGCTGAGCCTTTGGATTTTCAACTTTTAATTCAAGATCCACAAAATGTGGTCGAGAATGCTTTTGCAGTGATCTTGCAATACCCAAACACTTACGGAAGTATTTTAGATCATCGCGCCCTGGTAGAAAAATACCACGCCCAAGGCAGCCTGGTGATTGTGGTCACCGATCTTTTGGCTTTGACCTTATTGACCCCGCCGGGGGAATGGGGGGCTGATATTGTTGTGGGTAATTCGCAAAGATTTGGTGTCCCCATGGGCTTTGGCGGACCGCATGCGGCTTTTTTAGCCACTAAAGAAACCCATAAAAGATTGATGCCTGGTCGATTGGTCGGAGTCAGCGTGGATTCCCAAGGTCAGCGGGCGTTGCGTTTGGCTTTGCAAACCCGTGAACAGCACATTCGCCGTGAAAAAGCCACTTCCAATATTTGCACAGCCCAGGTTTTGTTGGCCAATATGGCTGCCATGTATGCGGTTTACCATGGGCCCCAGGGTTTAAAAAATATAGCTTTAAAAATTCATAGTTTAACCTCAGCCCTTGCCACAGAATTAAAAAAATTAAATGTAAAAATTGAATCTGAAAACTATTTTGACACTTTGACTGTGCATACTTCGCAAGCTGAAAAGGTTTATCAGCTAGGCTTAAAAAATGAAATGAACTTTCGTTTATTGTCGCCCACGACATTGGGAATTTCTTTAGATGAAACCACGCAGTTAGAAACTGTGGTGCAAATTTTAAATTGTTTTGCCAGTGGTTTATCTGTGGGCTCTGTAGATTTGTCTGCAATCACTGAATCGTTTGCAAAAATTCAGGCGACCAGCCCCAGTTGGCCAACCACATTGACCAGACAAAGCGAATATTTAACTCACCCGGTATTTAGTCAGCATCAAACCGAAACCGAACTTTTACGTTATATTCATCACTTGCAAAACAAAGACATCACTTTGACCCATTCCATGATTCCATTGGGATCATGTACCATGAAGTTGAATGCCACCACAGAATTGGTTCCGGTTTCATGGCCCGAAGTGAATCAAATTCACCCCTATGCCCCCAAAGAACAGATCACTGGCTATATTCAATTGATTGAAGATTTAGAAAATAAATTGTCAGTGATCACCGGCTTTGCTGGCATCAGCTTACAACCCAATGCGGGATCGCAAGGGGAATATGCTGGATTACTGGTGATTCGAAAATATTTTCAATCCACCGGACAAGCCCATCGCAATATTTGTTTGATCCCTAGTTCTGCCCATGGAACCAATCCGGCCTCAGCCGTATTGGTTGGTTTGAATGTGGTGGTGGTTCAATGTGATGCCAACGGCAATATTGATGTGGAAGATTTGCATAAAAAAGCTGTAGAAAACAAAAATAATTTAGCAGCCTTGATGGTCACCTACCCTTCAACCCATGGCGTGTTTGAAGAACGCATTGTTGAAATCTGTAAAATCATTCACGATCATGGTGGTCAAGTTTATATGGATGGGGCCAATATGAATGCGCTGGTTGGGCTTTGCCGCCCTGGCGAATTTGGCCCTGATGTGTGCCACTTGAATTTGCACAAAACATTTGCCATTCCCCATGGTGGTGGTGGCCCCGGCGTGGGCCCTATCGGCGTGGCTGAGCATTTAAAACCTTATTTGCCATCAACACCCGTACAGAGCAACAAAGGCATTGGCGCAGTCACTTCGACCTACTGGGGCAGCGCAAGTATTTTGCCTATATCTTGGTCCTATATTCAAATGATGGGGGCTGAGGGGTTAAGAAAATCATCTTTGATTAGTATTTTAAGTGCTAATTATATAGCAAAAAAATTAGAAAAAGAATT
>JBMOJS010000215.1:0-5226 GCA_049315665.1 Pseudobdellovibrionaceae bacterium | reverse complement strand
GCAATCTGTAGTGAATGATCGTTGGATTGTACGGGTACCTACTCCGCTTGGGAATGTCACCTCGATATTGTTATTCTGCTCATTGGCATAGCTGTTTGGAGGACGACAGACGGTATCTGAACTGAAAATTCTTTCCAAGAAATATGCGATCTCGCAATATATATTTTTGTAATCGCAAGGTGCATCTATGGATAGCCTCATTATTCGATCACATTTTTTCGTAGGCAATTCCCGTTGCGAGATGGCGTTTTGCAAGGCTGTCTTCGCCTATTTTATTTAAACATTTTGCAATTAATCTATGACCCTTTGCAAGTTCCTTTGTCGACCCTTGCGAAACAAAAGTCAGGAAAAGGCTCGAATATGCCGCTGTTAACATTTGCAGTTCTTCATCGACACCGAGATGGGAACGTTTGAAATATGAGTTAGCATAATCAAGGGCGCTTTTTTTGATTGCAGCCTGACTAAATCCGCGAAAGGCTGATTTTTGCTTTGCTGTTAGTGTTTTACCCTTATTCAATGAACTTAAGAGATTTTGCGTCTCTTGGGCTTGGATTTGCATTTCTTGAATTTGATGATTGATTCTAATTAAGTGCCGCTTAATTTCGTCTTGGATTTTTTCAACCCTTAAGTTTGGATCAATTTTTAAAAGATGGAATATTTCACTCACGGGAAAGCCCAAATTTCTCAGCTGCTTTATATTTTTGGCAAGTTCAATTTGATCTTGCTGATAAATTCGATATTTATTTGAACTGTCTCGAAGACTTTTTAACAGGCCTTTTTGTTCATACAGCCTAATCGCACGGGCGGACAATCCAGTTGCTTTTGCGAACTCATTTATTTTCATGGCAACTCCTGACGAACCCAGCTTGCAACACTCCCTAAGGTCAAGGTCAATAAGAAAATAACTAAAACCCAACCTCTAACCGACTTTAATAACTGCAAACCAACCGCCATAATGGCGGTGGCAGTGGCGGTCGGCTTTTGAAGGAATGGGCAACGTAATTACTTGGTAATGGAGTTGCAGTCATTAAGGTGATGTCGATGAGCAGTCGGAATAATATGGACACCATGATTATCTATATGCGAAAGGCGGGCACTTATGTTCAGAATGCCATAGCTTATTTGGATAATAATCAGATGCATACTTGGCATCGGCATAAGTCATTGTAATAAGGAGCAGACACTATGGGCTTGCTAAATATGGTAAGTTTTGCTAGGAGGTAACTATGGGCATGCCTAGCAAAGCGGAAGTAAAGCGAGTTCTTAAAAAACTTGAAAAAATAGAGGGCTCACTTGCGCCACCCGCAAACCCGACGACTTTAGAGCGGTTTCGTTTTGATTTGCAGCAGAAGTTTGTGTTGCATCTATTAAGAAGCAAAATCACTCAAAGAGAAATGGCTAAACAGCTTGGAATTGATGAGGGCAAAGTCAGCAAGATTTTGCATAATCGATTAGAGGAGTTTTCGACGGATAGACTTATCAGCCTTTATGCAAAAATTAACCCTGATATCAAGTTGAAGGTGGGTTGAAAAGAAGCCGAATGCATGCACTCATTTATTTCTTTAAAAACTGCTCTGAATCTTTGATCAATTGATTCATATTTTTTAGGCGCCAGATAAAAGATTTCATCATACTCATGGCCCAGACCGGTAGATCGTTGAGCAGTTGTTCGTAACCATCTTCGGAGACCTTCACCAAAGTGACTTCGGTCAGCGCTTGGGCCGAGGCCGAACGGGGCTTGCGATCTAAAAGCGCAAACTCACCAAAAGATTCGCCATCAGCAATAGTACAGATGTCGACCCTTTTGCCCACTTTATTTTTTGTGAAGATTTGTACTTTGCCAGTTTCAATAATATAAAAGTGCGACTCAATATCGCCTTCAAAAAAAATAAAGTCGCCGCTTTTGTAGGTTTCTTTGATTATAGAATCAGAGGTTCCAACTTCTTCGGACATAAAAATCATCATCCTTAAATTATTTTTAACAAGTCATTAACATTTTTAAGATAACTGATTTTTTTGTTTTTGCTAAGATTTACCTCTTCCATGTGCTTTTTATTGGACCAAGGAAGGATAAAGTGACTAAAGCCCAGTTTGTCAGCCTCTTTAATTCTTAAGTCCGCGAAAGAAACTCCACGGATTTCACCAGTCAGTCCGACTTCACCAAAAAAACAACTTTTCGATTCTAGCTGTTTATTTTTAGCTGTGGAAATTAAAGCGGCAGCCACCGCAACATCGGCAGCGGGCTCAATCAATTTCAACCCGCCAACCACATTGATAAAAATATCTTTATTGGACAGATTCACTTGCAGGTGACGGTCCAGTACGGCAGACAACATATGTAAACGATTGATGTCTATACCCAGTGAAGTGCGGCGGGGCATCGGTAAAGGGCTAGACAATGTCAGCGCCTGAACTTCACACAACAAAGGTCTAGTGCCTTCAACAGAAGCAAAAACGGCAGAACCGATCAACACATCGCCACGCTCTTGCAAAAATAATTCAGAAGGATTTAGAACCTCTTCCAGTCCTTTCGAGTTCATTTGAAAAACGGCTAGTTCGTTGGCAGCACCAAAACGATTTTTTAAAGATCTTAAAAGTCTAAAATTAAAAGATAGATCTCCTTCAAAAGACAAAACACAATCCACCATATGTTCCAAGACTTTAGGCCCGGCAATGCTGCCATCTTTGGTGACATGACCCACCAACAAAACACTAATATTGTCTTGTTTAGCTAAACCCATCAAATGACCGGCACATTCTCGAACTTGTGAGACCGATCCTGGAGCTGCTTGCAGGTCTGGTAAGTAGACGGTTTGAATGGAATCAATAATAACAACATCGGGTTTAAGATTTCTGGCCATATCAATGATCACGGCCAATTGACTTTCCGCCGCCACTTGCACATTGCTAGACTTTATACCTAAACGATGGGCCCTAGAGCTGGTTTGCGACAAGCTTTCTTCGCCAGAAACATAAAGGACTTTTTGATTTTTATCGGCCAAGCCACCTGCCATTTGCAAAAGCAGAGTGCTTTTACCAATCCCTGGCGACCCGCCCAGTAGTACAAAGCTGCCTCTAGCTAGTCCCCCGCCTAAAACTCTATTGAATTCAGACAGGCCGGTGTCGAATCGATGCAAGCGAAGCTCTTCTGGTCTTTGGTCCAAGCTGATGGGTTTACTGGCAGATATATTTAAATTTCCAGAAGCCACTGACCAACCACGGGTTTTGGCCTCAGGCTGCTGGATTTCTTCAACATAAGAATTCCAGGCGCTGCAATCCGAACAGCGTCCTTCCCACCGCGCACGCTGCGCCCCGCAATTTTGACAAGTAAAAATAGTTTTGCTCTTCGATTTTGACATGATTACTCGCTATCATCAAAATAGTTAACATACAAGGATGTGAGTCAATGAAGAATGCAATTTATATGCTATCGCTAACACTGGCAATATGCTCTTGCTCTAGCAAAGCAAAAAATCAAACGGAGACGACCAAAGCAAATCTAGAAAATCCAGAGTCCGCATCGATTACCAAAATAGATTTTGCAAAAGAATTCAGTAAAAAAGATCTTGAAGCAAAAAAAAATATTCAAATTTTTCAAGATGGATATAAACTTTTGCAAGATAAAAAATGGGATGAGTCAATATCAGCTTTTCAAAAACAATTGCTGGTTAAAAATAATTTAGAAGAGTATTCAAGGTTTTATTTGGCACAAGCTTATTTTGAGAAATCAGAATGGGAGCTGTCTAAAAGCGAACTAGAAAAAGTTTTAAAACTTTCCCCCAATGTAAAAATGCAATTGGATGCCAATAATTTATTAGGTGAAATCAGCTTACAAAAAAAGAACTATAAAGAAGCTAAAAATTATCTGCAAAAAATTGAAAAAAGAACTCGCAACACAGAATCTTATCAGCAAACAATTTATAATTTGGCAGCTGCTGAAAAGGGTTTAAAAAACTTCCGACAAATGTGCCGTTGGCTGACAAAAATCTACATTCAGTACCCTAATTTTGAAAAAACTCAAGATTGGGGGGCTGACTTAAGTTCAAATTTATTTATGAATGAGCCAACCCGGTGTAAAACCGAAATCAGTGATTTTCGCAGTCGTATGAAATCACTTTTAAGGTCTGGTTTAGATAAAAAAGCCCAGGTCGAAATCGATTCCTTAAAAAAGAACCTCATGAAATCAGATCCATATATTGCAGATCAAATCCAGGCGCAGTTTTATTTGCAAGAAGGCGAAGTACAAAAAACTTTAGATATTTTAAAACCTTATCGTGAAGAAAAAAAATATGATTTTTCTTATTTGATGCAATTGGCAGTGGCGGCGGCTCGTATTGGGGATGTGCAGCTTTCGGTCAGCACCTATTATTCAGCCTATCGATTAAGCCCTGGATCGAAGTTGGCCAGGCAAGCTTTGTATCAGTCCGCTTTTTTAAGTTATCAATTTCAAGACTATGAAGGGGCCACAAAACGATTTCAAGAATTTATCAAAGTCTACCGAAACTCTAGTTTAGTCAAAGATGTGCAATGGCATTTGGCTTGGCTTAAGTATTTACAAAAAGATTATACTGGATCCTACAAATCCTTTGCTGAATTATTGCAAAAAAAATCTTCGCGCAGAAAAAACGCCAGAGTAGCTCCTCCAGATCGTATTAATTATTGGATGGCTATGAGCCTTTTTCGCCAAGGAAAATATGAACCAGCAAAAGCTATTTTTGAAAAGCTATCCAAGGATAAACTGCTGGGTTATTATTCTGTGGCTGCCCAATCCCGTTTAGATAAAATAGCCCTGCTAATACCTTTGCAACAGGCAGAGAAAAACAAACAGGATGAAAATAAAATCATCTATCACAGTAATTTACCCACTCAGCCACTAGTTATTTCGCGATTTTCAGCCAGTGAGTTTTTGCTGCCGTCTATAGATGACGGATTTTCTTCAGATGGAAATATTGAAAGCGAAGAGGATTATGTCATCAGCGAGCTTGATCAGCAAGATCAAGAAAGTACTGATACTGCTGATTTAGAAAATGGAACTGAACAAGATTCAGTGGAGGTTGCTGAAAACGAAACTGTGTCTTTTTCTAGTCCCGTTTTGATGGCTAGATTTGAAAGAGCCAGGGATTTGATGATTGCAGGCTTTGATGAGTGGGCGCGTTGGGATCTTTATGATATTGAACGAAAAACCTCCAATCGCGAATATTTACGAACATTGATGAATGAGTACTC
>JBMOJS010000214.1:0-5255 GCA_049315665.1 Pseudobdellovibrionaceae bacterium | reverse complement strand
CTCCGTCTTCAAGCAGCGTCGAATCTGTCGGATAATGAATATTGGTCTCGACCGCAGTGGAATCTATCCTTATCTTCTTCCCGGTCTCCAGCTTTTCCCTTTCGGCATATGAAAGCAGTATCCTGTTTATAGAAAATAAAAATCACTTAAAAATATGGGACCAGATCAAAGATAATTGTCCCACTGTGAAACAAATTATTTCTATAGAAACCATTGCCCATGATCTAGTTCATTATTCTTGGAAAGAATTTTTGGGTTTAAACCCTACTGATCCTGTTTTTAAACAGCGCTGTAAAAGCATTGATCCGCAAAAAATGTGCACCATTGTTTACACCTCAGGCACCACCGGAGAGCCCAAAGGGGCGATGCTTAGCCACGTGCAAATCATTTCTGAAGTGTCCGAGGCTTTTCAGATCTGTGGTGTTGCCACAACAGATGTCAGTTTGTCTTTTCTACCCTATGCCCATATTTTAGGACGCATCGAACACTGGGGCCATGCCTACTGGGGCTTTTGTTTGGCCTATGCAGAAAGCATTGAAAAAATAAAATCCAATTTATTAGAAATTCGCCCGACCATCATGGTTGCGGTGCCTAGAATTTTTGAAAAAATTCATTCTTCGATTTTAACGCAAATTGAAACTCAAGTGTGGTTAAAAAAAATCTTCACCTGGGCGCTTAAAATCAGTGATGAAGTGTTTCATTATCAAATGACCCGCCAACCTTTGCCTTTAAAATTATTGGGTGAGTACGAATTGTCCAAAAGACTGGTTTTTAATCGCATTAAAAAAGCTTTTGGTGGTCGTCTGCGTTTTGCCATCAGTGGAGGTGCACCTTTATCGCCAGAAATTTCTCGCTTTTTTCACAGTGCACAGATTTTAATTTTAGAAGGCTATGGTTTATCTGAAACCACGGCGGCCATCACCGTCAATACGCCCTTCAATTATAAGTTTGGCAGCGTGGGGCGCCCCATCGGCGATGTGCAAATCCGCTTGGCCGAAGATGGTGAAGTTTGTATTAAAAGTAAAAAAATAATGCTGGGTTATTATAAAAATCCACAGGCCACGGCCGCCGCGCTAGAAGATGGCTGGTTTAAAACCGGTGATATTGGTGAAATTTTGTCTGGTGGCGATCTAAAGCTGACCGATCGTAAAAAAGATTTGATTAAAACATCCGGTGGAAAATACGTAGCCCCGCAAAAACTAGAAGGCCTGTTGTCCAGCAATCCCTTGATCAGCCATGTACTGATTCACGGCGATCAAAAAAAATATATAGTGGCCTTGATCACCTTGGACCACGCCAACACCAAGCAGTGGGCTGCAGAAAACGGCTTAGAAAAAATATCTTGGGAGGACTTGGTCCATCATCCAAAATTACTGGACTCTATTCGTCACACTGTGGCCCATGTGAATTCACAACTGGCCAGCTTTGAAACCATTAAAAAATATCACATACTGCCGCAAGAATTCACCGTCGCCGGGGGAGAGCTTACGCCCTCCCTCAAGGTCAAACGCAAATTTTTAGATGCTAAACTTAAAAAAGAAATCGAAGCGCTGTATTAGGTTCTACTTAATATAAAAGCGAAAACCCAAAGACGCATAAAATCCTGTGAAGTCCAAAACTCGTTTGTTGCCAGAAACATCTAAAACTTCGGCGCCAGCGTCTTGTGCGCCGGTAAAAGTGGTCACTGCTTTGCTATAGGTCAAGCCATTGATTTTTAAGTTGCGATAGCCACCTTCTAAAAATACCGTTGTGGTGTCGGTAAAAGTAGTCTCAACCCCTGCCCCGTAAGACATCTCGCTGCCACTGCCCTTAGCCTCTACGCTGTGATCTGAAACGCTAGGAAAAGCAGCAGTGCCTGCGCTGGACATTACATACTGATTACTCATAGTCATAGACATTGAAGAATAACTACCAAAAGCAAAAAAACGCCAGCGACCACTAGTAAATAAATTAATATCTAGTCCTAGTTTTGGAGCATATCCAGTCAGATCAGAACTGAAGGTGTACAGGGTACTCCCTGAAGCATCTTGAGCTTGAACATCATTCAATTGCAAAGGATGAAGTATTTCAAAACCAAAACGAAAGCCCACCACGCCCGAGGTATAAAAAAAGCCAAATTCGCCCAATAAATTACTATTCACTTGTGAGCCATAGGTGGTGGTGGTGGCACTTTCATTTTCAAATGCCGCCTGTTTGATTTTTGATGTGCCAGCATTCACCAAAAAATAAGCGGCTAATTTTTCATTTTTTAAATTGAACACTCGGGCTTGGGCCAGAGGCAAAGTCACAAGATTGAATATAAAAACCAGCACAGCTAAAAAAAAACACGGACCCATTTTTTTCAGCCAACAGTCCAATGCAGAAATATAAGTCTGGACATTCCTAACGAACATTCTTTTCCTTGATCAAATCTATCACCACCCGACTGGTGGTTTTTTGTCCAGGCACTTGATAAATTTTCACTTGAGATTTTTTTAAATCCAAAATCAAACTCATAGAACTGTCGGCAGGATCAAAATGCAAGCGCGACTGGCGAATAGATCCTACGCCTTTAAGTTTATCGGTTAACTGCTGTGAAGAAATAAAAGAATTGGGCATTTGCGCAAAGTCCAAAATCAATTGCCCTTTTTCTGCCTTGTATTCGGCATGAAAATATCCAGGCAAACCCTTTAAGTTTTTGCCGTGCAAATCCCCGATATCAACAACAATTCGATCATTGTTTTTAAACTGCAAGGTCTTCACATCCAAAAGTGTGAAGCCGACACCCGCCACACCACCCGTAAAAACTTTTGCAGCGGTCGGTAAGGAAGGCTTTGTAAGATCATTTTTTGGCAATAAAGCCTGGCTTTTTAAAGTTATAAAAAACGAACTAACGACTATTATATAAAATTTAGTTTTCATACAAAAACTCCTCTTCCATGATGAAGTTTTAGGACCTTAAATAAAGGCCCTTTCGTTATCATATTATGATCTGACATTGATCAGCTGGGCAAACAATTTTTGTCCAGCGGTGACTATTTAAGCCGGTTTTTAAACCTCAAATGTAATATATTTCAGCTGATCTTAAAAAACCTGGGCATAACTTTTGAATAACCTGTAGTTATGAAAAAATTAAGCCTAAAATCATACCCCATTCAAAGTTTACTTTCTTTATGCTTTTTGACTTTGTTAAGCTTTGGATGTGGCAATAAAAAAAATGATTCCGCACCAGAAACCCCAACAAATACAGCGGCCACGCCGTTGAATAACAGTTGTGCCAATACACAATGCGATAATTCTGTTTACAATCAATACAACCAATATGGTTGGATGCCTTACCCCTATAATAACAATCCTTATCAAAACTATGGTGGCTACAATTACAACTATGGCTATAATTATGGCTACGGTTATGGCGGCCGTGGTGGTTATAATAATTATGACCCCTATTTTAATAATCCAAACAACACCTACAACCGTTTTTGCGACTGCCCCACAGGCTTTCAACCGGCCTACAGCAACAGCTATGGTTTGGGCTGTTTACGCAGGGATTATTACACTCCATATGCCTCTTTTGCTTTGCAATGGAGCTGGGGCGTAAGCTCGAACAGTTGGATCAATATTCCACAGATTTCAAACACACAGGGTTATAACAATTCGAACTCTTGTTACCAATCCGTTTTGCAAACCTGCTTGGTGGATCAATCCGGAGATTGTGGCAATGGCGCAACGTGTGTAGCCTCTGCCGGGGGATCCCGACTGGGGATTTGCACCCGCCAATAAGCTATGTTAAACCCAAAGGATGACAAATCCTTTACTAAAAAATTCTGAGCTTAAAGATTATGCGGTCCCTTTTGATCGTATTAAAACTGAACATTTTTTACCCGCTATAGAACAGGCTTTGCAAGAAGCACGGCAAAATTTTGCTCTGTTTAAAGATTCTACGGCGGATGCCGATTTTTCTAATACCATTGAGGCTTTGGAGTTTTTAGATGAACGGCTTTCATCCATTGCCGGGATCTATAGTAATCTTGAATCGGCCCATGCCAGTGAAGAGCATCGCGCCCTGGCTGAAAAAATATACCCCTTACTGACCGCCTGGGGATCCGATGTGTCTTTGGATGAAAAACTTTTTTCCAAAGTAAAATATGTTTATGACCACCAAAATCAATGGCCCCTGAATCAAGAGCAAAAAAAATTATTAGAAAAAACTTATTTGAGTTTTGTACGTAATGGAGCTTTGCTATCGGCTGAAGACAAAAATAAATTGCGCCAAATAGATCAAGATCTTTCAGTATTGGGACCCAAATTTTCTGAAAATGTTTTAAAAGCCACCAATGCTTTTGAGTTATGGATCGATAAAAAAGAAGATCTGGCGGGTTTGCCCGAGGGTGTGATTGAAGCCGCGGCTTTATCGGCTAAACAAAAAAATCAACCCAACAAATGGCTTTTCACTTTGCAAGCCCCCAGCTACATTCCCTTTTTGACCTATGCAAAGAATCGCGATTTGCGTGAAAAATTATGGCGGGCCAACAGCTCGAAAGCCTACAGCGGCGACTTTGACAATCACTCGAATATTGAAAAGATCATTCAATTGCGCCATCAACGGGCCCTACTTTTAGGCTTTAAAAATCATGCGGATTTTGTTTTGCAAGAGCGCATGGCCCAATCTTCGACCACGGTGATGGATTTTTTGCAAAAAATTTTAGTGGCATCAAAACCAGCGGGTCTAAAAGACTATCAAGAGCTGAAAACTTTTGCCGCCCAAATGGATGGCCTGCAAGATCTGCAAGCTTGGGATGCCACTTACTACGCTGAAAAATTGCGTGAACAAAAGTTTTCTTTCAGTGAAGAGGACTTGCGGCCTTACTTTAAATTAGAAAATGTGATTGAGGGTGTTTTTTTACATGCCAAAAAACTTTATGGCTTGGTCTTTAAAGAAAATTCAACTTTGCCTGTGTATCACCCTGAAGTGAAGGCTTATGAAATCTTTGATGAATCCTCTGGGCGCTATATGGGTTTGTTTTACACCGATTTCTTTCCGCGCGAGACCAAAAAGGGCGGAGCCTGGATGACGGAGTTTCGCTCGCAGGGATTAAAATCCACGGCCGAAAATAAAAAAGAACTGCTGCGGCCTCATGTTAGTATTGTGTGCAACTTTACCAAGCCTACGGACTCTAAACCTTCTTTGTTGAACTATGATGAAGTTCGAACTTTGTTTCATGAGTTTGGCCATGCCCTGCACTCGATTTTATCAGAATGCACTAACAGCTCTA
>JBMOJS010000015.1:0-22917 GCA_049315665.1 Pseudobdellovibrionaceae bacterium | reverse complement strand
CCCAAAAAAAGCTACAGACACTATAAAATCATATCTGTTTATAACTAGGGGAAGTGTTTTTGCTTAAAAGCATATCAGTTTTATACGTCTAATCTATAAGCAAACAAAGCAATGTGTATTTAGGTGTTTACTGACCCCGCCTCGTTCTGCGCCACTGAAAAATAAATACCTTGCTGACTCAAAATGGGATGGCTGACTTTTGGAAATTCAGATACGCAGACTACCACTTAGGCATACACGACACTCAGTATTTCCAACGGAGTTATCACTGGCATTTCAGCACTTGCGATTTATGGTCTGACTGAAGAGGTCGCAAGATTTCATTGGATCGCAGTCCCCAACGCCACATCCAAAGGTGATCGCCCCAATCTAAAACTTGTCCGCGTTCGCAACATTGAACTGGGTCGCACGACAATTAAAATGGGTGATGTGGATGTTCCGATATTTGATGTCGAGCGCACTCTGGTTGAAGCCTTCAGACTGACGAGCATTGAAACTGCAATCAAAGCACTGAAATACACATTTGCTCCAGGTTCAAAAAATAAACCCGATGCTAAGAAGATGCTGGAGTACGCACGAAAGCTCCATGTGAAAATTGATTCTTATCTAATAATGGTGACAACATGATTTCTGAAAATGCGATTAAAGATAGACTGAAAAACGTAGCCCGCGAACAAGGCAAAACCGTTACTGACTTATTTATTATCTGCCGCAACTTATCGCGTTGCTAGTTTGGTGAGGATGAACTGGTTTACTGAAACGCCAGACTCTGCCGCTTGGATAGTGATCTCTTTGTGAAGCTCTGGTGTCGTCCTAACAAGGAGTCTGCCTTTAAATTTGTGAAGGGCAATCGGTTCAGGTAACACTTGATTTTCCTCCAGCATAACTTCTAAAGCCATTGCTAGCGGTGTCTTCACTTCTTTAATTGCATCTTCTGGAGTTTTAGCATGCGCAAGGATGGATGGAATCTCAAGAGCACGAGCAATGTAAACATCGTCTTCCTCAGACCACTCGGCACGATAACTGTATTTTTTTAAAAACTCATTTATCTGCTTTGCGTTTCTCATTTTGTATCTCCTCTAATTTTTTCAAGGCCCCTAAAACTTGTTTCACTTGGTAGGGTTTTGCGTGTTTCCCCTCTCGCTGAATATTCACCCAAGGTTGACCCTGCCAAGGAACCTTAAAAACGTGATGGCTCGTCCCCTTCACTCTTGGCTGCCCGAAAGCCTCAGTCGCAATTTTTAACAAATCACTAAAGAGAACATTCTTCGGATTATCTAAGGTGTCGTACGCTGCCTTGAAGTTCATGTTTACATGATATCATCGGCGATATCATATTTCAACTTTAATTTTTTCTAAAGATAAGACTGTTTGGTTATTAGATCGTCTAGATTACACAACTCTACTTATGTAACTCATTTTGAGACGATTTGGACAACACGGTAGGGCAGCCCCTAGAATTCACCCCAAGTCTTAAATCACGGGCGACATACCACCATCGACATTGATGGCGGTGCCTGTAATATAAGAGGCTTGTTCTGATGCTAAAAAGCAAGCCATATTGGCAAATTCTTCAGCTTGTCCAACTCGGCCCATAGGAATTTTTTCGGCCATGGCAGACAGCATAACGGACAGATCTTGATTCTGATTTTGTGCTTTTCGCACCCACTGATCACTTTCAATCAAGCCCACTAAAAGTGCATTCACCAAAATATTATTTTTTGCCCCTTCGTGGGATAAAATTTTTGTCAAAGCCAGGCCCGCCGCCCGACTGACAGCACTGGGCCCGCTGCCGCCAGCTGGAGCTTTTGCACCGATGTGCAACACATTGATCACTCGTCCCCAATTTTGTTTTTGCATCATCGGCCAAAACATTTGAATCAATCGAATGGCAGAGTATAATTTCAAATCAAAATCTTTTTGAAAATCTTCAACCGATAAATCCATAAAAGGTTTAGCAAAGGATTGCCCGGCATTATTGACTAAAATATCCAACCCTGAAAATCGAGATAAAATCTGCTCTTTGCACTTCTCTAAATCTTCAACCTTCGTCACATCACAACTCAAGGCTAAGACTTGATTGGTCGCCCCAGGTGTTTTATCAATGCCCTTTTCAATTTCAACCTGCGCCTGCTGAAGACGATCCCAACCACGAGCCAAAATAACTACATTTGCACCAGCAGCAGCCATTTTTTGAGCCATGGCCAATCCCAAACCCTTACTTCCGCCAGTGATTAGGGCTGTCTTATTTTTTAATGTTATTTCCATTTTTTATCCAAACTGGTTGAGTTGTAAATCACCCCCTACGAGGGCGTGTCCTCATGGCGGCAATATCTTTTGGCACAGCTTTGCGAATAAGCATCTATCTCTTCCAACTACTATCAGTTTTTCTTATCTATGCTGATGGCAAACTTTTTAACTCCGGCACTTTTGACAATATCTAAAATACCCACCACCTGACCATGGGATACATCTTTGTCCGCAGAAATAATAGCTTGAACTTCAGGATTTTTTTGCACTTCGCTAAGAGCTTTTTCTTTAACTGCCTCTTCACCCACAAACTGGCCATTCAAATTGATGCGCCCGTCTTTGGTTAAAGATATATTCAAAACGCTGGGAGTGGTTTTGTCTCCGCTGGCAGCCTTGGGCAAATTCACATTTATGCTTGGCTTAATAAACATAGGTGCCGTGACCATAAAAATAATCAATACAACCAGAATAATATCAACCAAAGGGACTACGTTGATTTCTGACAAAGACTCATTGTCATCACTGCTTTTAAAAGCCATGTTTAAACGCCTTTTTTCTTTGCATAAGCCAGACTAAGGTCTTTGACACTTTCTAAATTCAATAAAATCAATTTTACTTTTTTACTGAAGTAATTGTAAGCGATCACCGCTGGTATAGCGACAAACAATCCCGCCGCTGTGGCCACCAAAGCTAAAGAGATTCCGGCCATAACCGTCTGTTGCCCTGCCTCGGAAGCCTGGGCTAAATCATTAAAAGCTTTCATGATCCCAAGAACTGTACCTAACAATCCCACATAGGGAGCATTCGAACCCACAGTGGCTAAAAAACTTAAGTATCTTTCCAATTCAGGCTTTTCGGTCGAGGCGTAAATATTAAACACTTCTTCTAAACCTTTAGATCCCGACGTTTTGATATGCTTTAAGCCATAACTAGCCGCACGGCCTTCCAACGAAGTGGGGTCTTTAGCCAAATCTTCAATATCTTCAACACTGTTGCTTTGCAAAGCCAGCTTTAACCGCGAACGGACTCTTTGTGATTCGCCTGAAATTTTTCTAAGTGCAAAAAAACGTTCTAAAATCATGCCTATGCTGATCACGCTCAAAGCCACCAAAATCCATAAGACCACCTGATCCGCGACGTGAGCAAAAGCAAATATTTTTTCTGTTAACATTTTTTCCTCCCCTACATAATATAAAGACATGCCGAAGCGGATTCAATTATTTATTGCTCTATTTTTTCACTGGTCTTTGGTGGGTCTGTGTTTATTTGTTCTATGTTCATGTTCTACAGATAAAAAACCATCCATCTTACTTTTGGCCATCGATGATTTATCCTTTCAAGACGCCAACTGCTCTGAAAACAACTTTGAAGAACAAAAATCGGGTTTTCATATCCTCTGCCAAGAATCCATACGCTTCACTCATGCATTCACCGCATCAACATTAACGGTGCCAAATCTGACCTCTGTATTGACTGGATTATACCCACTGCAACATCAAATCCGTCACAACAAAGACCTCTCACTGAAAACAAATCTAAAGACGGTGGCTGAAGTCGCGTTAAAAAGTAATTATCGCACATCCTTATTTTCTGGGGGAGCCCCCGTTTTTCGTAAAACAGGTTTGCAAAAGGGTTTTGAGGTGTTTGAAGATAATATTACACCTTCAATGACAAAAATATTTCGCCCATTCGAACGCAACAAAGATTTATTTTTAAACTGGTTGGACGAAATAGGATCCTCCGCATTTTTTTCTGTCATCTACGCGCCAGATTTGATTTACACGTCAACAGAAACAAAGAATTATTTGGGTGAAAATCGCAACTACACCTATGAAAGTCAAAAAGATGAACTGGGTGAACAATTGTTTGAACTTTTTCAAAAACTTAAAAACGAAAAACGCTGGGACAATACGCATATTATTTTATTTGGCTTACATGGTCGTACCGAACCTGGCAGAGAGCGCCAAGTATCGCCATTGAATTTACACAGCGAAAATATTCAAATCAGCTTATTTATCAAGCCGGCGCAAAAAAAACGCGATCTGGGTTTAAAATGGAAAATGGATATGAATGTTAACTTGGTTGATATCGGAAAGACCTTGCTGTCTTTTTTTGGCGAGGCCCCTAGTTTAGACAGTCTGTCGGATTTTCAAGTGATTGATCTATCAAAATATATTCTTTATTCAAAAAAAATAGACACATTACCCAGAACTTTGATGATCGAGTCCGGCTGGAGTCTAAAACCCGCTGAAGATCAAATCTATTATGCGTTTTTACACGATTCATTTTTATATTTTCACAAAGATAAACCGCAGATGTACAACACATTGACCGATCACCAAGAGATCAATCCTTTAAGCGAAGAAGAAAAATATCGAATATACAAATCAGTATTTGATTTTGAAAAAATGACTTCGAAAAATAGATTTAAAACCTGGTCTAGTGTTAACAAAAATCTATATAAAAAATATTCCCTGGGCTTTTTAAACTGGACTCAACCCGAATCTCGCGTTTATTTAAAAAACAAACTGAATCAGCTATTGGATGCCAACCCTGATGACATAGATCTGGTCCATGTCATTGCCAGTCTTAGTTTAGAAATGTCAGACTGGGCCAATTTAAAAAAATTAGGCCGTAGATATAAAAATAATGTCTGGGTTTATGTTGCAGAAAAAAATTTAAATATTCCCCATGTCGAATCCATAAACCAACCCTGTTTCAATTTATTGCAGCAAATGGATTGGCCCTATGAACAGATCAAGGCTTGTAACAATGATCAGTTTATTCAGTTACTGCAATGGAAACAGCTTGGATTATTTTCTGACCTGTCCGAAAACACACGGCATTATTTTGAACGACTTTATGTACAAATTCATGTAGATCAAAATATTTTTCTTTCTTATTTGGGCACCGCAGAAACTTGGGACTTAAATCATTCGATATCTGCAGAACCCACACTATTTGAACTGGCAATAAACTTACCAGAATTTAAAAAGTTTAAGCAGCATTTGGACAAATCACTGCACCAAGTTTTGCAAAAATCAGAATGACAATAAACAATGAAAAAAAGCTTCATTTTTGTTTTTTTGAATAAGACTATGGCTAAGCCGAACAAAATCTACAGACTTAGCTGAATCTACAGCCGCCCCAGTAACGTCAATATTGGGGGATGTTAATAAAATATTTTTAAATTTTCCAACTAAAAAATAGCCAGATTGTATGGCTGCCGTTTTATGTACACCCAACATATTTAAAGGCAATGGACTTGCTTGTGAGCTATCATTGCTTGCAGCAATAATTTCGATTTTATCATTTGTAAATCCCATCAACTGATGGGCCCCAACACTAGACCACGCACAAATGTTTTTATGACGATACAAAACCATCACTTCAAGACCAGATAAGTATTCACCCTGATTGTACTTATAAAAAATATTTTCATTACAAATCATTAAAGCTGTTCTAACAAAGTTCACAGCATCTGGCCAGTGAACTGAAAACTCAAAGGGCGAGGTAACTTCAACATCAGCCACAGCAGCTTGAATATACCTGGTGACATCTTCAATGACTATCTGTGAATCCGCGGGGTTGCCCCAAGATTGAATTGCTAAAAATAAACCTAAGTCCTCTTGCTGATGCAAAATGGGCTTGGGACGAAATACACCAGGAGTATGTGCACGCATTTGCCATTTCATTATATGGCCCCGTATTTTTTTAATTTAAGATAAGCCTTTTTATAATACTCACCGTCTGTCACATCTAAAATCATTATTTTTTTCCATTTGTCTTTGGCTCCGGGTTTAGATTCAGAGCCCTCCACATTACCAAAACTTTCTTCTAAAATTCCCTCTTGGTACAAGACCATCATTTGTTTACGTAGTTCTATCATGTACTGATCAATTTTTTCTTGCAAATCAGGATTATTGGGATCCACTGTTTTGGCTTGCCGTAAAGCCAATATGGCCCCTTTTAAATTTTGCGAGTTATACATTTGCAAAGCTTTACTTTGATAAGACGCTGTTTTGTCATTCACTTGTTTTTTTAAGGAAGCTATTTGTCTTTGCGCTTTTTGCTTAAGACCAGATGGGTCAGGCAGCCCAGTTTTTTGTACTTGTTGATAGATTTTTATGGCTTCTAGGGGATTGTTTTTACTTTGTAAAACTTCAGCTTTTTTATATAAACTTTTTAATTTTTGCACTTGATCTTGATAAGCCTGCTTTTGCACCTCTTTGGCTAATCTTAAAGACACTAAATTCTCTACATTTTGTTTTAAATGAAGAATATCTGGGTGTTCAGGATTGAACTGAAGAACTGGATTTAAGCACGACTCTATTTCTTCCATAGTTATTTGCGGCCTCACTTTGGACTTGCAAATTTTAAGTTGTTGCTGAATTTTTTCTTCTCCTTCAGCCTTGGCTTTTTCAATTTCAACAATACGACGATTTTGTTCTTCTATGGCTAGGGCCTCAGAAGCCATTTTATCAATTTCTGCAATATCTAAATAATCTGGAATATGTTCTTTAATTTTTAAAATCTCTTCTTTCGCCATACGATACTTGCCTTGAATATAATAATTTTTAGAAAGCTCGTATGTTCTTTGAATCATCGCTTTCTTTTCGGGCTCTAGCAGGGCCAGCGGATCTTGATTTAAAGTGGCCTGAGGTGCTTTAGAGACTGTGTTTGAACTGCTATTGTCAGAAAATATAAAGGCAAAAAGCAAAATCAACACAGCACCAACAATCAATTTGGGCCGATGCTTTATAAAATCAAACTTTTTTTCTTTAGTAACTATAGAATTTGGCATAGCCGCCGTATTTTGAAAAGCTACAGGATCAAAATTACTGACTTCACCGGGTAAGGCTTGTAACACTGATGGAACCTGCTGCTGCACATTCATCAATCTAGATTGAAACTGGCCATCATGCATTTCAAAGCGCAAATGAACATCTTTGATGCTTATTATGTCGCCACTTTTTATTGAAGTGGGATCTACAACAGAAACCGTTTTACCATTCAACAAAGTTCCATTCACACTTCCTAGGTCAGTAATAAAAAAATCTTCAGCAATTTTTTTAATTTCAAATTGTCGACGACTAATCATCGGGTGCGCAATGCACACTTCACATTGATGATCACGCCCGCACAACCATTGATCGCTACCTTTTAATTCATATTTTGATAAAGTATTTTCCTGTTTATCATCCAATAGAATCAAAACACCATACTGACCGGATGAAAACACAAGAGTTTTTTCTTCCTGATCCACCTGGGCCGTCGACAAAGAGCTTGTTTGTACAACAGGAAGCTCTGCCTGTGAAAATAGAAAATAAAACTCATAGGGCGGCACTAAAAAACGCGAGCCATGTTCTAAAAGAATTTTTTTAGTAGGCTGACCATTTAAATAAATATCTCCATACTTTGAAAGTACTTCCGCGACCCAATGATGGTCTTCGAATAATATTTTCAAATGCTCTCTTGAAATGCCCTGATGCGACTCTAGAACAATATCACAGTCAGATTTGCGTCCAACAATATAGTGCTGGTTTTGTTGCAATAGAATCTCTTTTAAAACTTGTCCATCTTGCCGCAGTTGAAGTAATGCCACTAAAACGCCCCCTCTTGCCCTAAACTGCATTCTTCAAAATACCGTTTAGCTTCAATATAGCTGGGGTCATTGCGATTATTTTGCAACATGGTCATAGCCATCGAATAATGCGACTGGCATAGACGCCAGTTTTTTTTATCTCGATAAACGTTTCCTAAGTTCAAAGATTTTTTTATCTGTTCATCAAATTTAACTTTAGATAAATAATGATACCGCTTAGCCAAATCATGTTCGGGATTTAAATTTAGCACCACTTGAAAAGATTCTCTGGCCCTGGCATATTGTCCTTGCTGATAATCACGAAATCCTTTGATAAAGTTTTCTTGAGCCCTTCTGTATTGGGAAGAGTTGTATTTTTCTCGATTGTCTTGCAGTTCTTTAATATTTTTTTGAGAGTTGTCTAAATCTATTTGCACCAGGTTGGATGTTCGAATGGCATTAGGATCACGATTTTTTTTATTGCCATTGGGCCATAATAAAAATGCAAATAACAACGCCACAACACCAATAATAATATAAAATTTTTGTTTTCCGGATTCTTGTGCGACACTGACATTTTGAAACGAATTTGCTGATTGCTGATAATTTTGATAAGTTGCGGGCTTGGCTACTTGCACTGAATTGGCTTCAATCACAGGACTTGTTTTTAAAACCCCCAAAGCCACTGTTTTGGTCAGTTGTTGTGATACTTCCGAAATCTGAATTTCACTATCGCCAATAAGTATAGTGCGGTGACCATCATTGATATTGGCCACTTCTTTTTTTTGCCCATCCACTAAAATAAAATTCTTTTGGCTGACATTTTTTATCCATAGTTCATTATTGTCTAAATAAATTTCAGCATGGTGACGACTGACTCTGCTATCTGATGACAAAATCAAGTGATTTTCTGCATCACGACCAATCATCACCGGAAATGATGTGCATTTGATTTTAACTCCGGCATGGGGTCCACGCAGAACAGCCACTTCAATCATGCGGCAGCCCCTTGTTGAACAGGCACAACAACAATCAGCATCCAGCTATCCATATTTTGACAACGCAACTCACACAAATGCCCTGAAAATTCTAAAGAATCAGATTGTAGAACTGCTGGGTTTTCTAAACTTTTAACAACTAAACTTTGAATATTTTGTTTTAAAGCTGGGTCTGACCACACTTCTATGCTTTGACCTAACAAAGAGGACCTATTTTGCCGAAGCACATTTTCAAACGCTAAATTGCATGAAATCATTTTACAATCTTTGCTTAAAACCACTGCTGGATAACCAACCATCAACATTAAATTTTCAACATCTTGTTCCACAGCATGAGTCTTTACCTGTGCAGTAATAGATTCTGATCCACCGTGAATATACCTTGAAAGCAAACTATTGATATTACCTAACAGGGCTTGCAATGTTGGAAATTGAATTGAAAATTCGATGGAATCTTTTTTATCACGCAAGGCTTGATCCAGCTCTGCATTCAGTTTTAGCAAGGGGTATTCAATCAATTTGTATAAAAAGTAAAATAAAATCGATCCCAAAATAATGGCTAGAACCAACGTCTGCATAAATAGACTGATCACCCGTCCATCATCGAAAGCCAGACTTCCCATATCATAAATAATAATTGCATGCGCCTTAACTATTTGCTCGCCAGTATTGGGATCAAACAGACCAATAGGGTAACTGGCTCCAACTGTTGTTGAGTCCACTTCTACAGTTTGCGAACGATTTTCTCGACGGGCGGCATGGACAAATGGCAGATCTGCCGTTGTCCCCGCCCTTGATGCTGGCGCTAAAATCATACCGTCCGACTGCTGTATAATTAAAACTTGTTTAACTCCATCTTCAGCTTCTGTTGCATTCGTCGTTAACGCCGAATAACTGTTTTGCAACAAAGCCGCCTGATTGACCATGGCTACAGACCTAGCCAGGGATTGAGCTCGACGCTTACTTTCAACTAAAATACTGGATCGACTGATTTCCACCATGGGAATCATCGATAACAATGTCGTTGATAAAATAAATAATCCTATAAAAAATAATACAACAAAACGAAACTCAAACACATGGGCCAATTTATACACACCTGGCAGCGCCACACTTTGCATGTAATGGTGAAATAGCTGCAGCAGACTGTTTTTATTCAAATCAGAAGAATTTAAATTTTTGTCTGCAGTTGAGGTAGCCATTTCTGCCCCGCTGGCCTGCTGGGATCCGCTAGGGCTATTGGAAGATACAAAAGCAGTGTCTGTTGCCATAGCGGCCTGTAAAGTGGACTGGGTGGCCGGAATGACTTCTAATAAAATATCAAACAATGATATTTTATCGGCAATACGAAAATGAGCATTTTGAATTTTAACTCCGTTTAAAAAAGTTCCGTTGCTGGATTTTAAATCAACAACGCTCATTTGATTTTTTTGCAGATGAATTTCACAGTGCTCTTTAGATATTCCTTGACTTAAAATTTGAATGTCGGCCGCGGGCGAACGCCCCACAACATTGCGTCCTTGCTTAAGACTAAAAATTTGTCCGGCCTGTGGGCCGTTTAAAATTCTAATGGCCCACATGCAAGTAGTCTCCAATTCGCAAGTTCAAAACTTCAACTTGCCCGGCTTTAAGCTCAAAAACAGCTGTGGCTTTTAAACAGCCTGCAAAAGTCCAGGGTTGCACATTTTTGCGCAGGCCTTTGATTTGCAAAGTTTCATCGACAAAAACACAATCGATGGGAAATTTCATAAAAAATGTATGAATTAAATTGCATCTTTTTATAAATAAAGAATTATTTTCTTCAATTTTATCTTTACCAATCAAACCTTTGGCTCTTTGTGTAAAGCTTAAAGCCAAATCCACTTGCTGGATAAGAATCTGATTGTCTTTTTTTAACTTCAGAGTGGGTTTCATTATTGCCCCCCGCCCATCATAAACGATATAGCCATAGGGCCAAAGACCATAATAAAAACAGCTGGTAAAATAAATAACATCAGTGGCAGTAAAATCAATTGCGAGGCCTGAGCCCCTGCCTTTTCGGCTCTGACAAATCTTTCTAAGCGCATCTGCACTGATTGATCTTTCAAAACTTGCGAAATGCTAGCTCCGGTTGCTTCGGCATCCACAAGCACGGCGACAAAACTGGTGATTTCGGGCATATCTAAGCGAGCGCCCATTTCTTTCAAAGCTTGCGTTTTAGCGGCTCCTAATTTGATGTCTTGCAATACCGCTGCGAACTCCTCGGCCAAGACACTGTCTGTGCCCCTAGATTTATCCACAATTTTTTGAATAGCTGAAAAAAAATCCAAACCGGCTTCAACAGACAAGGCCAATAAATCAATAAAGAAGGGTAAATCCGCACGCACTGACAACTCACGATTTTTTTTCATGCCCTTGGAATGAACCTGGGGCAGATATCCCCCCACTAAACCTAAACCTAAAATTGCCGCCAAAGGCAAACCCAGCTCTAAAGAAAAATTCATCACCAGCAAGAACAGGGGAAACATAAGACCCCATAAGATTTGCAAACCAATAAACTCATCTTCATTCAACTCACGGCCCAGCCCAGCTGTTAGAATGATTTTTTTTACTTTTTTACGATAATTGGCATTTTTAATTTTTAAAGCATATTGCAATGTAAACTGATGCACCAAGGGGCGCGAAAAATTAACAATGGCATTTTTAGATTTAATGGGTTCAGAGTTATTGGCCCACAGCAGTTGATCTTGATCAGAGTTGCTAGCAAACAATGCAGAGACAAACAGGTAGACCGCAAAGCCTCCCATGACTAATCCCGCTATAAGCATCATTTCAGCGCTTCCCATTTTTATCCCTTTGTGCTCAATTAAGATATGCGTCCATTGATCTTGGCTTCCCAATCTCCACGACGACAGCAACTATTAAAACAAGCTGGTTTTGAATTTGCGGTCCTCCCATCTAAAATATCGGAAATTCCCAATAAAAACCTGAACATAGATGAGCAGATTTTGGACATTGCTAGACAAAAGGCCAAAACTATTTTTTCTAAGCTAGAACAAGAAAATCATTTCCCCTGCTTGATTTTGGCGGCGGATACCGAAGTCGTCATTGATAACAAGACCTTGGGCAAGCCCGAGTCGCCAGACCAAGCCTTTGGTATGTTGAAAAGACTTTCCAATGATCGACATGAAGTGAAAACAGCTGTGGTTTTACTTTTGTTTCCTGAAGCCAAAATGGTGACTCATTTAGAGACAACGCAGGTTCTTTTTAAAAATTTGCCAGATTCTTTAATTCACAACTACATTGCGACAGGCTCTCCGTTTGATAAAGCCGGTGGCTATGGAATTCAAGACGATGCTGGTCAAGATTTTATTTTGAAATATGAGGGGCTTTACAGCAATATCATAGGCCTTCCCATTGAAAAAATTCCGGAATTGTTACAACAATTGGATGTTTTATGAATGAAGATCACTTTCGCCAATATCTTGAAAAAGCCGCCAACGCCGCCTTAGTGGGGGAAAAAAATCGTCCGCAAAAAAAGTGGCAAATTGTAGCTGTATCAAAGCTGCAACTGGCAGACAAAATTCAACGACTGCACAGCTGGGGGCATATTGCTTTCGGTGAAAACTATGTCCAAGAATTAATTAACAAAATTGAGTTTATAAACAACCCCAGCATTCAGTGGCATTTTATCGGACATTTACAAAAAAATAAAGTGAAGTACCTGGTTAAGCAAGTGGATTTGATTCATTCAGTGGATAGTTTAGCGTTGGCCGAAACTATTGATAAAAAATCAAAAGAAAAAAATCATAAGCAAAAAATTTTACTGCAAGTCAATCTAGCTGGGGAAAATAGCAAATCCGGTTTTGATAAAAATCAGTTATTGACTGAATGGCCTGTTTTACAAAAACTAGCAAATGTACAAATTCAAGGTTTGATGACAATGCCTCCCTTATTTGAAGAACCCCAGCAGAATCGTCCTTTTTTTGTTGAGCTTCGTACACTTCTAGCTGACTTGAAAAGCACCTTGCAAAATGATCAACATTCTATGACTGAATTATCTATGGGAACCAGTCAAGATGCATTGATCGCATTGGAAGAGGGCTCTACCATGATTAGAGTAGGAACTGCACTTTTTGGAGAAAGGCCCCAGCATTGAAAAATTTTATATTGTCACATCAAAAAGTTGGATTTATCGGAGCCGGCAGTTTAGCCCAAGCTTTGATCACGGGGCTGTTGCGCGAAAAAAAACTGAACCCCGATCAAATCGTGGTTTCTAATCGCACCCAAGGCAAAGTACAAAAACTGCAAGAGCAGTTTAAAATTATTTCTGAAACTAGTAACGAAGCTGTTATTGAAAAGTGCGAAATAGTCCTTTTGTGTGTCAAACCCCAAGATCTGCTGCAAGCCCTAGAGCCCCTAGGACCGCTGTTTGATAAAGATCAAATAGTTATTAGTTTGGCCGCCGGTATACCGCTGAACGTGTTAGAAAAATATCTGCCCCAGTGCCGTTTAGCCCGAGTCATTCCTAATACTCCGGCTATTATTGGCCAGGGAGTCAGTGGTTATTTATTAAACAATGATGAAGATGATTATGTCGCCGATGTCGTTGAAGATTTATTTACTTGTTTGGGCTCGGTCTTAAAAACCAATGATGAAGATCAATTGACGGCGTTAATGATTGCTTGTTCTTGTGGCACCGGTTTTGTTTTTGAGCTGATGATGTACTGGCAAGATTGGCTTGAAGAGCACGGTTTTGAAAAAGAATTGGCTAGAAAAATGACTGAAAAAGTATTCGCCGGTGCTGCATTGATGTCACAACAGTCTTTAAGCACCTTGGAAAACTTGCAAACCCAAGTGGCATCCAAAAAAGGGGTCACCGAAGCTGGACTTCAGTCTATGCGAGAATACGAAATTGAAAGATCTTTACGCATCAGTTTTGAAAAAGCCGATCTACGCAATCAAGAAATTAGTAAAAAAGCAGAACAAAATCGATCTTAGGCTCTGTTAGGTCTGTTCTGATTTTTATTTCGATTTCACATTGCATGAGAACGATTTACTTTATAGTCTATAACTGTAGAGGCTATGTCTAGCAGGCTGGCTTTTCTTTGAGTTCAAGGAGGAACACAATGAAAATAGCTCCGATTGATATTGTTCATAAACATTTCAGCAAATCTTTAATGGGCTTTAGTGCTGATGAAGTCACTGAATTTCTTCAACTTCTGGCGCACCAAATGGAAGTTTTGATTCAAGAAAAAAATTCTTTGAAAGAAGCCCTGCGAGAAAAAGAATTGAACTTGATGGAATACAAAGAACGCGATCAGGTTTTAAAAAGTACGATTTCAACGGCCACGCAAATGACCGAAAGATTAAAACAAGATTCTGAACGTGAAGCCAAGTTGATTTTAGCGGATGCCAATCAAAAGGCCGAATTGATTGTACGTGACTCCCGAGATTCTTTAAAAAAAGCCTATCAAGAAATCAATGATATCAAAAGAATGCGCATGCAATTTGAGGCTAATTTGAAAGCCTTGGCACAAGCTCATTTGACTTTGTTAGAGCAAGGTGAAAAATATTTGCCTCAGATGCAATTGCCGCAACATCAGTTTCAAGTTCCTATGAACTCGAATCTAAAAGTTTCTGCAGATGTATCGCCACTATCAGTGGACCCAAGTTAGCACTATCTAGAAGCGAACATAAACTAACTTCACTGAGTTTGGCTTGTTGGGCTCTGAAGAGTCTTAAAGTAAGTTGACAGCAATGACAATCCTACATAATTAGTTCCAGACTGAAGGAGCTAATTATGAATAAAAATGAAAATTTATCAAATTACCGTATTGAAAAAGATCTTTTGGGTGAAAGAAAAGTTCCTGCGCAAGCCTACTATGGAATTCACACTTTACGAGCCATTGAAAATTTTAAAATATCTGGAAAACCCGTTCATGCTTCTGCAACGTTTGTAAAAGCTTTGGTTCAGGTGAAGAAAGCCTGTGCTTTAGCGAATAAAGATCTGGGAACAATTCCACGCGACAAGGCTGAACTGATTGTTAAAGCCTGTGATAAAATATTACTAACTAATTACTGTTTAGATCAATTTCCCAGCGATCAATTTCAAGGTGGAGCAGGAACATCGATCAATATGAACGCCAATGAAGTTATTGCCAACGTAGGTCTTGAAATTCAAGGTTTAGAAAAAGGTAAATACTCTGAGCTTCACCCCAACGACCACGTCAACAAATGTCAGTCTACCAACGATGCCTACCCCACCGCCTTTCGTCTGGCTTTATTTCAAGAAATGTCTGCTCTGAAACAAAACATTCAATTTTTGCAAGAGGGTTTATCTTTAAAAGCCAAAGAATTTAATAAGATCCTAAAAATGGGGCGCACCCAATTGCAAGATGCTGTCCCCATGACCTTGGGGCAAGAGTTTCAAGCTTTTTCAACATTATTGGAAGAAGACATTCGACTTCTTTCTTGATTGCAAAATTTATTATTGGAAGTGAATTTAGGGGCCACTGCCATCGGCACCGGTATCAACACCCCCGAAGGTTATTCGCCATTGGTAGTACAAAAACTGGCTGAAGTGACAGGGATTGATTTTAAAATTTCACCAGATCTGATTGAAGCCACCAGTGACACTGGGGCCTATGTGATTATTTCTGGCGGGCTTAAACGTCTGGCAGTGAAGTTATCTAAAATTTGCAATGATCTGCGTTTACTGTCGTCAGGACCAAGGGCCGGCCTGAAAGAAATCAACCTGCCAGAAATGCAAGCAGGATCTTCGATTATGCCTGCCAAAGTGAATCCTGTGATTCCCGAAGTAGTAAACCAAATTTGTTTTAAAGTGATTGGCAATGATTTGACTGTAACTTTAGCCTCTGAAGCCGGCCAACTGCAATTGAATGTGATGGAGCCCGTAATTGCTCAGTGCTTGTTTGAGGATTGTGAATTATTGAATAATGGGATGCAAACATTAAGAAGACTTTGCATTGATGGCATCACAGCCAATCCAGAACGTTGTCGCGATTATGTGATGAATAGCATCGGCATTGTGACTTATTTAGATCCAGTTTTGGGCCATGCAGAGTGCGACATCATAGGTAAAATTTGCGCTGAAACGGGAAAGACGGTACAGCAAGTAGCCCTGGAACGGGGTAAAGTTACGCAATCACAACTTGACGAAATTTTTAGCTTAGAAAATATGCTCAACCCCAAATACAGCGGCAAACGCTATTAGGTCCTTTCCTCATATCTAAGTTGGGTTGGCGACGCTCAAAAAGCAGCAAGTGCTTTTTCATAGCAAGATCCTGTTTAAAAATTTGCAAAGTCAAGGCGTCGACCGATCGAGCGACTGAGGAATAGTTTAGCCCTGGGCGACGCTCAAAAAGTATCAAATGCTAGGCAGCAAACTAAATCGCGCGGAGGTGTACAAAGAAGTACATCGAGCACGATTTGAGTGAAGCTAACGAAGCAGTTGGTACTTTTTCAGCGTCGACTTAGGGATTGAAGGGGCGGTCGTCCTGTATCTGCGGCGGCCGCACATCACTCGCAGACGGCACTCCACGGATTTCACAGCGATTCGTATCACAAGCCAAGGACATCCGGCTGTATAATTTTACTACGTTGTTGATGCGAACTTCTACTTTTTCTTTTGCAATAAAGGCCGTAGATTGAAATTTAGCAAACATACCTCGAAGTTGTTGAACCATATTGGGGTCTGCTATTCGAATATTTACAAAATTAGCATTATCTAAAATCTGTACATTGGGCTCTTTAATTTCATGATTATAAAATATAGAGCATGTGGGATCATTGTTTTGTGCCACTGCTTTGATAAAACATAAAAACAAAACAGAAAGTTTTGGAGTGGATAATTTATAAGATTGATTTTCGCCATACTGACTGACCAAAATATCTTGGTTGCCAAAATATTGAACAACATTAACAAAATCTTGCGAGTCTTCTTTATTCAACCTAATTCGATGCGCACCTTGATTTAGATTTTGTGCATAATAAGAATCACAAAGGACCTGATTAGGGCTGCTTGACTGGCATCGCGTGATTTGCTTGGCCCCCTGGGCTACTATAAATAAACTCCAAACCCCAAAACCGACAAACATTACGACCAAAGCTAAATCGTGCCACTTTTGTGCTTTCATAGTGATTGCTATTTAACATGTTTTTATTAAAAAATACACCTAGTATTTTTTAATGCGCTTCTTCTTTTTATTGGCTTTAAGCTCGATCTTCATTTCTGTTTGATCCAATTGCTGCTGGACAGCAGACCGCGAGGGCGGAGGTGTCACCGCAGCTGGTGGCTCTTGATAAATTTTTGATTCTTCAACGCGAAATAAATTTTGATCAATACCATCATTGGTGTCTTCACGAAAACTAGGACGAGGTTTAATTTTAGCGGCAGGCGTTGGACGCACTTGATAATCGCGATTTAAATCAAAACTGTATCGTAGCAATGCAAATACATCGTAGCCGGCAGCCGTGTTGGATCCAGCCAAAGCAAAACCTGCCGAAGTTTCAAAACTCCAAGTAGGGTTGAAGGCATGTTTAAAATAAATCTGAGTGCGAACCAGCGATGGATCTGGGTAATAGAACTTGTAACTGCCCCCGTTCACTCGACTTAAAAAACTGGTTCTAGTCACTTTACGGCCATTATCCACATCAGCGTCTTTAGTTATGCTTTGAAAACCATTCAAGTCTGCGCCTAAACGTGAATGCAAAAATCGCAGCTCTCCACCTGCAGACCAAGGCATTAAAGAAGATCGCTGTTCATCACGGTAGGTATAACCCAAAGATCCATAGGCCAAAAACAATCCTAAATCTTTTTGTAATGTCACTTTGCCTGTGCCCTCGACCACACCTTCATTGTTCAAGGACACATCTGAAGTTTCCGAGATTTTTTCGATAGGAATAATGGCCGAGACCTCGGGAATAATTTCAAAAGCATCACTGTAAGCTAAAAACTCACTGCCCACTAAAACATGACTAAGGGTGCTATTGGTGCGTCCAGCTAGATTATTTTTACTTTCGGAATTACCAATAAATAAGGTGGAGTACAAAGACCAGTGTTCTGAGGGCAAAACTCGTGTACCAACACCTGTTTGCAATAAAGAATACTGCCCGCCCGACGATAAAGAAGAAGCACTTCCGCCACCATCGGGGTAATTGGAATCGGACTTGAAATAACTGGTGCTAAGTTCTAAATCCCAAGTTTCAGGCACAAATGTTTTATAACCCAGTGAAGCTAAGGCCACCGGTGTTTGCAAACACAGCCCAACAGAAAGCCCACAGACTAAAAACACACGAATCGAATGAAGATTGATTGCACTTTTCATAACTCTCTAATATTAACCAGGACTGTATGAAAACGAAAACATTATTCGACAAAAAGTCGGCCCTGACTGTGATTTTTTTTACAGTTTTTATTTATTTGGTGGGATTTGGAGTCATAATCCCTTTAATCCCCATCTTAAGTCGAGATTTTGGCGCAACCGCATTGCAAACTGGCTTACTGATGTCTTGCTATTCGGCCATGCAGTTTTTATTTGCTCCTTTTTGGGGCAAACTGAGCGATCGTTGGGGACGACGTCCTATATTGATTTTTTGTTTGTTGGGTGAGTTTTTTTCTTATCTGCTTTTGGCGCACGCGCAAAGTTTAGAAATGCTGTTTGTGGCTCGTACTTTGGCCGGTTTTTTTGGCGCCAGTATTTCGACAGCCTCAGCATATATTTCTGATATCACAGGCCCCGAAGAAAGATCCAAGGGTATGGCCTTAATCGGAGCCGCTTTTGGTTTGGGTTTTGTGATTGGCCCTACGATTGGCGGAATTTTTTTACACCTTAGCGAAAACCACCTTGAGGATAAAAATTTTGGCATGATGGGCACCAGTTACTTTGTGGCGGCCCTTTGTCTTTTAAACTTTCTGTTTGCTTTAAAGTTTTTAAAAGAATCTTTGCACGAAAAAAATCTAGAAAAAAAGCCTCACCGCCTGAAATTAATATATTCATACTTGAATCGTAAAACCGTAGGCCCACTGATTGTCAGTTTTTTTCTAAGCTCACTTGCAATGTCTAGCATGGAAGCCACATTGATTTTGTTTATGGGAGAAAAATTTGCTTGGAGCGCTAAGGAAGTCAGTTTTGGTTTTGCTTATATCGGCATCATTATGATTTTCACCCAAGGCTTTTTAGTGCGGCGACTTTTGCCACTGTGGGGCGAGCGAAAAGTCTTACGATTAGGCTTGTTACTATTTATGTTGGGCTTTATAGAAATTTGCCTTAGCAACAGTATTTTAAATATGGCTGTGGCCATGACTTTTTTATCCTTGGGGCAGGGCCTAGTGAACCCTTCTTTAATGGGATCCATCAGTTTATTGGTGGACTCTAAAGAACAAGGGGTCACCATGGGAGTCAATCAAGGGCTGTCCTCTTTGGGGCGTATCATCGGCCCCGCTTTAGGTGGAGCCGTTTATGGCAGCATCGGCATACGGGCGCCCTTTTTTGTATCAGCAGCTATGGCTTTGATAGCCATACTTTTAGTGCAAATCAACTACAGTCATATTCCCGTTTCGGCCAAATTAAAAGGGTCTTAAGATGCCAGTGGAACAAACATCCCCGGTTTTAAAAATTGCCTACTTTCAGCTAAATAACTTAATCCAAAACAGAATCCCATTTTGTTTTGTACAAATGGGTGTCCAGATCAATGGATGGTACTCTGGGGTTCAGCTGTTGCACATTCAAAACTACAGCTTACAATTGCCTCAGGACACCAATGCAGCTGAATGCTTATCTGCAACTCAAAATTTTTTGCAAGAAAGGCAATGGACCTTGCACGGAGCCATCGTGACACTTTGCCATAATGAAAAAATATCTGCCCAACTGGCCCAGGACCTGGAAAAATCAGGCTACACCAATGTTTATTGCATTCAAAATGGCTTAGATGGTTTGGTGCAAGAAAAAACTCTAGAGGAGTCCTAACGTGAGCAATGAAACCCCCACCGCGCTGAGCGATCGCTACAATCCCCAAGATGTAGAGGCCCGTTTATACAAATGGTGGGAAGACTCGGGTTTTTTTAAAGCCCAAGATGTATCGACTAAACCTCCCTTCAGTATTATTTTGCCTCCGCCCAATGTGACGGGTTTTTTGCATATGGGACATGCCTTGGATCACACTATTCAAGATCTATTGATTCGCTGGAAGCGCATGTCGGGCTTCAATGCCCTGTGGTTGCCAGGCACCGATCATGCAGGCATCGCTACACAAAATGTGGTCGAGCGCGAACTTAAAAAACAAAATTTAAACCGTCATGAATTGGGTCGTGAAAAGTTCGTCGAAAAAGTGTGGGACTGGAAGCATCAGTATGGCGATCGCATTTGTCAGCAGATGCGTCGCTTAGGGGATTCTTGCGATTGGGATCGCAATACATTTACTTTGGACGAAGGCGTTTCAAAATCAGTGCGTAAAGTTTTTGCCAGTCTTTATAAAAAAGGCTGGATCTATCGCGGGCAAAGATTGGTGAATTGGTCTGGCCCCTTAGAAACTGCGATTTCTGATCTTGAAGTCGAACACAAAGAAGTCAAAGGGGCTCTTTACCATATTCAGTATCCCTTAGAAAATGGCCAAGGGTTTTTAACTATAGCCACCACCCGACCCGAAACCATGCTTGGTGACACCGCAGTTTGTGTGCATCCCGAAGACTCTCGCTATAAAAATCTGATTGGTCAAAATGTGATTGTGCCTTTGATTGACAGAAAAATCCAAATCATCGCCGATGTTTATGTCGACCCCACTTTTGGTTCTGGAGTCGTAAAAATCACTCCGGCCCATGATTTCAATGACTACAAAATTGGCAAGTCTCACAATTTAGAATTCATCAACATCCTAGATAAAAAAACATTGCTGAATGAAAATGCAGGCCCTTATCAAGGTCTAAAGGTGATGGATGCGCGAAAAAAAGTCATCGAAGATTTAAAAAATTTAAATCTTCTAGTGAAAGAAGAAGTTCATGTGCATTCTGTGGGACATTGCTCTAGATCTGGCGCCGTGGTGGAGCCTTTTCTTTCAGAACAGTGGTTTGTTAAAACAGAAAATTTAGCAGTGGCTGCACGACGAGTGGTAGAAAGCGGCACTATCCGTTTTGAACCTGAGTCATGGACCAAAGTTTATTTGCATTGGATGAATATCATTGAAGACTGGTGTATATCTAGACAACTGTGGTGGGGCCACAGAATTCCAGCCTGGTACTGCCAAGACTGTGAACACATCACAGTCAGTGAAGACACTGTTCAACAGTGTTCTAAATGCCACAGCACAAATCTAAAACAAGAAGAAGACGTTTTAGACACTTGGTTCAGTTCAGCCCTATGGCCTTTTTCAACCATGGGCTGGCCCGCAGACAATGAAACTCAAAAAACTTTTTATCCCACCAGTTATTTGGTCACTGGTCATGATATTATTTTCTTCTGGGTGGCCAGAATGATCATGTTGGGGCTTGAGTTCAAAAAAGATGTTCCATTCAGAACTGTTTATATTCACGGACTGGTGCGGGACTCCCAAGGACGAAAAATGTCTAAAAGCTTGGGCAATTCTGTGGACCCAGTAGAAATGATTGAAAAGTATGGCGCCGACGCCCTTCGTTTCACTTTTTTGGCGCATTTATTTTCTGGCAAGGATTTTAAATTTGCCGAAACCCGCTTGGAAAGCTACCGCAACTTTATGAATAAAATCTGGAATGCCACACGATTTGCCCTTTCGCACTTGCAAGATTTTGTGGTGCCGGCTGAGGGAGCCAAAGCCTTGCCAGACAAAGCCAGCTTGAATGTTTTTGACCGTTGGATCATTCAAAACTTAATGCAAGTCGAACGCACTGTGGAAGAGTCATTAGAAAAAGAAAAGTTTTCAGACGCCGCACTGACTTTGTATCATTTTGTATGGCATCAGTTCTGTGATTGGTACATTGAATTCAGCAAGCCTATTTTGTCTGGTCCTCCCAGCAAAGAAAGATCAGCCAGTCAGTTGGTTTTAGCGCAAGTGTTGAATCGCATCACGCGTTTGTTGCACCCTTTTGCACCGTTCATCACTGAAGAGATCCATCAAAAATTACCGATCCGATCCAAAGCTTGCATCACTGATATTTATCCCAACTTGCGCAATGATCGCGAATTTTTAAATTTAGGATCGGAACAGGCCGCCCTAGAAGTCGATCTGGTGAAAGAAGTTATTACTGCCATTCGCAATATTCGTGGTGAAAATCGCATCAGTCCTGCGGTCAAATTAAACTTAAGATTGGCCGTGGTGGATGATGTGGCTCAAAAAATATTAGGCAACAATCGTGACGCCATCATCACCATGGGACGCATTGATGAACTGCAAGAGGGTGCCGAAGGGGATTTAAGCAAATGCGCCGTCACCGCCGTTACGGTGAAAGATGTCACAGTGAAAGTGATCATCCCTTTGCAAGGCATTGTGGATTTTGCCGAAGAAGTGAAGCGTATCAATAAAACCATCGAAAAAACCCAAAAAGATATTTTAACTTTATCTGCCAAGCTATCGAATGAAAAGTTTTTAGCCCATGCCGATGAAGAGGTGGTGACCCAAGATAAATTGTTGTTGGAACAATCCAAGCTGCAATTGCAATCTTTGAAAGAATCTTTGATTCGTTTTCAGATGGGGTAGGGCTGTGTCGTAGGTCTCACATGGTTCAGTTTCAGTTGGAAGTGCTTGCGACTGTTCTAAAAAAAGTGACCCCCAGCTTACGATCCTTAAGCACCTACCCACTCGGGTTTATAGCCCGTCCGTTAGACTAAAGAACATGTTGAAGAATCAACCTGAGCTCAAGCCACTGAGCGTCCAAAAATCAAAGACTTTGAAATTCTTTAAGAATTTTCAGCAATAATAGAATTATCACTAAAAACAACTTAAGTATTTTCCACACCAACCGAAGAATCCTGTAACGTGTACTGGATTTTTTAGTCATGTTTTACCTCTTTGTTAAGGAGGGGTAAGCACTCATCTTTGCACAAGCCAGGGGTCACTGAGTGGCTTATGCAAAGATGATTCTTTCTTATATACCCATATTTACAACGACCAGAG
>JBMOJS010000213.1:0-5282 GCA_049315665.1 Pseudobdellovibrionaceae bacterium | reverse complement strand
TTAGATACAGGAACAACTTGTATAATATTTTTACTTTCAATCCAAATTTTTGCACCATTAGGTATGGATTGGTGCTGATCATCGCCAGTGCTTAAAACAATATCTGCCGAAGCTTTGAAAACGAAAACCAATATAAAATAGGCTGTGACTAATTTTAATTTTTTCATAGGTTTACTGTGCTGCAAAGCCTATGATCTTCACTAGATAGATTTTTAATAGGGCTTCTATATCAAAATACGAATTATCCTATATTGTCCGGACGGAAAGCCCATCGATGGCTAAAAAACTAGCCGGCCTTGAGCTAAGCGGCTTCCATTTCGCCGCTATTTGATAAAACCTGTTGTAGTTTTGCCCTTAAGCGAGTCACTGCTTGCGCATGCAGTTGTGAAACCCGGCTTTCCGTGACTCGCAAAACCTGGCCAATTTCTTTTAAATTTAAATCTTCGTAGTAGTACAAGGACAGCACTAATCTTTGTCTTTCAGGTAAATCTTCAATAGCTTGCGCCACCACTTCTTTAATAGACTTTACATTCAACTGATTGAAGGGATTATTGACTCTTGAACCTTCTAAAATATCCATGATAGATCTTTTATCAGTACTACTGAATGTCTGAACTTGATCGATGGATAATAAACTGACCGGACGAACCTGATTGACCAAATCATGAAATTCATCAACGGTATAATTCAAAGCCTTTGCAATTTCTTCATCCGTGGGTGAGCGACCTAGATCCGCCTCTAATTGAGCAATGGTTCGGTCTAAAAGCTTGGATTTATCACGAATAGATCGAGGAACCCAATCCTGAGCCCTAAGTTCATCCAATATAGCCCCACGAATTCTGAACTCAGCATAAGTTTTAAATTTATTATCACGAGTGGGATCAAACTTATCGATGGCATCCATCAAGCCAATGACTCCTGCAGAAATCAAATCATCCAACTCTATGCTTGATGGCAAACGAATAGCAATTTTTTGTGCAATAAATTTAATCAGCGGGGCGTACTCTTTGACCAATTTGTCTTTTTCACTTCCACCAGCAGATTTGGTCAAATTTTTATATTTTTTTATTAACGCTGGATTTTTAGACATCTGTAGTTCCCCCACCCGTTCTATCATAGTAACAAAATCTATCTGCAGCTAAAAGTCCAATTCTTAAGCGGCTCCGACCAAACCTTCCCAAAAATCTTCAATTCCCTTAATTTGACTTTGTTTCTTAGTAGATAGAATTTCTTGCGCAACTTTTTGCAAAGAAGAAAATGTAGAAAAGTCTTGTTTCAAAATAAGACGTTGTAGATTTTGCGACTTGCGAAAACCATTGTCCATGGGAATTGAACCTAAATAATCAAGACCAATGTTTAGAAAACGATTAACAACTTGATCAAATCTTTCATACAATTTTAAGCCATCCAATTCGTCATTGACTTGGTTGCACAAGATAGAAAACTTTTTGACTTTGTTTTTTTGATTTAAAACTTTAATTAAAGCATAAGAGTCGGCCAAGCTAGAAGCTTCAGCTGTTAAAACCATCACAATTTCATCGACATGAGTATTCAAAAACAAAACATTTTCGTGCAAGCCCGGCGAAGTATCGACAAACACAAAGTCGTATTTTTGCGGCAATGACAATATGGCTTCGAAGGCCGTTCGCCGTTCAAAGGACGATAAATGGGCCAAATCATAAACACCACGGCCTCCCGGTAATAAATCTACTCCAGGGCTTAAAGATACTAAAATATCTGCTGCCTTTTTTGTACCTTGTATCACCTCATAGATAGTGCCTTTGGCTTTCACGTTGAAATGAATGTCTACATTAGCCATGCCCCAATCCCCGTCTAAAACCAAAACTTGGGCCCCTTTTTGTGCCATGCAAACACTAATATTACTAAGTAGGGTTGTTTTACCTACTCCACCTTTACCAGAAGTAAAACTGATTGTTTTTGTTCCATGGGTTTTCACGCAGCAACATCCTTTGCATAACTTTGGGTGATTTTAAAAATAAGATCTAAAACTCTTTCTTTTGTAGCAAACTCAAAGTCTTCAGGAACTTTTGTTCCTAAGCCAAAAGAATGCAAAGGAGTTTTAAATCGACGAATAAAATTATAAATATTTCCTTGCTGAACAGATTCATCAAGTCCATTAAAAATGGCGCTTCTGAAGTTCAATAAAGAATATTTTTTTGCGATTTCATTGATATCCGAATCTTTCATGGAAGCCGAAAGCACCAAATGAAAATGGGGTTTTAAAGAAGTCGGCGGCATTAAAGATTTTAGCTTTTGAAGTTCTTCAGAATTTTTTAAACTAAGTCCCGGAAAGTCCACCAATACTGTATCCAACTTTGACATGTAATTGATCAAAGTGTTCCAGTCTGTTCCTTGACGTATAACCATTAAAGGTAAATTCAAAATTTGTGAGTAGATTTTCATTTGATCAATAGCACCGACTTTATGAGTGTCTGTGGTTACCAAAGCAATTTTTTTATTTTTTCGTATCATCAGATGACTTGCTAACTTGATCAAGGAACTGGTTTTACCTGATCCCGACGGACCAAAGAAGCAATGAATCTTGGCTTCGTAATCTGGATCCATCACTTCAACACTGTCTAAAATATACCTAGCGACCCAGCCATCCACTAAGGATTGATTTTTTCTTTTAGAAGGTGAAATGGCTTCTTGAGCGAATTCTAAAATTTCAGCAGCTACATCTGGAGCTACACCCGAACGAACTAGTTTTTCAAACATAGCACTGAATTCAAAAACCAGCCCATAATCTGCACCTGGATAGAAGCCCTGGGATTTAAAATCCTGGGGTATATTTTGAAACTGCGTGACTACTTTACGCAGATTTTCAATCTCTTCTTTTAAAGCAAACATTTCGCTTTTATTTGTTTTATTAGATGATGATTTTACGGGCGTGGGTTTTGCTGCGGCTTCATTGGACATTTGCATGGCCACCCAAGCTTTTTGGGCGGCATCTTTAATACGCTCTTCGGCGATGGCAGATGCATTTTGTGCAAACCCGGTTGAAGATGATGGGTTTACATCATCTTCAATTTCAATATAACGTCTTGATGTCATTTGGTACTGGGGCTGCACCAGTTTTTGTGTTTGGGTTTGATTATTGTTCGACTGCATATAACGATCCACCATTTTTTGAATGGTTTCTTTTTGATTTTTTGCAGAGCTTTTTAGAAATTTATCTCGCGCAGGAGCATTCATTTTTGCTTCCGTATACTTTTTTTGCTGCAAGGTTTTTTCAGACACTGCTGCGGTGATTTCAATGCTGCCTTCACCAACAAGGCCATAGCTTTTTTTATTGTCTCGCACCGACAATATAATTGCATCAGGTCCCATTTCTACTTTGACCATCTCTAGAGCTTCTTTCATAGATTTGGCTTCAAACTTTTTAACTTGCATATTTTAACTCCACTAAAGCAACAGATTTAACATTGGCATCAGACGTTAACTCACTATGGGATAGCACAACCATTTGCGGAATAAATCTAGAAACCAGCTTGTAAAGATGCCGCCGCGAGGTTGGGCTGGTCAATAATATCGGCTGACTGGCCACTTCGGGGTGATTTTCAACCGTGCGAGCAATCTCATTGATAATTTTATGGGCGGTATTAGGATCCATAACCAGCTGAATGCCCTGTTCGGTTTGCAACAAGGCATTCGCCACCATCTCTTCAATATTAGGGTGTAAAGTCATCACCGGAATGCTGCCTTCGTCTGTGGTGTATTTTGCAGTGATTCCTCGGGCCAAGGCTTTGCGCACAGCCTCAGTTAAAACCTCAAGGTCTTTGGTCTTGCCAGCTTCATCCGCAAGAGTTTCAAAAATAGTTAGTAGATCACGAATAGATATTTGTTCTTTCAATAAATTTTGCATCACACGCACGACAGTACCCAAGGTCATCATATCTGGGATCAGCTCTTCTACTACTTTAGGATTGGTTTTTTTGAAATTCTCTACCAATGAAGCGGCCTCTTGGCGGCCCAATAATTCATGAGCATGAGTGCGAATAATTTCTGTCAAGTGTGTGGCCATAACAGTGGGTAAATCTACGACCGTGAAGCCAGCCAGTTCGGCCTCTTCTTTACGATGGGTAGAAATCCACAGCGCATCTAGGCCAAAGGCTGGTTCTTTGGTTGGAATACCATCCACTTTTTGTGTGACGTTGCCAGGATCCATGGCCAATAAACTTTCGGGTCTTAAAGTGCCACCACCAACACGATTCCCCTTAATCAATAATCGATATTCACCGGCAGCCAGTTGTAAATTGTCACGGATATGAATGCTAGGTACAACAATTCCCAAATCTAAAGCAAACTGCTTGCGAATACTGACTATTCTTTCTAGCAAGTCTCCGCTTTGATCTGACTCAACCACGTTAATCAAGCCGTATCCCACTTCAAGCTCCACCATATCCAGAGGCAACATGGTTTCGATATTTTCTTTTTTGGGTGAGGAAGCCAGTTTATCCGCATTTTTCTTCTCTTCATTCACAGCTTCTAACTTGTATCTACCTATCATCCAAGCAATGCCACCTAAGCCAGCCCCCATGGTCAAAAATGGGATTGTCGGCAAACCCGGAACCAAAGCTAGTAAAGCTAAAATCGCGCCGACGATTCCAGAGACTCGAGGGTTTGTGAATAGCTGAGATGTAATTTCAGCCCCCATATCTTTATCATTTCTAGAGCTTCGGGTAACAATAGTACCAGCCGCTGTAGATATGATCAGCGCCGGAATCTGCGACAACAAACCATCACCGATGGTTAACATCACGTAGTACTTGGCTGCGGTGGCTAGATCTAGATTTTTTTGTAAAACACCGATCAACAAACCACCAAAAATATTGACTATTGTGATAACAATACTGGCAATGGCATCACCACGCACAAACTTACTGGCACCATCCATGGCCCCATAAAAATCAGCCTCTTGTTCGATTTCACGCCGTCGACGTCTGGCTTCTTGTTCATTGATCAGCCCCGCATTTAAATCAGCATCAATCGACATTTGTTTGCCTGGCATAGCGTCCAAAGTAAATCGAGCAGCAACTTCGGCCACACGCCCCGAACCTTTGGTAATAACGATAAAATTGATAACGATCAAAATCACAAACATGATAAAACCGATGACGTAGTTGCTACCAACGACAAAGTTACCAAAAGCATAGATCACTTCACCAGCGGCCTGTGGTCCTTGATGACCGTGAGTCAAAATCAATCTTGTGGTAGCAATGTTTAAAGACAAGCGAAACAGTGTGGTCATCAAAAGCAAA
>JBMOJS010000212.1:0-5334 GCA_049315665.1 Pseudobdellovibrionaceae bacterium | reverse complement strand
GAATATCCGGGCGCACCAACTGTCGGATCCATTCAATATCAACTTGTTTTCTAGACGAAGAATCAGCAGATTCAGTTAAAAGAGTTTTATCATCTGCTTTCATCGCCCACCTTCAATATCTAATCGTCTTGCCTGTACGGCCATTTGGTGAGCTTCAAGACCTTCATAGCGTGCCATGGTTTCAACAGTTGTTGCTAAATTCAGTAAACCTTGCGCAGATAAAGTTTGAAAAGTGATGGATTTTAAAAAACTATCCACATTCAATCCACTATAACTTTTTGCATAGCCTGCTGTTGGTAAAACGTGATTAGTACCAGATGCATAGTCGCCCACAGATTCTGGCGAAAACTCTCCAACAAACACACTTCCAGCATTTTGAATTTTATCCAAATATTGATCGGCTTCTTTTAAATTTAAAATCAAATGCTCGGGAGCATAATCATTAGAAATCTGTAAGGCCGTATCTATGTTTTCTACAAGAATCAGTCTTAAGTTTTGTACTGAATCTTTCAATATACTTTGTCTTTTACTAGATTCAATAATATTTAAAATTTCTGTACGAGTTTGTTCTAGTATAGATAACTGGTTACAAATCAAAATGGCTTGCGAGTCTGGTCCGTGCTCAAGCTGGCTTAATAAATCCCAAGCCAGCCATAAAGGTTTGGCATTTTTATCTGCAATCACTAAAACCTCGGATGGTCCTGCGGGCATATCAATCGACAGACCTGGAGTGTTTTGCGCCACAAAGGTTTTAGCTGCTGTCACCCAGCTATTGCCAGGGCCAAAAATTTTATCCACGGCAGGAATAGTTTCTGTGCCATAAGCCAAAGCGCCAATGGCTTGTACACCACCAACAGCAAAAATATTTTTTATATTCAGTAAAAAACAAGCCCCTAAAATAAAATCATGGATGCTGCCCGATTTTTCAGGTGGACTGCAAATCACAATATTTTCCACTTTTGCCAACTGAGCTGGAATCGCTGTCATTAATAAAGTAGAAAATAGTGGGGCCGACCCTCCAGGAATATAAAGACCTACGGTTTTTAAAGGAATTTTTTTACGACTGCAGGTCACTCCATCAGTGGTGGATAAAGTGTAATTGCTATCCTGAATTTGTTTTTGGTGAAACAGGCGAATATTATTTGCCGCTGTTTTTAGAGCCTCTTTTAAATCCAAAGGCAAACGCTGCCAAGCGGCTTCAGCATCACCAAAATCTACTTTAGAAGTTTTTAAATCCACAGCATCAAATTTTTTCGTGTATTGCAAAACGGCAGAGTCGCCATTCGCACGAACATCATCTAGAATTTGCTGAACAACGACGCTTTGATTTTGCTGTGAGGTGACTTTCGCCCGCTGTAATAAATTTCTTTTTTCAGCTGTATTCAATGGATTCCAATTTACAATATTTATGGCCATAAATTTCCTTTAACATCTAAGAGCCTAATGAGAGGCTCATTATCTAGATGATCTTTTCAATAGGCAATACCAAGATTGAGCTAGCGCCTAATTTTTTTAGATCATCCATCTTAGCCCATAAAGAGTCCTCATTGCACACAGCATGAATGGCAATCTTGTCTGGATTATTGTCCAAAGCCACAATGGATGGATGTTCTAAGCCGGGAATCAGACTGCGAATTTGTGGCAAGGCTTCCCGTGGCGCATTCATCATCACGTACTTCATTGTTTGCGCTTTACGAGTCGATCGCAGGCGCAATAAAAAATCTTGGATATACAAAATCTTTTGTGTATCTGTGGGTTTTTTGCCAATCAATATGCATTCGCTAAAAAGCACCGTATGCACTTCTTTTAAGCCATGGGATTTTAATGTAGACCCTGTTGCTACAAGATCACAAATACCATCAACCAAACCCAAGGAAGGTGCAATTTCAATGGATCCATTCAATAAAACCACTTCAGATTGAACATTATTTTTTTGTAAAAAATCTTCTAAAATTTCTGGATAGCTAGTCGCTATTTTTTTATTTTGTAAAGTGGATAGTCCAAGGAAAGCTTCTTCTTTTGGCCAACAAATAGATAAACGACATTTGCCATAATCCAAACGCTCGTGAGTGATGATTTCACTTTGCCGTGAGGGTTTTACTTTTTCTAACACCACGTTTTCACCAACAAAACCCAAGTCACAAGTGCCACGTAAAATATGTTCTGGAATATCATCATCACGAACAAAAATAAGGTCTAATGGAAAGTTAGAACATTGGCACAGCAAACGATCTTTGGCCCATTGAAAATCCAAGCCACAACGCTGAAGCAGGGCCAAGGTGGATTCTGTCAAGCGGCCATTTTTTTGCAAGGCAATTTTTATGCGAGTAGGGGTTTGTAAATTATTTTCTGAAGCAGACATCACTGACCTTCTTTTTTGGAAGTTTTGATTAAGGCCAAGGCCTTTTTATAGCCTTTGCCTTCACTAAGACTACGGGCTACCCTGGTTACAGTTGTAGTGCTGACCCCTGTTTTTTCGTAAATATCCCGATAGGGCAGGCCTTCAGATATAAGTTGAGCCGCTTTCCAGCGGTCATTCATATCCGAAATCTCTTTGGGAGTGCATAAATCTTGAAGAAAGACCTTGATCTGTTCCTTACTGCCTAATTTAGATAAAATACTGTAAATATCGCTCATGTCTTTGGGTTGCTCCGCTGGTCGGTTGTTTTGTTATAGTGTATTAACACGATATAACACTAACCACAAGCACAATTTCAGCCCGTCCTAGGGTGCAGGATTTGCGAATTTTAGGATGGTTCCTAGCGACTAAAAGCGGTAGTTCAGGGCTTTATCCAAGCTGGTCACTTCACTTTTAGCATTCAACAGGTCGGCCAAAGGGTCCCACTTGCCTTCAACTAGGGCCTGGCGGGTGTTTTCAGGAATAAAAGCTTCATAAACCAAATGGTCACAGGTGATTTGCTTTTTTTCTAAATCAATTTTAATTTCGGCGGCTGTTGGCTTTTGTTGGATATATTTTAGCAATTCATCTAACTTGTCTTCAGACAACTGCACGCAAGGAATTCCGATCATCTTGCAGTTATTAAAAAAGATCTCTGCATAAGACACCGCAATAACAGCCCTAATTCCCCAGTAAAATAAAGATTGTGGAGCATGCTCCCGTGAAGAGCCACAGCCAAAGTTCATCCCTGATACCAAGATGCTAGCGCCTTTGTATTTTTCTTGATCAAAGGGATGGTTTAGCGATTCACCTTTTTGATTGAAGCGCAAATCTTGAAAGGCATAGGGCCCTAATCCCGAAAAGGTCACGCAACGCAAATAGCGGGCAGGGATGATTTGATCTGTATCGATATTATCACCCTTAACTGGGATGGATTTTCCTTGGATGGATTTGATAGAATGTAAGCTCATAAATTGCTCCTAAAAATTAAAATATTTCCCTTGGATCTGCAACTGCTCCAGCGATGGCCGAAGCCGCCACGGCCACAGGGCTCATCAGTAAGGTGCGACCTGTAGGACTTCCTTGACGACCTTTGAAGTTGCGGTTGCTGCTAGAGGCACACAATTGGTCACCCACAAGCTTGTCAGGATTCATAGCTAGGCACATAGAACAACCTGGCTCGCGCCATTCAAAACCAGCAGTGCGAAAAACTTCATGCAGGCCCAAAGCTTGGGCTTTTCTTTGCACATCCATAGAGCCTGGAACAATGATCGCTTTCACTGTCGATGATACTTTTTTACCTTTAACAAACTTGGCCACCTCTTGCAGATCTGAAAGACGACTGTTAGTGCAGCTGCCAATAAAGGCCACGCTGATTTTTTCGCCCTTAATGGGTTGGCCCGGTTTAAATTGCATGTACTCCAAAGCATCTTGAATCGAAGCACTTTCTTTGGGATCGGGGTTTTCAATCAAAGGTAAATTTTCTGAAATACCAATGGCTTGGCCGGGGTGAACACCCCATGTGACCGTTGGCGGAATCTTTGCAGCATCAAAATTCACCACATCGTCATAAACCGCATCGGGATCTGAAACTAAGGATTTCCATTCTTGAACACGCAAATCCCAGTCCTGAGCTTTTGGCGCATACAAGCGACCTTTTATATAATCAAAAGTTGTTTGATCTGGATTGATATAGCCAATGCGGGCGCCACCTTCAATAGCCATGTTACAAATGGTCATACGTTCTTCCATCGACATGTTTTCTATAGTGCTACCACCGTATTCATAGGCGAATCCGATGCCGCCTTTAACCCCCAAAGATCGAATCAAATGCAAAACTACATCTTTGGCATAAACCCCGGGGCCCAATTTACCATTGACGTTGATGCGACGGACTTTGAATTTATCCATAGCTAAAGTTTGCGTGGCTAAGACATCGCGGACTTGGCTGGTGCCGATACCAAAAGCCAAAGAGCCAAAAGCCCCATGGGTCGATGTATGGGAATCGCCGCAAGCAATGGTTTGTCCTGGCTGGGTAAGTCCAAGCTCAGGCCCAATCACATGAACAATGCCTTGTTTGCCGGACTCTTCACCTAAAAAGGGAATGCCATAGTCTTTGCAGTTTTTTTCTAAGTGCACAAACATCTCTTCAGCCAGTTCATCGACAAAAGGTCTTTTGCGAATAGTGGTGGGTATAATGTGGTCTACTGTTGCAAAAGTACGACCTGAATAAGCCACAGGCAGATTCAGCTTACGCAACATTTCAAAAGCTTGCGGACTTGTCACTTCATGAATCAGATGCAAGCCAATAAAAAGTTGTGTAGCCCCAGAAGGCAATTCTTTCACGGCGTGTTTTTGCCATACTTTTTGGTAAAGCGTCTTTCCCATCACATACTCCCTTAATTACAAAAAATCGACAAAATCACCAGGCCAGTGATTGTTTGGGTTCTTTTTTATTTGTTGAGCCGACATTAGAGCGTAGTTGTTGAAAGGACAAATATTGATTGCAAGCATCAATATAGGCTTTCACACTGGCTTCTAAAATATCCACAGAAGATCCCACGCCAATAAACACCGGCGATCCAAAGCGCAATTTCACCTGTGCCTCGCCCAGGGCTTTTACCCCTGTGCTTTGCGACTCAACGTTGTAGCCTTCTAAAACTGGATGCAGGTTTAAAACAGAATTGACGGCTTCAAAAGAAGCTTCAATAGGCCCGCTGCCAAAAGCGCTTCCAGTCCATTGCTTTTCTTGGCGACTTAACACGATAGAGGCCGCTGAAGGTGAGCCTGTCGCTAAGGTTAAATTCAGCTTTTCAAATTTATAAGCCAAAGCAGGATCGGACTGCACAGTTTCTGAAGGTTGCATCAAAGATTGTAAGTCTTCATCACTGACTTCTTTTTTAGGTCCATTGAAAAAATTAGCAAAGATCTTGAAG
>JBMOJS010000211.1:0-5338 GCA_049315665.1 Pseudobdellovibrionaceae bacterium | reverse complement strand
CATTTTTCGCTGATTTTTGCCTAATTTGGGGAACATCTAATATGAGTCAATTCGTAGATAGCGGCGGAGGCATGTACCGACAGGCATGTAGGTTCGACCAGAATGACAACAAAAAACACATCCATTCATTTGTCCAAAACACCCGTGAGCCATTGATGTTTGCTATGCTGTATTTTGAATACAAATATTTAACCAAGCAGCAACAGCAACTTGCAGTAAATAGTTGGGAGAGCAAACTTTTTTCTAAAAAAGATAAGACCATTTACGATCTGATTCGTGAAACAAAAATAAATCTTGTTTCTGACAAGCCTTGTTTGGATTTCCTGAATCAACCCAAAGACGGAAGTGTCGCCAATACCCCTGCAGGCACGATCTGCATCAGCGCCGATAGTATTGCTAAAAAATTAGATTATGCCAATGTCTTTGAAAACACTTTTCAGTTGGTGGGCCATGAATTAAGCCATCTGTTGGGAACAACTGAAGATGAAGCCAATGCCATTCAAGCAAATTTGCGCTATTTGAATCCAAATTTGTTGAATTATCAAGGCACCATGGCCCAGTTGCTACTGTCTGACGAAAATAATCAAAATATATTCAGTTTGATCGCTACGGCAATACAAGAAAAAAACCAGGGTTTAGCCTGCACGCAAATGCTCAGGGGGTTGAACTTTGTCGATGCGATCTTAAGTAAACCAGTGATATCCAGCCCACAGCTATACCAAGATGTGATTGTTAAAAATAAAGTTCATTTGGGATATGCATTGTTAAATCTATGCGGCCCTTACCAACCCTTGGGGCCTACGAAGCAGCAGTATTTCAACGACTATTTTTTAAAGTATAAAAATATATATTTTAATGATGTGGCTTCGCGGCTGTTTGGCCTAGATTCCCTTGGCGCTTTTAATTCTAAAATGGATGTTTATAGTTGGAACAATGACGAATCATTGGGTCGATTGGCTGCTTACTTTAAATATATGAATAAGCAAATACAAATTTTAAAATCAGAATCAACAAAACTGACGGATAATTTACCCACTGGCTATCGCGATTGTGTGCAGTATTAAATATAACGACCAAAGGAGAACGTATATGAAAACAGTGTCTACAAGAATTTTAAAAATCAGTTTGCTGTCAATGGCAATCTTGGGGCTGTTAAATTGTTCCCATGTGAATACAAATGAAGAATCACCAGCAAAAGTATCCCAGAAAGAAAGTATGCCGCCCAGAATGCCAGCAACCAACAGTGGCTACACCAATGAACTGATCATTGATATGGATGAAATCCCCCATACCGAAAGTAAGTTGTTTGATGTGAAGACGGGAAAGCCAAAGTTGGGGTTCGGGTTTAGGTTTAAAAGCGCAGGACATGATGACGTGCTTTCTTATATGACGCCACAAACGTGTTTGCCAGATCACTACGATAAAAATAAAATATTTTTATTAACAAATAAAAATGATGAATTTTATGGAAGAAGTTCCCAAGGTGGTAGTAACAGCTCTGACGGCTTTCCTGCCAAAACCCATCCTGCTTACAAAGATTTTCTTGCAAAAAAATCACGGGGAAGCTTGTTCAATATTCAAGGCGCAGAAAGGTTAGCCAATTATGAAAGGAAATTATCTAACTTGGGTAATTTTGATTTTGGCGCCTATGGCAAAAGCGACGATAGAACTTCTATTTTTAGATGGAGCTTGCAAACATCACCTTTAGCCACTTTAGAAATAGATAATATTTCAAATTTACAAATTTCGAAAATAATTGATAAAACTGCATGTGCAGTCCCTGTTGAAAATAAACAGGGAAAATTATATTCCGATGAAATTATTGGTAAAGTCGGATACAACTTGTTTTATGATTATACATTCCGTATTGATTTTACTAACCCCGATGCTTCTGTTGAAAAATGGATAAATGAATTTAAACACAATCCTAGAGGCCTATTTGACGGTACTTATAAAGACACACCGAAAGAGTATTTGGTGCAACGGCTTAAAGAATATGGAGCTGTTTTAACATTTATCTATGTGCAAACTAGTGGACCAGATTTAAAGTCTTTAAAGCAAAAAATTAAAAATCTAGATTGCTCAATTGAGCATATTAAAAATTGTGCAAAAATCAGTGATACTATCTATGCCCACACCAATGAATACATCAAAGACTTTTCATCCGATATTAGACAGAATAAATTTGATAAATTGAATAATCATTTTATAGGCAGTGCGAATGAAGACTTTTATTATTATCCCTTTCCAACACGGCTGCCTGAGCCAGAATTGACAGATTCAAAAGCTTTGATTGAAAAATCAGAAAAATGCCAAGTGCAAGACAACTCAGAAATAGCCAAGGTTGAAACGGATCCAAATTCGCCATGTCTTCATTTGCGTGATGATAATGGCGAGAAAAGAAGTTGTTACTTCTATCAAGTAAATAAAAAATATAATTACAAAGGTAGTGAATATAACGTGGATAAAAGTTATAGCGAAGAGCTATACTTAAAGCAACGAGAGTGCGAAGTCTTTGGCATCTGCAAACCCTTAGAAAGAGCCATCGCCAAGTACTGTCCCCAGCTTTGATATCCAAAAATGATTACGGGGCTTTTTTAGATTTCAAGTGTCTTTAATGCATAAATTCTAATAAAAGCTGACCTATCATTTATCAAAAATAGCGGCAAGACCAAGATCTTGCCGCAAACAAAATAACTCCACCAGCAAGATTCATCATCGGTGAAGGCACTTCCAAGTTGAAGTTGAGTTTTAGTACAAAATGATAAAAACAGCCTGTGTTTACAACACTCAGCATCCACTGAAAACAAACGCTTGACGGCAAAACGATGCATTTAAAATTGTTTATAGCACTAAAAAATATTTCTATCACACCGGTATCAAGACCCAAAGACAGGACTTCAATGTGGAAGTAGAAAGTTTTTAAGCGTGGATTATATTCAGGCTGGCATAAAACCGACTAAAGTCATAAAAGAAGGCCTGCTGTCTTATGGACACTTTTTCTCAAAATGACTCAAGTTTTTTTTAAGCTCTCCGAAAAGAAATATATAGAACCAATGCAGGATGCGTTGTGTGTTTTGGATTAAGGAGGATTTATGTTTTTACAAGGTGATTTACAAGTTGTGTTTGATGCCCTATTCACAGTGGGTGCTATTGATCCGGTTTTGAAACTGGATTGGGATCAAGTCACTAAAGACATGGCTCGCAACCCCCACGTACTTAGCCAAGTGGTTTCTGAAATCAATGGTTGTAAAGGTAATCGTGATTTATTGATTGGAAAATTAACCGGAATGGATGCCCGTCGTTTAAATTATGTGGCGTTGGAGGTGGCTCGTGAATATTGCGAATTTCAAGATCGTAAAGACTTGCACTAGAAATATCATTCATACACTAAAAATGATTATATCAAAGCCTGTCACCGCCGTAATGGCAGTGACACTACTTTCATTAACTCCTTTGCCTGGGGCCAAGGCCTGGGAAGTGGATTTTTCGCGGCGTCAGATGGACTTTAGTCGTATCAAAAATCAAAGCTTGCTAGAGGTCAAAGAAACCAAAGAGGAATCTTTTTTCTCACCCTTAATTACGCCAGCCATGCCAACCCAGGATGTGGTGATTCTAAATACTGAAAAAGGCTTTGTGCCCGAAAGTTTATTTTTAAAGAAAAATCAAAACTACAGATTGCATGTGGTGAATATTCATCCCAAAGAAAAATCTTTGAGTTTTATTATGGAGTCTTTTTCAGAACATCATGGAACTGCTTTTGCCGAACAAAAAACTTTTGAAGTGACGCCAAAAATAGATGGCATCTTTACTTATCAATGCCCCGAAACAGGTATTGAAGGTCGACTGGTGGTGTCTGCAGATACTCCGTCGGGGCCCAACCTGATGCCCCCAGGAACAAAATCACCACTTCCTTTGTCCGTGCCACAAAAAGCACCTTTAAAAAGTAAACCCGTATTGTCTGAACCTTTAACTTTAAGAGTTCCAGCCACGGCAAGGGCCTCGGCCACCTCTAAATCAGTGGTAGAAGAGTCTAAATCAGAAGTTGAATCAGAACCCTTAGCCCCATAGGTAAAAGTTCATCAGGGAGTTTTTTTGAGCAACGAAGCCTCTAGTGTTTTTAAGGAAGCCATTAGAAATAACTTGGGCCCCTTATTGCCTTTTTTAGAAGATAAAAGTGTGTCAGAAATTTTAGTCAATGGTCCCTTTGAAGTTTTCGTTGAAAAAAAAGGCAAGCTTGAAAAGGTAGCCGCACAATTTGCTAGCGAAGATGATTTACGGGCCGCCGTCAATAGCATTGCTCAAAGTGTGGGGCGACGTATAGATGACGAAACTCCACGCCTGGATGCCCGCCTTCCAGATGGATCCAGAATTGCGGCGGTGATCCCGCCCTGTTCGCGCAAAGGCACAACTTTAAGCATTCGTAAATTCACCAACAATAAAATCTCTTTATCCGATTATATTAAATTAGGAGCCTTGACTGAAGAAGCAGCCCGTTTTTTAGATATCAGTATGTTTCTAGGAAAAAATATTTTAGTCAGTGGCGGCACTGGATCTGGCAAGACCACTTTGCTAAGTCTGCTTTGCACCCGCATACCCAAAGGGCAACGAGTATTGGTGATTGAAGACTCTTCAGAATTGCAAATTGATTATGAACATGTGGTGATGTTTGAAACTCGCCAAGCCGATGGGGCTGGCAAAGGTGAAGTGAACATGCGTGATCTTTTGAAAAGCGCCCTGCGTTTGCGGCCCGATAGAATTATAGTGGGCGAGGTTCGATCTTCAGAAGCTTTGGAGTTATTGAATGCCATGAACACAGGCCACAAAGGTTGTATGGGCACTGTGCATGCCAACACCCCCGAGGACGCCATTGTGCGATTAGAGGCACTAGCCCAAGGCAGTGACACCAAAGTCAGTGAGCGGGCGCTGCGCATGCAAGTGGCTTCGGCCATCGATATGATTGTGCAGGTGTCACGATTTGCAGATGGCTCTAGGCGGGTGGCCGCGATCAGTGAAGTGACAGGATTTACTGCTGATGGCAGCTACAATGTCACACCGATATTTTCTTTACCGCGTATGCTGCGCAAGCCCGACGGCACGCTTGAGGGTAGACTGCAAAAATCCTTAACCCCGCCGTCATTTATACAAGAAATTGTAGATAACAAATTGCCTTCGCTGTGGTAACCCAATGGATCAATATAAAATCTGAGACCTATTGGATGACTGAGGGTCACATTGATCGGCTTTAAACCAGCCCCAACGTCGATCTAACCCATCCCCTCTACGCACAGGATAGCCAAAATAATCTTTTTTCAAAAACTGACAGCACGTCAAAGTC
>JBMOJS010000210.1:0-5374 GCA_049315665.1 Pseudobdellovibrionaceae bacterium | reverse complement strand
ACCTCTGATCAAATTCAAATGATCAAACCAAAACTCAGTTGTTTTGTTGTTGATACAAGCAAGTGTTACCACATGGGCAGTCGTTTGCAAAAAGAGCATAAAAGACTTCTATATACTGCCCTTTATATTGGATTACCCTCGGTTTATCCTTGGGGAGGGCAAGAAAAGTATACGCTAGTTAACTCTTCTTTGACACCTTTACAAACTATGGCTCTAATCAACCAATGAAGTTTTCATTGTGACTTCCACCACTCAGCAAAAAACATCTCGATTGGCTTTGCGTTTTTTTTCAAACGCCACCTTCTATGGTTTAGGCGCAGTGTTGGTGCGTTTTGGTAGTTTTTTAGTTTTGCCTATTTATTGGAAATGGCTTTCGCCAGAAGATTTTGGTCGTATTACAGTGGCGCAAATTGTTTCTGGTTTGTTGATTGCTATTTTTGACTTAGGAATGTCTGGCAGTATTCAGCGACATTATTTTGAGTGGAGTGTTAATGAGCGACCACGACATTTAGCTGCAGTTTGGAGCTTTTCATTTTTGTTTTCATTGTTATTAAGTTTGCTCTTATCCTTTTCTACAAATTATTTAGGATTGTTTTTTTCAGATCAAGTCAGTTCAAAAGTGATTTTATTAGGAATTTGGACCGCTTTTTTTCAAAATTTTGGGGTCTTGCCTTTTTCTCTGTGTCGTATTCAAGAACGATTACCTTTGTTTTCCGCGCTTTCGTTAGGGCAATTTTTAGTACAAACGGTCGCAACTTTAATTTTTTTAATTCCACTAAAAATGGGCTTTGAAGGTTATCTGTGGGGATTGCTATCTGGAGCCATTATTTATGGATTTTTATGTTTGATTTTAATTTTTAAAGAAATAGTTTTTCCCTGGAATTGGCAACATTTAAAAGCCCCATTGTACTATGCTTTGCCAGCAGCCCCTGCTTCAATTTTAGATGGCATGGGATCTATATTGGATCGTTTCTTTTTACAAAAGTATGTGCCCTTGGCCGAGTTGGGTATATATTCACTGAGTCGGCAATTTAGCCAAGCTTATAATTTTTTTCAAAGCACTTTGAAAAATTCTTGGGTGCCCCTAGTATATCGTGTTGTTGCTGAAAGAGATGATGCAGCACTAGTTATGTCAAAACTAAGTAGTTACTATTTGCTAGTATTATCTTTTCCAGCTTTAATTATTGCGATACTATCACCACATTTAATATACATCATAAACAATCCAGATTATTTTTCAGTCGGGCCTTATATCCCAGCTTTAGTTTTTGCAACAATGTTGACCGGTATTGGTGTTATCTATGGTAGGGGTTTAGATTTATCTAAAAAAACTCAATATTATTGGATTATGTATGCAGTATACTTTGTTGCTAATATTGGTTTATTGTCATGGTTGGCGCCAAAATATGGAGTCTGGGGAGCAATAATTTCTTTACTTATTGCAAGTGCAATGAAGGAGATTGTGCAGATCGGTTTAGCCTCCTATTTTTATCCTAAACCGGTGGCTTGGAAAGCTATTTTAACCATTATACTTATTCAAGGTCTTTGTTATATTCTTTGTACCTCTATAAGTGTTACTTCACATTGGGCTGCTATTATTATTAAGTTTTTTATTATTTGCTTAAGTTCATTCATAGGATTAGTTGCCATTGTTGGATGGAAAAACTTAAGTCGCTTGATAAAATCTTTTTTAAATAGAAAAATTGCCAAAGCTAATGGTATTCATTGGATGGATTTTTAAAATGAGTCAGAAAAAAATTGTAATAGTTGTTGATAATCCCAATCGAGATCTGCCGGCCTGCAGTCTTTTGGCTGTTCAACTGAGTCAAAAATATCAGGTTTATTTAATTCCGGTCAGTCAAGCCCCCTTTGAGATTTTTCGTATTCAACCGGATTTAGCCATTTTAAATTATTTAAGAGTGACAAATTTGAAAATGGTTCAACAAATGATTGTCACGGGTATTGCATTTGCCATTTTAGACACCGAAGGTGGTGTTTTTGCAAAAATTCCCGATTCCAATGACACAACTTACACTAAAACAATTATTTCTGATAAAAATACACGTGATCAATTGCAACTTTATTTTGCTTGGGGTCAGGTCTTATTCAGTGATCTAAAAAATAGAAGCATTTACCCTGAATCCTCTTTGTTTTGTACAGGCACACCACGCACAGATTTTTACCATCCTAGTTTTGCACCTTATTTTTTGACTGATAAAAAAGTACTTTTAGATAAAGAAAATAAAAATCTGCGCAAGCTAGTTCTAATCAATACCAGCTTTTCAACCAATAATCCTAAATTTTCGAATCGTGAAAAAGAAGCTCGAATGTTGATTGAACAGTTTAACTTCCCAGACGATTACACTTATAAATTATTTGATGATCTGGATCAGGTTATGCAGGAATTTATTAAGTTAGCTCAATTTTTAGCAACAAATATGCCGGATGTTGATTTTGTATTAAGGCCTCACCCTTTTGAAGGTCTAGATGTCTATGAAAAAAACTTGCAAGGTTATGCCAATTTAAGAGTTGATAGCAGTGACGTTGTGGCACGCTGGATTTGGGAATCTTCAGCGCTAATTCATTATGAATGTTCTACCGCTTTAGAGGCCGCTTTCGCCGGTCGTCCCGCTTTAAGTTTAGCTGCCTATAAAGAAATTCGCCCCAATGCTGATATTGGTAAAATTACTAGATATGTAAATTCATTTTCAGAAATGAAAAATGTTTTGCACGAGGTGCTTGAAGGTAAATATCAAAATCCACCGAATATTGAACGGCAATTAAAAAGTATAGAAAATGACATTTATTACAAAGTGGACGGCCAGTCTTATCAAAGGATTGCTAGTGTTATCGATGAGTGGCTTGCAAAAAAAAATAATCCACCTATAACTGAATTAAAGGATCCGAAGAAAGCATTGCCTATGGCAGTGCTAAGCTATTTGTTTAAATCGTCACTTCAATTTTACTTCTTATGTTTTTATACTATTCGCTCAATAATAAAATACATAGTCAAACGACGTTTAGTTCCACCAGCCAAAAGCTTTTCAAGCCCTCAAGTGCAAAATATTTTGGATAAAATACTAAAAGTTAATTTTATCAAAACTTTGGCCAGGCAGCCATTGTTGTCTACAGCAATAGAAGTTTCAGTAAACAAATAGTATATACCTTCAAAGACAGCCCATTTATTTTATTGGCATACCTAAAATTGCCACAAGTACTTCATCAGAAATTTCTTGCACTAAATGCAAACCTTGAGTTCGCATTTGCTGCAATCGATTCGGATTATTTGCTAAATTTTTCAGCTCTAGCGATGCGCTGGCATAGTCTATATTTTCTTTTTCACCGTAGTAAATGTGAACTCCAGTAGAATCCAAGTCTTTTGCGATTTGTGTTTGATTGGGTGCTACCGAAATCACCAGTCCAGTGACGCCTAAATAAAGTCTTTCCCAAGTGATAGTTCCACCACTTCCAATATAAAGCTGACACTGGCTGATCAGTTGGGCTACGGAAGGGGGCGAACAGTAAAAATTGAAATTTTTTATACTCTTGAGTGATAAAAGTCTGTCTTTATCAGGGTTGGCATCTGTGAATAAGATATGAAATTGAAAACCAGAATTTGCATTCAGATTTTGTTGTACAAATTTAAATGTTTCGCCAGTAGGGTCAGTGCCGCCAAAAAATACTAAAACATTTTTGGGTTCTAAAATCTGAGCAGGCATTGCTGCTTTTAAATTTATAAATTCTGATCTTAAAAATGAAAACTGTGTGCCAATAAAAGTTATACATTCTGAATTTATTAAATTTTTATATTTATGTATATTTAACGTGAAATTATTATCAATTAAAAAATGCGATGTATGATTGCGGTTGGCTAAATCATCGATGATCAAGACTTTGTATTTTGGAAAGAAGAATTGCTCCCACGTTGCATTCAACTGATAATGATCTACAATAATAAGTTTTATATTTAATTCAGAGACTATTTTTAAAGTTTTTTCAGCATCAGATTGTACATTCAGGTCATGGTCTAGCCAGTGAACTGAAAATTGATTTCTTAATATGTCGGAACCCAGATGGCCATTCAACTGCTTACATACAAAATGTATATCTATATCTGGATTTAGTTTTTTAAATCTATTGGCTAAGGTCAAGGAGCGCATGATATGCCCACTGCCAATTTCTGAAGATGAGTCTGCTCTAAATAAAATCAAAAGGACTTCTTTCTTATTGCTGTACCGATTGCCTTTTTATAAGCTTTATTATACATATTTGTTACAGATTGGGGAATGATTATGCTTGAAACAATTGAAATTGGTCACTGCAAGGTAGGACCTGGACACAAGCCATTTCTGATTGCTGAAATGTCAGGTAATCATAACCAGTCCTTGGATCGAGCCTTAGAAATTGTTCAAGCCGCTGCAGATGCAGGGGCGGACGCTGTGAAATTACAAACCTACACGGCGGATACAATGACTTTGAATATCAGCAAAAATGAGTTTTTTATTAGTGATCAGGCAAGCTTATGGAAGGGCAAAAGTTTGTATGAACTTTACCAGCAAGCATATACGCCGTGGGAATGGCACAAACCCATTTTTGATAAATGCAAAGAGTTAGGAATTCTTTGTTTTAGTACCCCTTTTGATGAATCTTCCGTAGATTTTTTAGAATCTTTGAATGTGCCTTGCTACAAAATAGCTTCTTTTGAAAATACTTATATTCCGTTGATTAAAAAAGTAGCGGCTTTAAAAAAGCCCTTGATTATTTCTACTGGGATGCTGGGTATTGGTGACCTGGATGAAACGGTTAAAACGGTTAAGGCTATGGGCTGCGAAAAGTTGATTCTTTTGAAATGCACCAGCACTTATCCATCTACTCCTGAACAAAGCAATATTTCTACAATACCACATATGCGGTCTTTATTTGATGTTCAGGTGGGTTTATCCGATCACACCATGGGATGTGGGGCGGCCATTGCAAGTGTTGTTTATGGGGCCACAGTGATTGAAAAGCATTTCACTTTGAACCGAGCAGATGGTGGGGTGGACTCTACATTTTCATTAGAACCAGCAGAGTTTAAAACACTGAGTGTTGAATCAGAACGCGCTTGGCTAGCTATGGGTAAAGTCAGTTATGGCGCCCAAGGGTCTGAAGAGAAATCAAAAGTCTTTAGAAGATCTATTTATATTGCCGAGGATATAAAAGAAGGTGAAATTTTTAATAGTAAGAATCTACGCTGTGTACGCCCAGGCTTGGGTTTAGAAACAAAGCACTACGAATTTTTATTAGGTAAAAAAGCAGTCAAGGGTTTGGCTGCGGGGACTCCAATGCGTTTAGAGTATGCCATCTAGGGTCTATCCGAAAACTTGCAAATCCT
>JBMOJS010000209.1:0-5390 GCA_049315665.1 Pseudobdellovibrionaceae bacterium | reverse complement strand
CACCCATTGTGCGTCAACTACCACTTTCGGTACGATTTCCTATGAGTCAATTCGTCAATTCGGAACAACCCTAGCAAGGTCCCCAAATTGCAAAGAAGTTGGTATATATGAAGCACATAAAAATATCGCAAAAATCTTCAGTGATTACGGGCCTACAAATCTTGTGCATGTCTATTGTTTTTACAACTGCGCAAACAATTTTTGCGCAGTCTCAAAATGAAGCAGATCCATGTTATCTAGGAGTAAATACAGAATTTGATGTGAATTATTCACTAAAATTGAAATGGCAGCAAGAAGCTAAGGTACAAATTAAAAATGCTATTACTGATGGTTCAATTGTACAGAATGAAGATAGTCAAAATTTTTTAGAACAAACAATGGTTAAAGTGCAAACAGACTACTATGATGTCATTAGTGGTACAAAGAGCACAGTAACTGGCCATGGTGTAATAGTGTCCTATGGCGGGAAGCCTTTAATTTATACAGCAGCCCATTTAACACAGGGTCAAAATACTCGTTTTTTTAATCTTAGAGGGAATGAAATTTTTGCTAAACAATGGTTTACAACAAATACTTATGACTTTAGTTTTTTTGAAATCAAAGATTTATCTGTAAAACCTCTGTATGATTTTGATGCCAAAAATAAAAGTTTTAGATGGGACTTGTCTGATAAACGAATAAAAAAAATACCATTCAATCATCTATATTCTAGTGCTAGAACATTTGTGCCTGTCATTGACAAAAAAGACTTCAATCGTGGTTTCTTATATGCAAATAATGATTTTTTTCTTGCTAGTATGTTTGTTGGAATCAACACCATGTCATTTCAAAAAGAAGCTGCCTGGTGCAATGCTGCTAATGTCGGGTCTTCATATTTTGTTTCAAATTTAATTCCGAATGGTGGCGCGAGTGGTAGTCCAATGCTTGCGCCCACATATGATAAAAATGGCTACATTACACATATTGATTTTGTTGGGTTATTATTATTTTTTAACCAGTCTTCAGAAAGAACTTTCTTTTTAAGAACATCTTTTGTCGGTTTAGGAAGCAAGCATTTTCTAAATTTACTAAAAAGCAATAAGCTTCCAGAAGAAAGCTTAAAATGGAAAATTTCTAACGGGCAAACTTTTAGAGTTATTGAAGATCAATTTTTTGAACTGGAGATGAAAAATAGTAAAAAAGGCAATGGGGTCAATATCGATAAAGGCAACGGTGTCAATATCGACAAAGGCAATGGCGTTAATATTGATAAAGGACTAAACGGGCTTGCAACTTCATATCAAAACATATCAGGATTAAAAACAAAAAATAAATCATTGTTTGGTTTTAAAAGTGATTTAAATAAGTCTAAAATCAAATCGTTTATTCTATTTGATTTCAATTCATTTCATGAAAGATATTCAGAATCTGAAGAAGAGCATGATCTTGAATCTACTGTTACGAATACCTCTGATCCCATGAGCGTCCTGCAGTTCAATTTTTCTAAACAAAACTATAGCCCTGATTGGCCAGCGATTGAAGTGCAAGAGCAATTGAATGAGCCATATTGTGTAGTCAATTTTAATAAAAACTCTGATATTGATATTTATTTAAATTTAGCATCATTTGGTAAAATAAATCTTCATCAATCATCAAGACTTTCTTTTTCCCAGTGGTTAGAGCCATTATCTACAACGACCACAAAAGGTTTTAATATAAAAATTGATCTTTCAGGTTTATTTTTTAGTGATCTAATTAATAAAATTATACCTTCAAATATGCGTTCATTTGAAGCCAATGAAAAAATGTATTCCGATGACTACCTTTACAGGCACTATCCCTATGTGAATGTCAAATTTCTGCCCAGTAAAAATACAGAAGTTCCTAATCTTGTGGGTAGCGTTGCTTGCTACAAAGGAAATTAAAATGGCCTTAGAAAGCTTTAATCATAATCTTATAAAAATCATTGAATGCCCAACTGAAGAACTGAATTTTCTAAGTTTTTCTGACAAGGATATGTTTTTAAATCTTTATAAAAATATCCTTCTTCTTTATTTAAAAAGATCTAATTTTGAACTGCAAGAGTTATTACAAAAAATTTCTGTAACTACTGACCTATCGGCAATGGAAAAGTTATTTCTTCAATCAGTAGCTGAAATGCGTTTGTGTTTGGCAACAGGTGTGGTTAGCGAAGAACATACTTTAAAATGGACGGCTGACTTCAATAACGAAATTTTGCAGGCTGAATACAACTTTGTTAAAGGCTTGTGCTGTGAAAAAGTCAAATTGTACGAACAAGGCATGAATTCGTATTTACTGGCAGAACAGTTGTTCGAGAAAAACAAATGTCCTAATAAAAGTTTAATCGCCGCCCACAATCGAATCACTTGTTTGAGTAAACGTTTTCCCGATCAAAAATTTATTTCTGAATACAATTATTTAGCTAAAAAAGCCAAACAGACAAAAAATCACACAGTATTAGGAATGGCCTTGTACAATATTTCTTCAGAATTACAAATTTTAGGATCAGTTTCTAGTGCTTTAAAATATGCCAATAAAAGTTTAACTGTATTGAAAATGGAGTTTGGTACTTATCATTATGAAATGTGTTTGATGCATCGCTGCCACTTGTTACTAAATTTAAAAATGTACATTGCAGCCAATGAAGACTATTTAGTTTTAAAAAAATCTAAGCACAGTGAAGTTCAATCCGGGCTTCTGGCCATTGAAAAAATCATCACAAACAATCAATCATTGCAGTTGACGCAAAAAGAACTTTTGCACCCCACCTGGCTGGATCGATTGAGTCAAAATAACAACCAGGAGCTTTTAACCCCAGATGAAGAAAAACTGATTTTACTACTTTGTGAAAACCCCAAGTCGAAGGAAAATTTAATCAAGTCATTGTATGGCGAGAGGTTGGATTTTGAAAGTGGTCAGAATAGATTGAAAAACTTATTGTTTCGTTTCAAAAAAAAACGCCCTGGAATTTTATTGATTGAAGAAAATATTCTAAGGCTGGCTGTTTGACGCAATTGAAGAAAGCTCCTTTTTCGCCAGTTTGATTGTGAATAATTATTCCTGAGCTTTTTCGTCTTTAACTTCTACCAAGTGAATATTGTTGTGCTGGCGGATTTTTTTTAATTCTTCGTGCACTTTATTGGCTAACAACTCTAAGTGTTTAAAATCGTCCCCGGCGCGCAGTTTAAGCTGTATGTCTTTACCTTGCAAAATATCATTCAAATAGCGCTCAAAAGCATACATGGGACCGGCAATGCGGTGAGAGATTATTTTGCCTACGACAAACAAGGCCGCGCAAAAAATTCCACACATCAATAAAAAGCTAACCACATAGGGCAGTAAAAATTTATCCAGCAAGTAATTATAATTGCCCACAAGCTCCATTATCGTTACACGCAAATAGGTGTAAGAAAATACAAGCCCAAGTGTAGACAAACTTAAGCCCACTCCCACTAAAACAAAGCAGTACTTCAATTGAAATTTTCTATTCACCCAAAACTTTTTTCGAGAATCATTGTCGGGCCACAAAAGCTCGCCATCTTTAACTAAGGCAATAACAATCAGGCCATATCCCACCCACTGCAAAGCATCGGCGATATTGAACGCAGGGCTGGTCAAGGTTGGTGGGCCCAATACAATAAAGTCCACCACATAACCCCAAATGATACGATCAGTGACATTGCCTAAAATACCACCCACTAGAAAAGACATTCCTAGTCTTAGTTTCATAGATTTTATTGGAAGGGTGTATTGTAAAAAAGCATAAACAGATAAAAGAAACATTCCGGTGGTGGATAGGGTGACGATACGAAGAACCGCCGGCAGATTTGAAAATAGACCTAACAGGGCCCCATGATTGTGGTGCAGATAAAATGAAAAAATATTATTATAATTTTGAATGTCTTTTAAGTTATAGGCCCACTGCTTGGACCAGCGGTCCACCAGCCAACACATCAATAAAGTAAAAATAATCCAAAACCAATCTTTTTTTGTCACAAATCCAGTCTAAACTTGATTACTACAGATGATAAAGAAAATAGCTTTTCTATTTGCTCTCTTGGGCCGAGGTCGATAGCATTTTACATATGAAAAAAATTATTATTGTATTCTTGATGCTGGTTCAGGCCCAAAGCATGGCTTTTCAAACAGAAATTACAAATCGCATTCGTAGATCGGGGTTAAAAGAAAAAGACCTTGGTATGTATATTTATTCGCAGTCGCAAAAAAAAGTCTTATTTGATTTAAATACTCACAATAAAAAAATTCCAGCATCGATCACTAAGCTGGCTACAGCTTCCGCGGTCTTAGCCCATTTTCCCCTAGGGTATAAATTTAAAACATCATTGTGGTCCAAAGGGGTGATTGAAAATGGCGTCCTGAAAGGAGACCTGTATTTAAAAGGTGGCGGGGATCCTGGTTTTGTATCAGAAAACTTGTGGTATTTGGTCAATGCTTTCACTAGAAGTGAAATTAAAAAAATAACTGGATCTATTATTGTTGATGATCAGTTGTTTGATAATGAACGCTATGATTCTAGCAGACAGTCCAAACGTGTGGACCGGGCTTATGATGCCCCAGTAGGGGCCATGTCTTTCAATTGGAACTCGGTCAATATATTTGTACGGCCCACCAAAAAAGGGCAGACGGCTAAGGTTTTTATAGATCCAGCCACCAGTTATATTCAACTGATCAATAAAACAACCACTGTTGCCGGTGCAGAAAATCAGTTAGTGGCTGAAAGAAAAGAGGGAGAAAGCAAAGACACTATTATTGTGTCTGGAAAAATCGGAGAAAAAAATTCAGAAATAGTCATTTTTAAAAATATTTCTCAACCTGACTTATGGTCTGGACACCAACTCAAAGAATTTTTATTGCAAAGAAATATCCTTATTGAGGGTTCGATAAAAACAGGGAAGATCCCTGAGGGTGCCGAGGTTCTAGCTGAAAATGAAGGCAGTAGCATTGAAAAAGCCATCACCGATATGAATAAGTTCTCTAATAATTATGTGGCTGAAATGTTGACTAAAAATATTGCCGCTACACCCGAGCTACAAAATGAAAAGGCGGCGTTATTAACAAAAAATGCAAGTCTGCAGCAAGGCGTTTTGGCCATCGAAAAACATCTAAAAACCATTGGTCTATCAGATAAAGAATTTGTATTTTTAAACCCTTCGGGCCTAACCAGGGATAACGAGTTTTCACCCTACGCTATTTGGCAAATATTGGATCATCTGTCTAAAGATTTCCGGGTGTTCCCAGAATTTTTAGCTTCGCTACCTATTGCTGGTGTTGATGGCACTTTAAAAAAACGCATGAAAAATAGCGCGGCTGAAGGCTGGGTTCGGGCTAAAACAGGATACTTAGACAATGTGGTTTCTTTGGCAGGGTAT
>JBMOJS010000208.1:0-5434 GCA_049315665.1 Pseudobdellovibrionaceae bacterium | reverse complement strand
TGTTCGCGTAGGAAAGCTTCCGCTAGGGGCATTGCCGGAGGGTCAGTGGCGATTTTTAGACACCACTGACCAGATCTAGAATCTATTGTAGAGCCGAAAACAATAATCGCGGATTCGATATATATGTATCATGCACCGCCTGATCGCCAGTCACCGTTTTGAAACTTTGCAGATCGGCATCTGCAGTTAAAAAACGATACAGATTTTTTTGTTCATCCACAGTGACTGTGATGTCTTGTGCAAAAGCAATCACCACCAAGCGTGTGCCATGCTGGCGAACAAAAAGTCCCTGATCCACTTGTGGGGGCGGAAAGCCCTGAATCCGTAACAACTGCCCCGCTGCTGTTAAAGATTCCAAAGCCACATAACCCCTTCCCTGCACTTCGCTAAGACTTGGAGTGCCTAGAACAAACTGCTGAGTGAAGTTGGTAAAAAATAAACCCAACCAATTGGGTGCTGGAATTTCAGCATAACCACCTAAATCAATATTTTGTTTAATATAAGGAGCCGCCAACTGGGCCCCAGCCCCACTGTCGGCTAAATTCCACGACAACGGCTTTGGCAAACTAGACGCCAGCAACACAACCGTCTCTACACCTTTGCGCTTGAAGCTGCTTTTTTGCGCCAACAATTGATTTTGCGCCAGCTGAGTAATGACCCCTCCCATACTGTGGGCCAACAAGACATTCACAGGAAGGCGGGAAATTTTTAACCGATCTAAAGTGCCGATCAAGGCTTGTGCATAATCTTGCAAAGTAAGATCACCAAATTTTACACCAGACACCGACCATGGCAAACTGCTTCCGCCATGTCCTGGTAAATCCATGGCTAAAATTTTACCCAAACGACATTCGGGATCACTGTCCAACAATACTTGTTCTGCAAATCTTTGCCAACTGGCTGCCGTGTGAGACAAACCATGCAAGGTCAACAGACTGTCGCCACGTCCTTGACAGCGCACTTTATTAAAAACTGTGACTTGGATATGGGCCCGAACACCTTGACGAATATCTACATTTAGAAGCTTGAGTTTTTGAACCTGAATTGAATCAACCCCTGGATTGGGGCGAATAAATATTTTTTCACTCTGCTCCGCTCCATCAGCCAAATTGGCCTCGGCCTGAACTGCAAAAGCCAGGGTCAATGCTACAAAAGTAATCAGTTGCCACGTAAAGCCAAAAGCTTTCAACATAATAAAACCTCCTTGTTTGAAACCTAATTCTAAAGTGAAGGAATATATTATCTCAACTTTTTTATTCATTTATTGCGCAGTAGAACTTGCCAAAGAAAAAAGGATTTGTTGCAATTTAAGGCTATGGGAAAAGGTTGGAAAACAGCAGGTAAATTAGACAATGCCCTTAAAAAAGGCTTAATATTCACCAAACTCGCACGAGAGATTCAAGTGGCTGCCAAAGCGGGCGGCCCTGATCCGGCGGGAAACTCGCGTTTGCGAGCCGCCATTGATGCAGCCAAGGAAGAATCATGTCCAAACGACACGATTGATCGTGCTATTAAAAAAGGCGCAGGTCTTTTGGATGACGGAAAAATTATTGAGGAGCTGACTTATGAAGGCTATGGCCCTCACGGCGTAGGAGTGATCGTTGAATGTCAAACCGACAACAAACATCGCACAGCCCCCGAAGTGCGCAATGTTTTTAAAAAACATGATGGCAATATGGGCGAATCTGGCAGCGTGGCTTGGATGTTCAGCCGGGTAGGCTTGGTGGTGGGAAAAAAATCGGGCAGCTTTGATCCTGATGAAGAAGCCATCGAGGCCAATGCCAATGAGGTAGAAAACAATGAGGGTGAATACTCTTTTTTCTGCAATTTTGCCGATCTAGATTCTGTGCGCACGGCCTTACAAAAAAGGGGCTGGGCTATCACCACGGCGGAGCTTTCTTACAAGGCCAACAACATCACTGAATTAACTTCAGATCAATTGAAAGATGTGGAAGATTTTTTAAATGCCTTGGACGATTTGGATGACACCCACCGCGTTCATGCGACAATATAAACTATGATCAACACTCACAACTCTGATTTTGTTATTTTTATTGCTGGCCTTGCTTTTTTTCTTTACGGAATGAATGTGGCCAGCCAGTCTTTAGAAAAATTGATGGCCTCTAGAATCAGTCATTTTTTCAGTCAAATTTCAGACAACCGTTTTTTATCTATTCTAGTGGGCATTTGTTTGACCGTGATTTTACAAAGCTCTGCTGCAGTGACATCAATGCTGGTGGGATTGGGCTCAGCCCGGGTCATCAATATCCAACAGGTCATGGGTGTGATCATTGGAACAGCCATTGGCAGCACTATCACCGTTCAGTTGATCAGTTTGAATTTGTATGAGTGGGCTTTGCCCTTATTCTCGGCCGGATTTTTTATATATTTTCGCAGTAAAAAAAATATTTATCGAAGCCTAGCCCTGGTGATGATTGGATTTTCTTTTATTTTTTTAGGCTTACGAATGGTGGCTTTGTCTTCAGAGGTTTTTGCCGCTCACCCTTTTTTAACTGATTTTTTTAAAAGCATTCGCGACTATCCCATTTATTCTTTTTTGGCTTCAATGATTTTTTGCGCCCTGGTGCAAAGCAGTGCTGTGACTATTGGTTTAGCCATGAGCTTGGCCGCCGCCAACGCCATCACATTTTCTGATGCCTTGATTTGGGTTTACGGGGCCAATGTGGGCACAACCTCGGTGGCTTTGCTGGCCGCCACCAACAGCAATTACATTGGCAAACAAGTGGCCTGGGCCCATTTTTTTTACAAGACAGTGTCTGTGCTGATTTTTTTCCCCTTGAATCACTATTTTGCTGCATTTTTACTTTCTTTAGATATGACGGTCTCACGGGGTGTGGCTAATGCGCATTTGATTTTTAATGTTTTATCAGCTTTGATTTTTTTTCCGTTTATCAAAGTGGGGGCCAGATTTGTTGAAAAATTATTTCCGCAAAACACAGATGCAGAATTTGGCACGGCCTTTGTCAACTTAAACAACTATCAGACGGCGGCCCTGGCTATGTCCTACGCCCAGCGGGAAGTCTCTAGAACGGCCGATATTGTTCTAGGTATGATTCAAGATTCTATTAAACTTTTTGAAAACAATTCCAGCAATGGCATGATGATCGAGTCCATCCGCGATCGCGACAATAAAGTGGATTTTTTATACCGTGAAACTAAAATGTTTCTATTGGATCACGCCAACAAAGGCAATGCTGTGGTTCACAAAAATGTGATGGATTTGATCATGTACCTGAGCGACCTAGAGCGCGCCGCAGATTCTATCGATTTAAACATCGTGGCTTTGGCTGAAAAAAAATACAATCTAAAGTTAGAATTTTCCAATGAAGGCTGGCAAGAGATTCAAATGATGCACACCGAAGTCTGCAAAGTGGCGGCTGTGGCTTTAAATTCTTTTGAGAAACCCCAGCTTAGCAAAGAAGCCATTCAGTTGAAACGACAATTGACTAAAACAGAACTTCATTTGCGTGAAAATCATATCAGCCGTTTAAACAAGGGCATTGCCACATCGATCAACACCAGCTCGATCCATTTGGATTTATTGAGTGAATACCGTCGCATTGTCAGCCTGTTGTGCAATCATGCTTACAAGGATTTAAAACGCAAGGACCGCGGATGAAAAAAGCCCAGAGTTATTTACAGATCGCTAGCCAACAACCTTTATTTTTATCTTACTTGTTGGTGTTTGTGGTTTTTGCACTGACCTTGTTTTTTAACGATGGGTTTATGGGCACAGATGAATACTGGACCGGCATCACTCGCTACATCCCAGCACAAACCTCCAGTGTGTCTGGCCTGGTGACCACGGATGATGTTAAATCCCCGACCCAGCTGATGCCTTTTTATGTCGCGGCCCAAGCGGTGCACTTTTTTGGGGAAAACAAACCCTACTGGCAGTACCGTTGGGTGACGGCTCTATTAGCCATTATTAATTTATTGGTATTTTTAAAGGCTTTTTCAATTTTTTTTCAAAGTGCCAAAGAAAAAATAACTTTGAATCTTATTTTTTCTTTGCATGCGATTTCTGCCTTTGTATTCACCCGACCTATGTTCGAAGCCATGGCCGCACCTTGGTTGATGCTCAGTGTGGCTTATTTATTTCGCTACGATCAGCAGTGGGTGTATTTTTGTCAGACGCAAAAAAACAAATGGGGCACTGATGAATATAAAAAATTATTTAGCGAGTTCAGTCGGATTAATTTACAACACCTGATCTATGCATTGATTTTTTTTACCGTGGCTTTTTTACTGCGCCCCCAGGTGGCCTTGTGCAGTTTACTGCTATTGGCCCTACCCTTGTGGCACAAAGATTATCGCTCTTTAAGATGGATTACGGGCTGTGGCGCTTTGACCTTAGCACTGACCGGCCTGCCCGATTTGTTTTTGCGGGGCCAGTGGCATTTTTCTATTTTTGCCCTAGGCAAGTACAATGCCGAACACGGGCAGGATTATGGCGGCGGATCCTGGTTGAATTACATTTTTCTGTTATTGGCTGTGGCCTGGGCCCCATTTTGGATCACGAAAAACAAACCCCGCCCCGAATATTTTATTTTTTTCAGAACCGTGTTTGCGGCCATAGGTTTATTTATTTTGCTGCATGCTTTTTTTGCACAAAAGTTTGAACGCTTTATGATTCCAATAGTACCATTGGTGTTTGTGTTGATAACTCCGGTGGTACTGGATTATTTTTCTAGATTCAAACAACACCGCTGGCGATTGGTTTTTTTATTGGCCTTAAATATGCCTTTGTTTTTTATTGCGGCGTTTTTTCCGTCACAAAAAAACATCATAGAAGTGGCTTTGTTTTTGGACCAGCATCAGCAGATAAAAAATGTTTATTATTTGGCCGACACCCCTGAATGGATTCCGGAAGCTTTTATTGAACACAAAAACCATCAAATGAAGGTTTTACCAGAAAAAGAAATGTTGACGCGTTTAACGGATGCATCGTCTGTTGGCGCAGAAGATTTGATCTTAGTGCCAGAGTCTTGGCTGTTGGCTCAGCAAAAAGATTTGCTGGAGCAGGCCTCGACGACAAAAGCCAATGGGGTTAGTGGTACTAAGACATCAGGCTGGAGCAAGACGGCAGCGACTTTGGTAAAAAACCCATCGGCGTTTCAATGGGAAGATCTGCAACGGACAGAATTTGACGTCAACCCCATCGAGGCCTTGGCCCATAAGTTCAATCCCAAAAACAACAACCGCCGCATCAAGCTGGTGGGCCTATGGCGCAAGTGATTGCGGTAAATTGGACTGACCAAAATCTTCACACGGCCCTATCCAGATTCTCTGTTTGATAGCGGTAGCTGTTATGACTTCGGCAATAAATTCTTAAGTTTTGCGGATCATGATTGCCCCCAGCAAATTGGGGCTGGATGTGATCCACACTTAAAAATTTTCTACTTCCACATTG
>JBMOJS010000207.1:0-5435 GCA_049315665.1 Pseudobdellovibrionaceae bacterium | reverse complement strand
TGTAAAACTAAGAAACTCCGTTAAGATAAAATTAATTATTCTAAATTGTGTTTTTATAATTGCTGGCTGGATTCATTTTAAACCAACTGTAATAAACTATTTAAATATAAATTTTATCAGGTCACAAAACGTTTCGCAATTTGCCAACTCACCTGGAAGTGCAATGATCTATCAGTTAATGAAAAATAAGGAAAATGAAAACTCATTAGACGAGTGGAATATATTAGTTGCCCATATCGGTGGGTTTTTAACTCCTCATCCGCTTAGATTTTTAAAAGAATATCAACGTCACAATAAATGGTACCCCCAAATTATTGAAGAGTTTCTATATGTTTCATTTTGGTTTTTTGGTCTACTCCCTTTGTTCTTAATTTATTTTAAAGAAAAGTTTTTAGACTACTATTATAAAATTGAACAAATTCCTAGACCACATGTCCTGTGTTTTCTTTTATCTTCTTTGATGTTTTCAATTGCTTGCTTTTCAATACTATTTCATACACCACAACTGTTTAGGTATAAAGTTCCAATAAACATATATTTTTTTTCAATTATCTTATACATGGTAGTTACAAAGCAGAACAACAGTGGTGCGTTTTTTAGAAAATATAAATTGTTTTTACTTTTTTATTCTCTAATTTTAGTTGTTTATTCATTGGTATATTTTTTCCCATTTTTCCTTCAATCATAATTTTTCTCAGATTCTATCTTTTAGAAAGTTCAAAATTCTAAATGCGCGCTTTTCCCAAGTGTAAAATTGCACTTGTTTTTTTGCATTTTCACTTAACTGAGTTCTTAATTTGGGATTTTCTATAGCAAAGTTAATTGCCTGGGATAAGCTATCTAAATTTGAATGTTTTGCAAGAATAGAGTTCTCGCCATCCACCAAAATTTCTTTTAGCGAATCCACATCAGTGGCGACAATACATCTACCCACTGACATGTATTCAAAAAGCTTCATAGGCGACATATAGTAGGCGAAATGGGAGTTCCATGGTAAGGGGATTGCAAGTATATCACAAGCCAACATTGAATGAGGCACTAGGTTTAGTGGGCGACGGTCAAAAAATTTAAAATTTTCTTTAGGCAAAGATAGTTCAGATAATATGCTTTCATACTTTGGAACGCGATCCATCGGTCCGCCTACAAAATAAAATAAAGTATTTGGATGCTTATCTAAAACCAGTGCTGCTGATTTTATTAGGTCATCAACACCTTTTTCTTGCCCATTGGTGTGAAAATTTCCCACGTATCCAACAATCAGCTCGTTCAATGGGTAATTAAAAAGTTCTCTACATTCTTGGGTGGTTTTTGAAATTTGAAAGCTACTAAGATCTACGCCATCATGTTCAACGATAATTTTTTCAGTCGCATACCCATACTGAATCAAGTCTTCCTTCATTCTATGCGTGATGCACACAACAGCTTTGGCTTTTGATAGAATACGTATATAGCGAAAAATTTTATTTTTTGTTTCTGGTAAATAGTGAAGCTCGACAACGATATTGTTTTTATAATGTGACGGCAAGAATAGATATAGCCAGGAAAGTATATTTACATCACGAATATAAAGTAAATTTGAACTTTTTGTCTTTTTTTGTTTGTAATTTTCTTTTTGAAAAAACCAAATCAAACCCAAAACAAAAGTGAATGAGTGAAAAAGATTAGCAAAAAACTGTCCGCCTGGAATTTTAAAATGGATTTTTTGCAACCAATATAAAAAGTCTATGGACCAAATTTCAAGGACGTTTGGTTCGATTCGCAAATTGTAAAACTCTTTTAAATTGTTTTTGTAAACAAGATGATTTTTAGAAATTGCTCTTTTGGGTTTTAATAGTGTTACAGGGCTGCCATTTTCAGAAAATGCCTGAGCCATTTGGCAAACCTGATACCCATTGGCTTTTTCTGTCGGTAGCCGAGTATTTACAATATAAAAGATACTCATCGTTTTAGGTAAGGATGCAATTGCTCGTCAAATTTACGTGCTTGCATATTGCGAATGTCATGAACAGTTTGAACGCTTTCTCGGGCATCATCAAGACCATAGCCACCGCCAGATAAAATATCATTATACACTTTAGTATGAAGATCTTCAAAACCACCGGAAAATTCAACTTCTTTGCCATCGCAGACAAAAGAACGATAGGTACGCTTATTTTGCTTTTTAGCTTCATCAGGAAGATCCCTGGAGTCGATGGACAAAAACCATTTTACCTTTGCTTTTTCGAACTCAAGATAGCCAGCAGCACGTTCATCATCGATATAATGAAGTTTATTATCCACTACAGATCCAAATGTCCAGTGAAGCATATCAAAAAAGTGCACACCGATATTTGTAGCTATGCCGCCTGATTTATCTTTTTCACCTTTCCAAGAGTAATGATACCAACTTCCCCTAGAGGTAATATAAGTCAAAATCATTTCATGTTTTTCTTGTGGCTTAGATAAGATGTCCTGTCTAAATTTGATAATAGATGGATGTAAACGCAACTGTAAAATATTATAAACTTTTAGCCCGTGTTGTACTTCGGACTCTTTTAAGGCATCTACATTCCAGGGGTTTAGGACCAAAGGTTTTTCGCAAATGGCATGGGCTCCAGAGCGCAATGCAAAGCGAATATGACTGTCATGCATGTAGTTTGGCGAGCAAATTGAAACGTAATGGATCCGTTTATCATCACCTAAGCGATTTAGTTTTTCAACGTGCCTATCAAATCTTTCGAATTCAATAAAAAAATCAGCTTGCGGAAAATAAGAATCAATTATGCCAACACTATCATTACGATCTGTTGCCACAGACAAATTATTCCCAGTTTCCTGAATAGCCTTCATGTGTCTTGGCGCAATATAACCAGCGGCTCCGATTAAAGCAAAATTTTTCATTACAAACTCCAATATCTGATGCCCATATCCAATATCGATTTTTTGTTAAACATTCCTTTAACATCGATCAGAACAGATTGAGGCTCCACTAGATTGTTGAATATTTTTGGTCCAAGTTCATAAAACTCTTTGTGTTTTACTGCTGCTATAATGGCATGAGATTTTTTTAATCTTTCAAAAGGCGTAGTTTCAATATTCATTTCATGAATAATCTCATCAGGGTCAGCGACAGGATCAAAAGCTTGAACATCTATGCCATAGTCTTTCAGTTCGCGAATAATATCAAAAACTTTAGAGTTTCTTGTATCTGGACAATCTTCTTTGAATGTCAGCCCAAGAACTGTGACAACACTGCCTTTGACCGCGTGACCTGCATGAATGATTTCTTTCACACACTTTTCTGCAATATATTTACCCATTCCATCATTAATACGACGACCTGATAAAATCACTTGTGGATGATAGCCAAGTTCTTGGGCTTTAAAAGTAAGATAATAAGGGTCCACGCCTATACAGTGCCCACCCACTAGTCCTGGGCGAAATTTAATAAAATTCCATTTTGTTGAAGCAGCATCAATGACGGCATTGGTATCTATTCCCATTTTATCAAAAATTAAGGACAGTTCATTGACCAAAGCAATGTTTACATCCCTTTGAGTATTTTCAATAACTTTAGCAGCTTCGGCTACCTTTATGGAACTAGCCTTGTAGACTCCGGCAGTGACAACAGATGCATAAGCTTGAGCCACTCTATCCAAGGACTCTGCATCTTGTGCAGATACAATTTTAAGAATTTTAGTAAAAGTGTGTTCTTTATCGCCGGGATTAATACGCTCGGGACTGTAGCCAATTTTAAAATCGACTCCACCTTTTAGCCCTGATTTTTTTTCTAAAATTGGCAAGCATTCTTCTTCGCAAACACCTGGATAAACCGTGGATTCGTAAACAACAATGTCGCCTTTTTTTAAAATACTACCCACTGACTCGGAAGCTTTGAACATAGGGGTCAAGTCAGGGTTATTGTGTTTATCAATCGGAGTAGGAACTGCGATGATATGAAATGTGGCTGCCTTCAGGTCTTCTTTATTGCTAGTATATTGAATTTTAGAAATCTTTAATTCTTCTGAAGAAACTTCTTTTGTACGGTCTTCAAATTTTTTTAATTGAGAAATTCTTTTTTCATTGATGTCAAAGCCGATCACAGAATGTTTTTGCCCAAAAGCCACTGCAACTGGTAAACCCACATAGCCTAAGCCAATGACTGAGAATGTTTCTTTTTGCATTTTTTCCGCCTAAATTTAGCCTCACAAGATTATTTCAAAGATATTATTCGCACAACAGCTGTAAGAGATAAAGCATAAGAAGGGATGACGTGACGCCGCAAGGCTAGCGCACCCTGGCCAATCTTGAATTCTGTTCTAGGAATTCTTGTTAGTCACATAGTTGCAAAAAACAATTTTTTTGGCATGCAGATATAAATTAAAATAGGCAATTATGGTTTTGATAACTTTCATTTTGCTTTTGCCTTTTCGCTTGGTCCAATCCACAATCATAGGAACTTCAGATATTTTTATTTTAAGAAAAGTACATTTTGCTAAAACCTCAACAACACTTTCAAACCCATTCAAACTAAAGATATTATCCCCATATTTTTCATCTAATTTTTGGATAGAAGAATAATTAAAAAGACGAAAAAATGAACTTAATGTATGTATTCCGTGTATTTTTAAAAAAAACTTTGTAAAACCATTGCCAAAATGACTCAAAAGCATACGAAAAGCGCTAGTAGATTGAAAACCACCGCCATAAGTGTAAGCTGAAGCCAGAACTATCTCATAGTTTTCTCTGATTAAACGATCGATCATAATTTGAATTAAATCTACATTAGAGGTGTTGTCGCCTTCCATCGTAATTAATAAATCTTCATCCATCATCAATTTTTTAATATGATTAAAACCTAAGCGAAAAGCCGCCCCTGGCCCTTGGTTTTTATCCAGAGAAAGGATATTTGTCTCAAGATTATGTCTTTTACTATGAAGCTCGAACTGTTCCACTGTCTTATCTGTAGAACCATCATTTAGTAAAAAAAATTGGCACGAATAGTCTTTTAGCTTAGATGTGAGCTGTGAAAAAGACTCCATTAAATCTGAAATATTTTCCTCTTCATTAAAAACCGGAATTAAAAAATACAAACGCCTATTTTTCATTTTGATTTGCTTTTTGAATTTCTAAAATAGTTTCTTTTACCGCATCTTCTAATTTATACTTGGGTTCATAACCTAATAGTTCCTTTGCCTTTTTAAGATCCGGAATTCTGCGCATAATATCTTTATATTTTCCAAAAACTTCTGACATAGGAATAAACTTCAAATTTAATTTAAATGGGGGCTTAGCGATTTCGTAAATCAACTTTGCAGTATCGATGACGCTAAGTTCTTCATCGTTACCTATATTGATGATTTCACCAATGGCTTTTTCAGAGTTCATAGCTAAAAAGGTGCCTTCGACGATATCATTCACAAAACCCATAGATCGCGTTTGGGCTCCATCGCCGT
>JBMOJS010000206.1:0-5452 GCA_049315665.1 Pseudobdellovibrionaceae bacterium | reverse complement strand
TGTTTGAGCTGAAAGAGCTTTCGATAAGCATGTCTACAGAGCTAGGGTCTATCAAACAGCAAGCCAAAGATTTGCGCTCACACCCAGCCTGGAAGTTTTCAAGCAAAAAGGATCTTTCTGCCCTGGAAAGAAAAATGCAAAAGCCCTTTTTAGATCAACTGAATAGACTTAACGAGGACATCAGCGAAATGCTATTTGTACGCGAGCAAATGAAGCAACGATCAGCGCAACCAGAGCCGCCGATGAAAAGGCGCAAGTCTTCACAACGAAAAACAGCAAAGTCCAAAGGTTTTAACCACCAACAGATGTCTTTTGGAGATTTATGAAATTTATAAGTATTTTTTTGTTTTTTTTATCCTCTTGCGCCTACGGCCCGAAAACAGAAAATAAAAATACGTTAAGTGCTTTGAATGGCAAAAACTACAGCGGTAGTTTTGTCGCAGGCCCTATAATTGCGGTAGAACGCAAAGAAAGACGGACTCATATTTCTGGAACTGTGGTTTTCAAGCAAAATGATTTAATTCTGCCCTTGAAATATGTGCTGGTTCAATTGAAGTCGGAAAATGATAAAGTTTTATCCAGTGTCACCAGTGATATGAATGGCGAATTTTCAATTTCAGACTTTTTACTAAACGGAAAATATAAAATAGATATAGTTAGCGATAAGTTTGAATACGAATCAACCCTAGATGTGAATAGCTATGAAATTAAAGACCTAGTGATTGAAGCAAAAGCTAAAGAGTGAATTTCATTTAAAATTCAAACCAATCTATATTCAAACAACGAACTGTTTCTGAATCAGACGGAACGACTTGCTTAATGATGTCTTGAATTTTGTCGAAAATTTCTTGACGAATTTTAATAGCTGCACTTTCTGAAAGCACTAGGGGTGCGCTGAAAAATAAACTCTGAGGATCCTTTTTATCCATACACTCTATTGATTTAATGCGCCAATTGGAATGATGAACCTTTGTTAGTAGCGAAGAGTCTCCGGTATGGGTACCAACGGATCCCATCTTTATTTTTTTTCCATCTTGAATAATTAATCTAGAGGATAATAGAAACTGTAGAGCTTTTTCAACAACCTCTATATTTAATGACAGTCTTTGTGCAATGTCTTGAGCATTATTGTACTTACCTAAATCGACCAATACGCCGATAGCAGAATATATCCAGCTTGAATAGAATATAGACTTTTCTGTCTCGTTCAGTACAGTGTGGTTTGTAATTTTAGTTTCAAGTTTTTTTTGCTGCTTTTGAATGCGTTTGATTTGATTTTTAAAAACTATTTTTAGTTTATTGCTGTTTGCTTTTTGATAGTCAGTGATTAAAATAAAGTAGTCTTTTTCTTCAATAGAGAGATTTAAGTAGTCAGCAATATCACAAGCCATTTCTAGGCTGATGTGTTTATCACCTTTAAACACCTGACTGACCATTGTTGTAGAAACATTAAGATACTTCGCTAGACGGGAGTTTTCTCCATGGCCTTTTTTAGGGCGATTTAAAGATCTGTCGCTCCAATATTTTTTATAGTCATCATAATCATAAATATTCATTCAGGCTCCTGAATTATAAATCCATGCACTTTTAACCACATCGGAAATTCCTCAAAATTGATTTGCGTATATTGATGTAATAGCTGATGAGATAAAAACCGTATGCTTGTATAATTGTCATCAGTTAGCGTTAATGTTTGGCCTCTGTCGGTTAAATTCAGTCCATAGTTGGAGTAGCACTTTTTTCGTGCTAGTTTTTTTTGGTCGAGTTCATTCAAAATCGAGTATGCTGCAGTTTGAGACAAACATTGGTCTAGTTTATCTTGGTATTGAAGCAAAAATACACCCATAACTAATTCATGAATCAATAAGTCCTGTTTTTGTGCAGCTGTCATTAAATTATAAAATGGAGCAGAAATCCAAATTTCTTTTCTTTTGTGCAAAGCCAGTTGTTCCAGTTGAAAGCCATTTCCAATAACTGGTTCAGGAATTTTATTGAGTTCGATAGGGATAAAGTACCATGATCTCTCATCAGCAATATGTTGTAGTGCTGCTGCAAAACCAGGGGCCTGCTGATGTAAAAGTAAAATCAAATCTTTAATAGGTCCAAACTCAACTTTACTAAATAAAGACTGTCGGTAAAATTCCAAAGGTTTTCCGTCAACGCCATGCCCGCCACCGCTATGATAGCCTCCGTCCTCATTGCTTGGGCTTTGAAGAACTTCGGCCCCAGGTGTGCCTTTGTTTACAGGAGTGTATTCTATAATATGCTCACTTTTTAACTGGCATCCGGAATTAAAAAGAAAATAGAAAATAGAGAGTATTTGCATAAAGAAGAAAGTATATTTTTCTTTCATTAAAATTTGCTTTCTTTGAAACTAATTAAATCAAATGATGTTTCTACTTTATTGTTTAAACTGAAATAACTAAAAATATTATTGTTCAAATCTACAAATCCATTTGAAAATTGTTTTTTAAGTTTCATTTTGCTTTTTTCATAAAGTAAAATCTCACCAGATTTAATATAATATATAGGTTGCAAAAGTGACATTTCTGCTTGCTCGGAATTTAGTTCTACGCATGTGCTGCTATTTACTTTACACACTGTCATTTTAAAAGTTTTAAAGCTGCTTCCTTGATGAAGTGTATTTGCATAAGCAGTAAAACAATGAAATGCACTTGTTAGCGAAATTGCTAACAAGTGCATTTTTAAAATCTTATTTGTACAGAAGTTAATAGCGGACATTAGTGACATTCTTTTTTTGCAGAAATCATAAAGTCTTCAGCATCTGAATTAACAAACAGACCGCCCCAAGTAGGGTCTTTTAAAGAAAGCGGATCCCCGCAGCGGTTGTAGGTTTGCGCAGTCAGCTGTCTTAAGTCTTTCACAGGTGAACCAAAAAATTGCTTTAAGTCTAAAACCACTTCTTTTTCTTGTCCGGCTTGGGTGATTCCTTTAAATGTTAAAACATCATTTAATGCATTTTCAACTTGAGTTATATGTTCATAGGGATTGCTGTGATTGCTGCAAAGACCTGTTTCAAATAAATACCCTGGGCGAAGCTTGCCATTTTTTTGCGCATCTGATGGGCAAAGTGTTCTTTGATTTTCTAGTACGCTTTTAAAGGCAGATAGGTAGTCACTACCCAATTCGTTGAATAAATTGAGTTTATGATCCTTTCTTAGTTTTCCCATTTTTGGAAGTTTGGTTTCAACGAAATTTTGAATGCTTTCACTAGAGGCTTTTGGATATTTTTCTTTAAATAATAAGAGTTGGTGGAAGCCCTCAAGTTCGTATGAAGTATAAATTGTATAATAAAAAACTTCAGCAGATAAAGTCTGTCGTAGTGCCATAAGATCGGCCGGATTGACTTTTACTTGTAACAATCGGGTATAATCACACTCCACTTGAATAGTTTTGTTGTTATTATCATTACTCCAGCTATTACCAGGAAGTTTTTTTCTACCTTCCGTGGACTCTTCCCAAAAACGACAGGTGTCATTTTTAAGTCTATCTTGTATTTTTTGTTCAAAAAGTCTTGTGTTCAAATTCAAAGTTATATTTTGATTTTTATTCTCTTTCAAAAATAAACGAAAGTCATTCACTGCATCCCTATAGGAAACCAATAAGTCCATGGCTTGAGATTCATTTTCAATATCTTCAGGTCCGTTGTAGAAAAAGGTTTTTAAACTTGATTCAGGCCAATTTGAAAATGCTTTGTCAAATTTTTGTAAATCACCATAGTTTTTAGCAAAAGGCCTAAGGCGTTTTGCAAAGCCCTTAAAAACAGTGAGTCTTTGTAGCATTTTGCTATAGAACTGTGCTCTAAAGTTATTTGGATCTTTTTCTAAGGCTTGTGAAAATATTTGATTGGCTAAAGGAAAGTATTCCATAGAAACAAGCTGTTCGCCGGCCAAGGCCAATTCTTCAGCCGTAGCCGTCGAGGAAATTTCGAAGCGAGTATTTTTTTGTTCATTTTCTAAAGGAATCTTTTCTATTATTTTTTCTTTAGTACATCCGACAAAAGACAGTATGCAAATTAAAGCATAGATTGATAGTTTCATTGATTACCCCAATTTTGTTTATAAATTTGTTTTTTTATGTTGCAACGGAATGCTTGTATCTAAAAGCTGAGAGGGATTCTAGATCGAAGTTGCAAAACTTATCACAATACTTAAACCAAATTGTTCATACAAAGTAGAATAACCTAAAGATTATAATAAGTTAAGCGGCGGGAGCGTGCGGGGTATTATAAAATAATACTTGTTGAAATAAGCACTCATAGGCTGATTTTAAAGTAGAATTTACACATGGGCCAATGACCATTCTCTGTCGTCTAAAAGAGTAATAAAATTTCTACTAAAAACATCCTGTTTAAACTGCAGTCAAGTGCATTTTACTCACGTCTAAACTGTACTTGACTACAGTTTAGACGTGAGTGTCGTAGCAGTATGAAACTTGTTTAATAACCCAATAATTTTTCTGCAAAAGTCGAACAGGCGTAGTCCAGCCAGCGATAGGTGCCCAAGGGGGTTTTGTATTTACTGAGGTAACCCAAGTGACCACCATATTTTTCAAGATGCAAGTAGACCTGATCGGACTTTACCGCAGACACATGGGCTTTGAAATCAATAAATGGATCATCTTCTGACATCAAAATGACCGTGGGTGTTTTTATGTTTTCTAAAAACTTATGGGTCGAGCAAGTGCTGTAATACTCTTCACGGCTACGAAGACCAATCGCGGGCGCCGTGTAAATACGGTCCACATCATAAAGGGTAGTGCCAATTGGCAATAAAATGTTTTCATGCAAAAGTCCTGATTGGATTTTATACTTAATGGCTTGCCGACAATCTTGTACAAATCGCCAATCATAAATGCGGTTCAGTCCTTTTTTTAATAGTAAAGCCGCCTGTTGCAAATCAACGGGGGGATTGACCGCCACAGCGAAATCAGGTTGCACCAAAGTAGAATCTTGCACGCGTGACAATAAATGCAGTAAAGCATTGGCCCCTAAAGAAAAACCAAAAGCCAAGTGTTTCGCCTGGGGATAAATATTTCGAATGTATTTTAAGGCTGCAGATAAGTCTTCTGAACAGCCCGAGTGGTAAGGTTTTTTTGCTAAGCCAAGGCCTTCGCCTTGGCCTCTGTGGTTGACTGCAAAAACAGTATAGCCTTGGGCTGAAAATATTTGCACGGACCGGCGAATGTAGTCGGATTGTATGCTGCCCCCAAGGCCATGAAACAAGCTGATGACCTTATCACTACTTTTTGCAAAAAGTCGAGCTACTAAGCGGTCGCCATCGGGCAAGGTCATCTGCACAAGTTGACTGTCATTAGGTAATGGTGGTGATGGTAAAAAGTGTGCAACTAAAGTTTGCTGATGCCCATTGCGGGCCCATACTGGTGGTTGGCAGGGTTGTAGATGGATTTTTTTATTTAACAAAAGGACCAC
>JBMOJS010000205.1:0-5503 GCA_049315665.1 Pseudobdellovibrionaceae bacterium | reverse complement strand
CAAAATCTTTAGCACAAGTCTTTGATCTCCAAGATGCAGAGATTACTACAGCACTATCCCGGCTAAAAAAACTAGGATTCATAAAAATCTCTGGTAAAGGAATCATAACGGATGCAACCTCAGGTCAAACCACCAATGTTACGCAGCTATCAACAAATTTCGTTAAGCGAAATCTGCAAAAACAGTTTCTTTTTAAAGCGATTGAATCCATTGATCGTGAACCCCTTGAAACCAGAGACATGACCACAATCACCTGCGCCATTGACCCTTCGAAAATCCCTGAAGCTAAAGAGCTGATTAAACAATTTCGCAGAAAACTTGCCAATTTTTTAACTTCGGGGGGGCAATCGACCCAGACTTATAACGTAACTTTTGCAATGTACCCAATAACTAAAAACTACAAAAAGGAGAAAAAATGAAAAAAATTATTACTGTGCTTTTAATGGTCAGTTTTGCCATAGCTACCAACGCCCAATCCACTAGAGAAACGGGAGGCATGAAAGATCAAATGAGTTTACAATACACGTGCTTCAATCGAATTCAATTGGCTGATGGCCCAGCCGTAGCGATCATGCTGTCGGAGGTCTCTGGTTTGCATCTCCGTATTCATTATGGGCAGTCAGGAGTTTACCGATTTGTTTGGCTTCAGCAAGTTGAGGAAACTTCCCAATCTTTATCCTTAACAGAGAAACCAATTGATCCAGCTTTTGCGCCAAGAAACCCGCCGCCAAAGTACGATTTAAAAGTCGTAATTTCTAAAATCAATCCCACTGCTACTGTCTCATTAAATAGAGTGGTTTATCAGTGCAAACACGAAATTTAATAAACTTATATTAATTCATACAACAGAAGCTCCTGGCTAGATATTGCCGGGAGTAAAATTTTATTTCAAAGTAAGATTGTAGTGGGCTCAGTGTTAAAAGATACTATTTATATTTTCATCGATGTCTTAAGAAGTGCTAAATCCAATCTTTAGATGAATTTATTCTCATTTAATTTTCAATACATTTATCATTTGCCATTCATTTATTTTGTTTTTACTTATAGTTTTGACTCTGATTTGGCTTATGCAATAGGTTCCACCCATTCAATGACCATAAAGGAGTTCGACTATGTTAAATCCAATTGCGACAAAAGCTCTAAGTATATTGTTAAGTTTAGCTGTGGCCTCTACAGTTCAGGCCAATTCAGAAGAATCAGAAGCCAAAACTGTACAAAATATTGCTCAAACGGTGATTTTAAAAAGCTATAAAGATTTAGCTCAATCTACATCTCAGCTTGCAACTTCATGCGTACAATTTGCTCAGAAAAAAACGGTGCCATCTAAACGTAAAGCACAATCGGACTGGAAAGAAGCTCGCGCGGCATGGGAACATACGGAAGCTTTTTTATTTGGTCCTGTAGACGCCTTGTCTGTAGATCCAATGATGGACAGCTGGCCTATAAACACCTCTGACATCGAAAAAGTGATTCAGTCTAAAGACACTTTAGAACCTGAACTTTTAGAAAACTTGGGCGAGTCTTTTCAAGGCTTTCACGTGATTGAGTATTTTTTGTTTGCAAAAAGCAATAATTTAAAGCCTCGCGAACAGCAGTATTTAACATTAACTTGCCAAGCATTAAAAGGTCAGTCTGACAAATTATTGCAAGCTTGGACAAAAAATCACAACCCAGAAGATGCCCAGTCAGCACCATATATTAACCTGATCAGCAATCCTGAAACCAACAATCCTTTCTTCAATACAAATAAAGCTGTTTTAATTCAGCTCTTACAAAGTGTAACAGATATCGTTACTGAAGCATCGGCTGCAAAAATTTTAGAACCACTAGGCGCTACTTTATCCGAAGCGCAGCCTGCACTTTTTGAATCCTCTTATTCGCAAAACTCTTTAACTGATTTAGTATTTAATATGTATAGTGTTCTGAGTGTTTACAATGGTCAGTATTCTTCACAAAAAGGATTGGGCTTACAACAATGGATTGCATTAAAATATTCAGAGCAAGCTCAACTGATTCAAAAACAGATTCGCGATGCCCTAGTAGCCATTCAAGCTATCCCAGGTGTTAAAAAACTGTCTTTAGAAAAAGCCTCTGTTGATCCTGAAGGCAGAAAAAGAGCTTTAGCTGCTGCCAAAACCTTAGAGACTTTGCAAGCAACTCTTGAACAAACTGTTATACTTATGAATAAGTAGGCTTATGTTAATTGGGCGTCGATTTTTAGCAATTATCACAATTTTGTCTGCAGAAGTGATGCATGGTTCGGGCATTAAAGCTGGGGGAGACAATACCGTTTTTTGGAATGATAAAAGTATACACGCTTATTCACAGCCAAGCCCAGTATTAACTCCCGAGCAATTTGAAAGACATTTATCAGGGGACGCTTTTTTTGAGCGTCCTTTTTCTAATAGCGAGTCGGCTATTTTAAAAGGCCTTGGCCCAGTTTATAATGCAACAACCTGTATCACCTGTCATGCTCGCGATGGTCGGGGCGTACTTCCAGTATCTAGCCAAGGTCAAGACCAGTGGGTGCGCTTGAATCAAAACTCAGGATTATTTCTGCGTATAAGTATTGAAGATAAAATTAAAGATGATGACCAAAAAATAATGTCTGTACAAGGGCCTAAACCTGTACCAGGATATTCAACCCAGCTTTTTCACGCTGGCCTTTATGGTGTAAGACCCACACACCCAGGCTTGGGACAGGCAGAAGTACAAATGAAATTTGTTTTTTCGGAAGTGGAATATCCTGATAAAACTAAAGTTCGTTTGCGAAAGCCTATTTTTAGAATTTTAAATCCCTATGATCAAAGCATTGGCGCTGATGGCAAGCCCTACAGTCGTTTATGGCAAGAAGATGTTAAAATCAGCCCAAGACTTGGACCTCCTGTTTTTGGCTTGGGACTTTTAGAAGCCATCAAAGAGTCCGATATTTTGCAATTGGCAAAAAAAGATTTATCCGCAGAAGGGGTTTCTGGACGTCCTAACTATGTGCACGATGTACAAAAACAAATGAGTAATATTACTCCAAAGGTATCTTTAGGACGTTTTGGTTTAAAAGCCAATACGCCTTCAGTTTTTCAACAGAGCTTAGGCGCTTTGAATGGAGATATGGGTGTTACCAATTATGCATTTCCTTTTGAAAGCATAGTCGATACACCCTTGTTTGATGCCTTTCGACCTTTTTATAAACTATCTGCCGCAGTAGAGCTGCGCAAAGAATGGGCGGATGATTTAGTATTTTATACACAAACACTGGCGGTTCCCCAACGAAGAAATATGGATGATCCTGAAGCCTTGGCTGGTGAGAGACTTTTTCACACGGTAGGCTGTGCCAGTTGTCATCAACCATCCTTCGTCACTGGACAACATTTACAGATCCCGTCTTTTTCGAATCAATTGATTTTTCCTTACACGGATTTGCTTCTACATGACATGGGAGAAGGTTTAGCCGATGGTCGTCGAGACTACGGAGCTTCTGGATCAGAATGGAAGACCCGAGCCTTATGGGGTTTAGGACATACTAAAACAGTAAATCCAAGAGCCACCTTCTTGCATGATGGACGAGCCGAAACAGTTGAAGAAGCTATTCTATGGCATGGTGGTGAAGCTGAATTTTCAAAAAGAAGATTTATGAGTTTGGTAAAGTCAGAGCGCCAACAGGTTTTACACTTTTTAGACTCTCTTTAAATTCCTATTCAGACCCTTACTTTTTAAGTAATGGAACATCTGAAAAACAACAACACCGATTGCTCAAGATGAGCTCAAAGATTTAATCTCTGACTGTATTTCAACGATGGGTGAACTGAACCAACTTGAACAATCTAAATTTTCAGTACTCTCAGAATATTTGCAGCGCTGGCTGGCCCAAATATTTGAAATAGAAAGTCTGCTGAGACCAGTTATTCCCAACGGCTGCCAACGACTTCAGCAACTTCTAAAACAAGACCATAGAAATTTGAATCAGTTGTTTCCAAGAAAGTAGGGATGTCTCCACTTATAGGAGTTGAGGCTGCATAAAAGAGCAGCCTCGGCGAGGTTTTCCCGCCATCCGCAGCAGTGGCGGGCAACCATAACATATGCTGGCAAAAATAAATTACAGATCATAGCTGTTTACTAAATGTTTTCATTCTTTCTATTAAATTTCTAGCAGCTTCATGGGAGTTTGTGCGATTAAATACTATCCCTGGGAGGGCATCTAAAAAATCTCGACTCAGCGTAAATTTTTGAAACTCTTCCTTTAAGTAAAACTGCAGTCCTTTAGAGGTTGCTAGTAACATACCTTCAAATAGATTTTCAGGTGCAACTTCTAAGACAGCGATAATATCTTCCATATCAGTTGATCCACGATAATCATCACGGCCTCTGGATTTAAAAGCTTCAATCTTTGAACCCAAAAAATAAGGTAGACTAAATATCTTTACGCTCACGGGGTTGGTTTCAACTTCTATTGCTGTATCAACACCTTCTTGGTACCACCTATTAGTAAACCCAAATGCAGAAGCGTCTGTACTCATAATATCAACTTTAAGGTTGCGGTATACCCATCTACATATGGGGGCCCCCTCGCTTGTATCGTGGGTGAAACCCTTGGCTCGAAGGGCATCTTCATTAATCCATTTAGTCCTACGTCCGACAATTTCCATAACAACATCAATGTCTTCAGTTGGTCGAATTTGCGGCAAAAAAACTGGTGGTAAATAAAATGGCACCGTTGCGCCGCCTACAAAAACAGCGCGGTCATTCAGCTCACCAAGTGCATGAGCAATAAGTTTGATCATTTCTACAGTGCTCATAAATTTTTTATCTTTCCTTCAATATATATCTGAGCCAACTTTCTTTCTCTGGCACGTCCAATTCGTAATATTTCAATCGCAGCCATGAAGGCGTAAAAATCAGAATCTCTTAAAGCGGCCTCTGCAAGATTTGCATAAAATGGTTTTATTAGTTGTCCGCGATGACTGCCTTGAGTTGAGGGCCAAACGTAAATATCGTTGCTACTTTGTACAACCATTTTTTCGTGTGCCGGGGCTGAAATACCTGTAGGAATTCCAACAGTCAAAGCTCCAACTTCTGCGGGAAATGCATATTTCACAGCATGCAATATGAACTCCAATGCAGCCAGGCGGTTCACACGTTTTTCGTTGATCAACCCAGCTTTGCTCAGCCGTGAAATTGACTTTGCTATTTCACCCTGACTCAGGCCAAGTTCTTGGGCTAAATCCACTTGCCGCCATTGATCACCTTTATAGGTAATTAACTTTGCTAGTAGGGCTACATCTTGAGGTTTTAATGAGACTGTTTTTTTCATGATTACAGTATCTACTTTTTTTCACAAATATTCAATATTCCGATTTGGAATATTGAATATTTACGTAGTTTCAATATGTTATGATAAAATAATTGCGACGTAGGAAGGGGTTGAGCAGGATCTGCTAATCTCGAATCTGCAAACCAAGTTTGGGTTTAGAGATCGGATCTAATTTAGCAGGCACCAAATACCAAT
>JBMOJS010000204.1:0-5516 GCA_049315665.1 Pseudobdellovibrionaceae bacterium | reverse complement strand
ATAGCTTCTGGGATCACCAACTCTCAAACCCGTTTCGAGGTCAACTACGAGGTGCCCCTACTGGCCGGCCGCGGAAATGTATTTTTATTAGAGGGTCGTGAGCGTTTGAACGTCACTTTGCGCCAACGAGCTGAAGCAGCTCCCTTGATTTTTGTGATTGCAGGCCTAGGGGGTTTTGCTACGGATGGAAAAGCTTTGTTTTTGTCCGAGCTTTTTTACAATGCGGGGTTTCATGTTGTGACCTTGCCCAGTGGTTTTAATTGGCAATTCAGTTTGTCAGGCAGTCGCACAGGGCTGGTTGGCAATACTGAAGATGATGTCGCTGATTATTACGAAGCTTTGAAAAAAGTGGATATTTCTTTAAAAAAGCAAACCGGGCTTAAAGTCACCTCTTATGGCATTGCTGGTTATTCTTTGGGCGCTTATCATTCATTGTATCTGAATCGCATTGATGAAAAACAAAAAGTGTTTAATTTTAAACGTGTATTGATGATCAATAGCCCTGTTGATTTGGGCTATGGCTTGAAATTGTTGGATAACTATTTTGCAAATATAAAAAATATTCCACCACAACGTGCGGCCACAGTGGATCAGCGGTTTTTTGCTGTAGCAACAAAAGTGAAAGACATGAAGGATCCCGATGAAGTGTTTAGGTACTTAGTGAATTTAGAAAGAAATAAATATTTTTCTGAAGATGAAATGAAGTACATCATTGGCAAACAGTTTCATGATTCGTTAGTGGATATTATTTTTACAACTCAACAGATCCGTGATTTGGGAGTTCTGAAGTCTCCGTTGTCCAAATGGAATAGAACCGCGCGTATGAATGAAATCGGTTTATTCAATTTTCAATCTTATTTTGAAAAGCTAGTTATTTTGGGTTTAAAAGTGATCGATAACAGAACAACGACCTTTGAAGATTTAATAAAAAATTCTAATTTTTATGCTTTGAAAAGTTATATTCAAAACAATGATAAGATTTTTTTAGTGCATAATTCCAACGATTTTTTATTAAAAACCGGGGATGTAGATTTTTTAAAAGAGTCTTTTGGCGATCGAGCGGTATTGTTTCCAGGTGGTGGTCACTGCGGTAATTTTTGGATGCCGCAGAATAAAGCTTTCATGCTAAAAGCTTTAAAATCTGGATTCTAAATTGCATTCTGAAAAAAAACCTTTCTGCAGAAAACTATATTTTTCTAGTGATTGTGGATGGTTGTAATTTTAATTTGGGCGTGCCTGCATTTATTTTGTGATCACAAGATTGTTTATTGCCAAGCGGGACAGCCCAAAGTCCAATTTAGAATTATAAATCTTTGCCGACAAGTCCTGGTGAGGGATGAATATGGCCAAAGAATCACAGTATTTATTAGATCTTAAATACAGTCGAAAAAAATATTTTTATTTTGGTCTATCTATTATTATTGGTTGGTCCCCTTGGTCATTGTTGAATGAATATTTTTTTCATGCCCAAGATGCTGTTGCTTTTCGCTTTTTTTTGGGATTTTTAGGTATTGGTTTTGCCCTTTACGCCAAAAGCAAATACTTTAATCCCTACTCTGCCGAATGGATTATGAGTTTGTTTTTTTCGGCGGCCTTTATTCAAATTGTGCACGCGATATCTTCTAATAATTATCGGATGTTGTACGTCGTTGGTACAATGTGCATGCCAGTCGTAATGTCCTCCTTTTCAAATACATTAAAGCATTTTTTGTTAACCATAGTGCCTGGCACATTGTTGATTCCTATTTTTGCTTTGCAAGATGACATCCCTCAAGAGCCCTGGACCGCCACATTTTTTTTAACCATCACAGTGGGTGTGTTTTTGGGGTATTTGATCCATGTTCGGGTGCAAGATCAAAATAATCTGGTCTTAACTATGGAAAAACTGGGTGAGTCCGAGCGGGCGCGCTTGCAATCAGCGAAGATGGCCTCTATGGGTGAAATGGCCGGCGGCATTGCTCACGAGATCAACAACCCGATGTCGATCATCACTGGCAAAGCTGGGATGATCTTACGCTGGGCTGAAAAGAATCAATTGGATCCAGAAAAAGTCAAAACTTCGGCGCAAAAGATTGTCGAGATCGTGGACCGTATTGGCAAGATCACCAAGGGGTTGTTGATCTTTGCGCGAAACGGTGAAAATGATCCTTTTCGCAGCTGTGATTTAAGTGTGACTATAGATAATACGGTCGAGATGTTGCGCGAAAAAGCCAAGGGGAGCCATATTGAAATCGAATGGCAAAAACCTACATCCACTATGGTGGATTGTCGTGAAACCCAGATCGCTCAAACAGTGATCAATCTTTTGAACAACTCTGTGGATGCCTTAAAACGTTTAGAAATTGAGGACAAAAAAATCCAAGTGCAGTTGGTGGTTGAAGAGACATGGTGTAAGTTGTCGGTGGTGGATTCGGGTTCAGGAATTGCAGCACCCGTGGTGGAAAAGATGTTTCAACCTTTTTTTTCGACCAAAGAAGTGGGCGATGGAACTGGTATGGGGCTTAGTAATTCTGAAGGCATCGCCAGACAACACAAAGGCACTTTGGTTTATGACAATGAAACGGGTCACACGCGATTCATCTTAAAGATCCCTGCGAAACAAGAAGGGGCTTTGGGCTTGAACGAAGCCGAAGCTATTGATCCAGAAAGCGCTGCTTTTTCTGGACGTCCTGGGGGCGGAGCTGCCGCCTGATAGTGGCGTCACCTTAATGGCCCGAACCTTGGTCCAGTTCTTATTTCCAAATGAACAGTATCCAAAGACAAGACTATATCTAGTCTAGAGTTTAAGAATAGTTTACCGAACAATACTAAGTATGCAAAGTATTCAAGACCTGCAAAACCAATTGTTTTTTAATAAGTTAAGATTTCAAATTCTAGCTTTCGCTTTTACTTTTGTTTATTTTCCATTTGGTTATCTGTGCATCTATGTTTTTAATTTAAAAGAGGACATGATTTATCGCGGTGTCGTGGGGTTGTTAGGTGTTTTGATTTTTTGTCGAGTTACCTTTTTTAAAAAAATAAATTATGCATTTATAGAATCTTTAATACCTATTATATTTCCTTTTTTATTCGTAGGAATGGTTTATTTCGGTTCAATGAATCACTACCACTTCATTTATATTACTGGCTGTTACACAGTGACTGGGGCCTGTGCCATTTATATAAGCCGTACATGGCACTATGTATTGTCGTCAGTGATTATGCTGATCAGCGTTCCTGTATTTGGCTATATCTATCAAGTGCCGACTTTGACCTATGTCGGAGTCATTTTTCAGCTTATAGCTTTTTTATCTTTGAATATATTTATGATCATGCAAAGACTAGGATCTGCAAATCAATTGGTCAGCACCATGGAAAAACTGGGTGAGTCCGAGCGGGCGCGCTTGCAATCAGCGAAGATGGCATCCATGGGTGAAATGGCCGGCGGTATTGCTCACGAGATCAACAACCCGATGTCAATCATCACTGGCAAAGCTGGGATGATCTTACGCTGGGCTGAAAAGAATCAATTGGATCCAGAAAAAGTCAAAACTTCGGCGCAAAAGATTGTCGAGATCGTGGACCGTATTGGCAAGATCACCAAGGGGTTGTTGATCTTTGCGCGAAACGGTGAAAATGATCCTTTTCGCAGCTGTGATTTAAGTGTGACTATAGATAATACGGTCGAGATGTTGCGCGAAAAAGCCAAGGGGAGCCATATTGAAATCGAATGGCAAAAACCTACATCCACTATGGTGGATTGTCGTGAAACCCAGATCGCTCAAACAGTGATCAATCTTTTGAACAACTCTGTGGATGCCTTAAAACGTTTAGAAATTGAGGACAAAAAAATCCAAGTGCAGTTGGTGGTTGAAGAGACATGGTGTAAGTTGTCGGTGGTGGATTCGGGTTCAGGAATTGCAGCACCCGTGGTGGAAAAGATGTTTCAACCTTTTTTTTCGACCAAAGAAGTGGGCGATGGAACTGGTATGGGGCTTAGTAATTCTGAAGGCATCGCCAGACAACACAAAGGCACTTTGGTTTATGACAATGAAACGGGTCACACGCGATTCATCTTAAAGATCCCTGCGAAACAAGAAGGGGCTTTGGGCTTGAACGAAGCCGAAGCTATTGATCCAGAAAGCGCTGCTTTTTCTGGACGTCCCGGTGGTGGGGCTGCCGCCTGATATGCTCTAGCTTTGTCTTGCGGCCCGGGCACTGATCGAAATCTTTTTTTTCATTTGTTCTAAAAGTTCCGGTGTACTGCGCACTCGTAAAGTGGTGCCTTTTTCATTGTAGGATTCAGACAAAACTTTCATTTTTGCCCGCACATCGCCAATCATACCAGGGGCTATATAGGGTATAAACAAGTCTTCATCTATCATATGACTTTCAAAATAGCTCATGATCTTTTCTGTCAAACTTTGAATATCTTTAGGCTGGCGGGTAGAAATAAAAACAGCCTGTGGATATTCTTGCGACAAGGCCTGAAACTGTTCATCAGTTAGACGATCTTTTTTATTCAAAATCAAAAGTCTTGGCACTTCTGTAGCCCCCACTTCAGACAAAACATTTTGTGTGACTTCAAGTTGCGAACGAAAAGATGGATCTGATGCGTCCACCACAAACAACAGCAACGAAGCGTGCAGGGCTTCATCCAGAGTGGATTTGAAGGAGGCCACTAAGTCATGAGGCAGTTTTTTAATAAACCCTACCGTATCAGAAATTAAAACCTTCGGACGAGTTTCTGGATGTAAGGGGCGCACGGTGGTATCTAAGGTGGCAAAAAGTTTATCAGCCACCAAAACCTCACTGCCCGTTAAAGCCCGCATCAGTGATGATTTTCCGGCATTAGTGTAACCCACCAAAGCCACACTGATTTCTTGTTCACGCTTGGCCCGGCGTTGTTGGTGTTCGTTGCCAATGGCAGACAATTCTTGTTTAAGTTCTTTGATGCGATCCCTAATTCGGCGGCGATCCAATTCCAAACTGGTTTCGCCAGCGCCTTTTCCGCCAACACCGCCACCTTGGCGATCTTCACCGCCCCCAGTTTCGCGCAAGCGCGGGGCTACATAGGTCAGTCGGGCGATTTCAACTTGCAAGCGCGCTGCTTTGGTGCGGGCATGGCGGCTAAAAATTTCGATGATCACACCCGTTCGATCTAAAACAGTCACCGAAGTGGCGCTTTCTAGATTGCGCAATTGTGAAGGGGACAAATCCGTATCCACGATCACAATATCAGCCGCATTTTTTTGAACTTTAGGTTTGCTCATATTTGCTTCGGTGCTAGAATTTGTATCTAAGTCCTGGGTGTCTGAATCTTCGTTTGCAGCTTCATCATCTTCAAAATCTTCATTTTCAGCTTCTGAATCTTGATTCTGGGCATCGCGTTTTAAGGCGGCTTTATTTTTTTTCCGCACCACCATGCTGGCAATTTTGCCGGTGCCGCCGGTCCATTCGGCAAGCTCTACCAATTTGCCATCACCTAAAACCGATGGCGAACGGTCCGAACTTCTTTTTTGGGTGACTTGGCCAAT
>JBMOJS010000203.1:0-5540 GCA_049315665.1 Pseudobdellovibrionaceae bacterium | reverse complement strand
GCCGCATCTTTGAAAGAGCTCATCACTTCTTTGATCTTAGATATATCTTTAGCCAAAGACGAAATGATTTTAGACATATTTACCAAAACAACAATTTGACGTTCATGTTTTACAATATGTGATACTGGCGAAACTGCATCTGTGGCGGCATCATCACTTAAAGGCAATTCTGAAATATCTTCATCCTTAGGGGCCACGACATTATTGATCACATCCACCACTATACCCACAGGGTGCTGCTGCAATTCACAAATTATCACAGCGGTGTCATAAGTCAAAGTGGGCTCGATTTCAAATTTAATGCGCAAATCATAGATCGGAATGATCTGTCCACGCAAATTCGTCACGCCCAAAAAATCTTTGGAAGAAGATGGTATTTTAGAAATTTCTGGAAAGGCAATCACCTCGCGCACAAATTTTAAATCTATGCCAAAATGTTGAGAGTCTAAAATAAAATTTAAAAATTTCATCCGGCCCTCCGCATTTTTTGTTTAAAGCGTTCTGCTGGGGTCAGTTGCTCTTGCTGATTCAAGTTTGATTTGGGTTTTTGGGCCACCAAAGTCCAATCCTGCCCTTTGTAGGTGTTGTATCCCTTGGACGAAGAATAAGCGATATTCATATCATTGGCTTCAGAGTCCACGCCAAAAGCGCCGGGCTGAAAATGAAGAACAAATGAGGGCGTATTTTTAAGTTTTCTTTTTAAAACGTCCTCGCTAGACTTTGCAGCAATAACCAGACCTTGTGCATTTAGTAAAAGACACTCGCTGGCTGAATCTACAATAGTTGCTTTTAAAATATCATTGATAAAATTACAATTGAATTGGCTAGCAATCACGCCAATAATTTCTTGTTTATCATTGTATATTCCACTACTAAAAGTGATGACTGGGCTTTTTAAAATGTCCGAATAAATAACATCGCTATAATATATCTGACCAGCTGCAGCCGCTACAAACCATGGGCTTTTAGAGAAGTCTTTACCCACCATGCCTGGGGCCGTAGCATTGGCCACCACTTGACCAGATAAGTTTAAAACATAGATATCATGATACACTTCATAAATACGATGGATGTTTTTTAATAAATCCATCGCTGCTTTATCGCCTTTTTCATCAGCCACCAAAGTTTCACGAAACTTTGAAAAGGTGGACCAGGCTTGAATATCACAATACCTTTCAAAAAGATTTCGATCCACCTTACTGATGGTGTCTTTGGCAGCATCCAATTGACGAACAGCACTGGATTCTTCAACCGAATGGCGAAGATTTTTAGTAGAAATATTGACTCCATCCACAAACACCAGACTTTTTTGCGCCAGATGAGCGACCTCGTTTGCAATGATCGAAAAGCCTTCCCCTTCGGATCCAGCAAGCCCCGCTTGAATAGAGGCATTGACCGCCAGCAAACGCACTTCGCGATTGTTGGAATTGATTTCTTCCACCAATAAGTTGATTTCTTTCATGGTGTTCAACAATTCGCTTCCGGATTTTTCAGACTGAATTTGTGAAACAACCGCAGTGCTTGCAACCAAAAGTTCTTCCGTGACAAAACACGCGTTTGTAGTTTGAAAACCAGCTAAACCTTCACAGATAAGGGCCGACCAGCCTTTTCCCGCATAGGCATTATAGCCCTTGGTGTAAGCAAATCCCACGGCTAAATTTTCACCATTGCGGGCTTTTTCTAAACTGTAGCCCCGGGTTTTATTGGTGGCTCGTTCGCCAGCTTCTAACCATTCTAAATTGTCTTTTAATATTTGTGAGGATCTTTTAGAGGCAATGATTTGCGCTTTATTATCAATGACCAAAGCTTTGGTTTTGTCTGAAAATCCTGCGCTAGTGATCATTTCTTGAGCATACTGCCAATCAAAACAATTGGCCAAAACTCCAATAACTTCATTGTTTGCAGACATCACTGGGGCACAATAAAGAACAGAATGATTTTCTAAAAATTCAAAAAATTGAAGATCGGTCACAGTCACTTTGCCAGACAGGGCCTCTTGAAACCATAACTCACGACTTAAATTTTGACCGCACAATTCTTTCTTACGTGGTGAACAAACCACTTGTCCATTGAAGTCCAGCAATATGGAATTTAAATAGACCACATAAATGCCCACCAGTTTTTCTAACTGCTCCGAGGCCTTTTGGGCAGACTCTGGACTCAGCTCTGATAAAGCGGTTTTCACTTCATCAAAAGTACCCCAGGCTTGCACATCACAATTGCGCTCAAATAAATTACGATCCAATTTATCAATTAAATCTGCCGCCAATTCTAAATTACGAATGGCCACAGCCTCAAAAGCTTGAGTTTTAATTTTATTCACCAGCGTGCGCAAGCGCTCACTCAACTCACTGTTTTTAGAAGATTGTAGGGCAATTTGTTGGGCCACGACTGAAAAAGTTCCCAAACTTTTCATTCTGGCGCCTTCGATAGAGGCAGACAAGGCTATAAAATGGGACTTTTGATTGATCTCTTCAAAAATTTTTAAAGAGCTTTCTAAATCACAACTGGCAGCAATTAAGCCATTGGCATTGTTGTTTTTTTTATCGGTATTAGTACTCATTTTGCACCACGCCCCTCCTTCGGTTCAAGAAGGGGCTAGCTTTAGATGCAAAATAAATTTATTTTACGTTCTCAAAATTACTGTTGATAAACTCACCATGCTGACTTTTGTCTAGGCCTGCGGACTCATCAGCTGTGCTGACACGCATACCAAATATGGCATCGACCAATTTAAAGACAATCACAGTGCCAATAACACTGACTGCAATCACTATGGCCGCACCACCAAGGTTGGCTTTTAATACACCCGCCGAGCCATAAAATAATCCATCAGCTCCGGCAGAGTTAATGTCTTTGGAAGCAAAAAAAGCGGTCAAGATGGTTCCTAAAGTTCCACCCACAGCATGGCAACCAAAAACATCCAGTGTATCATCCAATTTAAATGTTTCTTTGATGATAGAGACCGCATAATTGCAGATCAATCCTGTCAATAAACCAATAATAATTGCAGATGTGAAAGTCACAAAGCCCGCAGCTGGAGTCACAGCCACTAGCCCGGCGACAGCACCAATAGCGGCGCCGATAGCGCTGGGTTTGCCTTTGCGAAAAGTATCAACCAACATCCAACTGACAAAAGCAGCGCCCGAGGCAAAAAAGGTATTGCCAAAAGCCTGAGCAGCTAAACCATTGGCGGCCAATGAAGATCCGGCGTTAAAACCAAACCAACCAAACCATAATAAAGTAGTACCTAATAAAATCATTCCAACGTCATAGGGTTTGGCTTCGACTTTGCCAAAATCAGATCTGGATTTTAATAATATTGTGGCAACTAAAGCCGAATAACCGGCGGTCATATGTACCACAATACCGCCAGCAAAATCCAAGGCCCCTAAGTTGCGGATGAATCCACCAACGCCCCAAACCCAGTGAACCACGGGATAATAAACGACAAAAGACCATACTACCAAAAACCAAATTAGACTTTTAAATTTGATTCTTTCAGCAAGAGCTCCTGTCATCAAAATGGGAGTGATCACCGCAAACATACACTGAAACAACATAAAAGCCGAATGTGGTATTGTGGCCGCATAATCGGCATTGGGTTCTGCCCCGACCCCATTTAAAAATAGAAATTTCAGACCACCTATAATACCGCCCTGGGTTGGACCAAAACTCAAAGTGTAACCAATAACGGCCCACAATAATCCTAAAACTCCCAGTGCAGAAAAGCTTTGCAATAAGGTTGAAACTACACTTTTTGTGCGGACCATACCGCCGTAGAAAAAAGCCAGACCCGGGGTCATTAATAAAACCAAAGCTGTGGAAATCAACACCCAGGCTGTATCACCAGTGTCTATTTTTGCCACCACTGGGGCTACTGTTGTAGCTGCAACTTCGACCACGGGAGCTACTGTTGTGGTTGCAGCCTCTTGAGCCCACGCCCATACTGGGCCCATTGTTGCTAAACAAGAAAGTATTTTCAAAGACTTATGCATGCGAGTCCCTCCTAAGTATTGTTGCTTATTTTAGATATTTAGAAGGTTAAGAAAAATTTACTATGTTGTCATGCAAGTTTTCACGACTGGACTATGGTCTAGGTTTAGAGCAAAAATACTATCTTGTGGTGTTCAAAGCTATAAAATCACAAGCAATATGCAATATCAATCTCGACAAGTAATTCTTAGTGCAACTTATTGCTATCTTGCAAAATAACTTTGTCCATAACTCTTTGAATCACCTCTTTCAAAGCATCAAACTTGATCGGCTTTGTTGCAAAGTCATCCATACCACACTCAAAACAGCTTTCTTTGGTTTCGCGAAAGGCATTGGCAGTTAAAGCCACAATTGGCATTCGCGCCTGCAATTTATTTTCGATTTGCCGAATAGCCGCAGTCGCTTCAAAGCCATTCATCACCGGCATCTGGCAATCCATCAGTATTAAATTAAAAGCCTGACCTTGCTGTATGCGAGTCACGGCCTCTTGTCCATGTTGGGCGACCTCAACTTCATAACCCAGTTTTTTTAACATGGTCGTAACCACCAATTGATTCACTGGATTGTCTTCAACAACTAGAACTTTGTTTATCATAGTTTTGATTGAATGCTGTGAGTCCCTGGCATCGACAGCGGGTCCTTCTATAATTTGTTTTATTTTTGCAGCCGGCGCCTGGGTTGCTATTAAAGGGATGACAACTATAAATTCTGAACCAATAGCTTCTTCGCTTTTCACATGAATCTGCCCTTCCATAGCCTTAACAATAGCTTTAGAAATAGTCAGCCCAAGCCCCGTGCCACCATATTTACGATTGTCAGACACATCGGCCTGTGAAAAAGAGGCAAAAATACTTTCAAGTTTAGCTGCTGGAATACCCACACCTGTATCTACAACGCGTATCTCGAATAGGCCGGTGCTCATGTTTTTGTCGGCAATCAAAGATACAGAACCCGTCGGAGTAAACTTAATCGCATTGCCTACCAAGTTAACCAAAATTTGCTTCAACCGAATCTCGTCACCCAAATAATAGCCTTGTATTTTATCATCCAATTGCAGAATAAAATTCAATCCTTTTTGTCGCACTAACGGCGCAAGGATTTCGCCCACAGACTTTATACTTTGTCGCAAATCAAAAGCCTTATTTTCAAGCTGCAACTTGCCGGATTCAATTTTTGAAAATTCTAAAATATCGCTGATCAAAGACAATAAAAATTCTCCAGATTTATAAACCACATCAAACTGTTCTTTTTGCTCAATGTTTAAATCTGTTGTTTTTAACATGTCCAGCATACCAATCATCCCATTTAGCGGCGTTCGTAACTCATGACTCATATTTGCTAAAAACTCAGACTTGGCTTTGTTTAATCTTTTCAACTCTTCCTGACGTAAATTTGCATTTTCTAGCTGTTCTTGGTTTCGCTCCATGGCTTCTGTGATTTCTAATTTCATATAATCAATATAAATATAACAGGATAATTTTCCTGCTGGGTGCCGCAATTGGGTCTTTTCGATTTCATAATCCGACAAGGTAATATGCCCTTCT
>JBMOJS010000202.1:0-5558 GCA_049315665.1 Pseudobdellovibrionaceae bacterium | reverse complement strand
GTTTGTTTGGGTATAACCATCCTACAAAGTGCGAGTAACGTGACTCATCGAGTATCCCTTCAATGGGCCTGTGGAAAGTGTAAAACCAAGTTCTACACCATCTGCACGCTTCACCACCGGTGTGCAAGTGCGACGTTTGGCACCTACACAGGTGGTGACTGATCTGCCGGTATTAACGACCAGGGATGGCGCAAAATCTTTGGATTCAGAGTTGGTGCATTTCAGTTGTTGGACAGAATCCAGCCAGACTTTACAAAATCAATGGAACGGCTTAATGCTGGTAGCGGATTCCACATTGTATTTTCGTCGCAGCCCCGATCAGCAAGTCTCTATACAAGGAACGCGCACAGATGCGGCTCGCAGTTTAAGTGCGCAGGTGGTGCTGCAATGTTTTCAAAATTCAGCGGTGGCAGGGAGTCCTACAGCCAACCTACAGAATGGTATCAGTGGTTTGGATTTACAGCAGATCGAAATCAAAGCCTTGCGTGATGGTGATAAATCAACAGAGTTTATTTATATAGCGCCCGTGGCCAAAGAAGCTGCAAAGTTTCGTGAAGGATCTGAAGTTCTATCGAAGCCAGCAGATTTTTATTGTGTAGACAATGTTATGGCCTCAAAGCAAAGATCGGGGCTGTTTTTATTAAAGGGTTCGGTGGTTGTCGTGGCTAGGGATTTAACCGCCAGCACTTTTGCGGCAGGCAGCGAATCGGCTAAACCTTATGCTTTGATTTCTTGTCAGTGATTTTTCATCGGCGCTCAATGCCAAATAAAATTGGCGCCAAGGTGATTTGGCGCCAAGATATTGTGAAGTCTCAAAGATGCAGTTGGTGTCGTTAATCTAGGATCTAAAAAAATAAATCTTATTCTTCGATCTGTGTCTGCAAGCTATCCATTGCGCCACTAGCGCCATAAACCCACTGTAGGTTGGTATTGGCCCAGCGAGAAACTCGGCTAATATCTAAATCACTCCATAAATGATTCACGGGCAAACCTAAAGCTTGTAGTTTTGTAAAAGGAATATTCACAGACACTTCCCGAATTTTATTTTTTCCATCAGCAATCCTGAATGTGCTGACTAAATAATTTTGCCCTGCAGTGGCGCTCCAAATCTGTTGCACGTGACGTTCGCCTGATTTTAAAGCTAGGTTTGCAGAAGCTTCTAAAACAGACAGCGTTTTATCTTTCAATTGCGGAGCAAACTCTGGCGAGTGCAACAACACATGTTGTTTTAATAAATAAGTCACAGGTTTCCAACCCAAAGATTCTTTTTGATTGCAATGATTGCCGGTTTTAGTGATGACCACAGCCAAGTTGGTATTGCGTTGCAAGGCGCCGCTTTGTAAAAACGGACCAATGTTGTCATTGTAAATCACCAAGGGATCATTTTGTGATTCTAAAATCATGGTTGGAAGACTTAACTTGTCCGAATAATTTTTAAAATCGTGCAAGCGCCAGTACTGTTCATTGGATGAAGTTAAAGTTTCATCAAACGGAGGTAAAAAGCGATCTTGTGATCGTCCCGCAGTAAAAAAGTTTTTAATGCCTTTATCCATATAAGAATTTATCAAAGTGGCTTTTTTAGGTGTTTTACTAAACAAAGCCAATTCACGGTCGTAAAATGTAGGATGTGAATCAATCACCGGGCAGTAAGCAAAAACACTGCTGATAACAGAAGAACCTGTGCGGCGTTTTTGTTCAGAATCCATCAATCCTGCAGACAAAACGGCTTGGCCGCCTAGGCTTTGTCCGATCAAATGAATGCTGGATATGCGTGAACGCAAAGAGGATTTTGCATTCAATAGTTTTTTAGAAATTTCTAACAAGCTTTGACCTTCGATAACTCCACTCACCATGGTTTTAAAGTTATTGGCCTGTAGATAATCTAAAGAGGAAGAGCTTCCTAAAGCCAAAATATTAAAAGGCGTTTCGTCCACCATGCTCATAAAAAAAGCTTTGCCCGCATCATCATTGGCGGAACAAAACAAACCGCACTGTAAAATCACTAAGGGGCGTGGGGTTTTTTGTGGCTTGATGGCTAAAAGCCCACGCACCTTGGCGCCTGAAGAAAGTTTGATATCCACCTGTTGAATCCAGGGATGCAAGTGGCTGTCATATTTGACAGCTTGGGCGGCAAAAAAATCGGCTGTATTGTTACTGCCACCAGCATTCAAAACTCCTTCACAAGAAGTGATGTAGTTTTGCAGTTTGTCTTGCAGGGCCGGCATGGTTGGTGAATTGTTGCCTTTCATCTGTTGAAGATCTGCAAAAATTTGATTCAATTTTTCAGGTTGGCAGTTTTCGCTGGCGGGGTAGCGTTCGTTGCCTTGGGGTTTCCAAGCTTTACCAAATGGTAAAGAAAAATTAACTGTCACTGGTGAAAAAGTGAAACCAGGGATTTGTTCAGGACTTGCTTGGGCTGCGGTTGCAATCAAAGCTGTGGACACAAGGCTGAGTATCTTTGTTGTTATGTTCATAGGACCTCCGTCCAGTTCTGAACGGACGAAGGTCTAGCGAACTTAAAATATTTTTAAAGTGGCGAAGTTTTGGTCAGTTTTTTTGGGCTTGAAATGTAGTTTGGGTGGCCATGTTTCGCTTGCCGCGTCAGTAAAGTCGCCAACAATAACAATTGATCCGCTTTGACTTGAAGGACTTAACGGGCTTTGTTAAATATCTTTCTACAGGAGATATAAACGATGAAAAAATTATTTTCTTTTTTAATTTGTTTGCTGCCCTACGCTGCCTCTGCTGAAGTTTTCAATCTAAATATTCCAAAATTGGTTCAAGGTTATGATCTGGTGGAGTTTCATATCAACACCGAAGTCACTCAGATGAGCTGCCAATTACCGCCAGGCAAGTTGGTGCGCAAAAGTGCTTCTTGCTGCCATGAATCTTTTGGCGGCTATTGGATTTTGCAGGATAATGTGGCGGCCCACTGTTCTGTGGCCAGCGGTCTGTTAGTCAACTTTTTTGGTTTTACAGAATCCACTTTGGTAGCTGGGGATATTGAAGCTTCTATGGGAGTCGCGAAAAGACTTCCTGGTGGCGCTGGGGCTTTTGAGCCCAAAGACTTATTGGATGCCGAAGGGGAAAGTTTTTTATTAAGAAATATTCGCCCGACGGGGCATCGTTTACAGTGTCAGCAAAAGGGCTTGCAAGTGATTTGCAACGGCCGCAATTCAACATCTTTTGTTTTTATTAAAAAATAAGTGAGGATATAATTATGACAACAATAGCAAAGTCTTTTCGTAGAATACAAATGCTTCTTTTGGGAACTGTTCTTGCAACGGGTCTTGTCGGTTGTGGTTGGCAATCCATCCCACAAACAAAAAACAATGTGGATGCTGCCTTAGCTGAAGTGACCAATCAGTACAAACGACGCTCTGACTTGATTCCTAATTTGGTGCAAGTGGTGAAGGGTTATGCTCAACATGAAAAATCCACCTTAGAGGGAGTCATCGAAGCCCGGGCCAAAGCCACACAGATGGTGATTGACCCTAGCAAAGTGACAGCCAAACAACTGCAAGACTTTCAAGCCGCACAGGGTGGTTTGTCCCAAGCCTTAGGGCGCTTGATGGTGGTCAGTGAGCAGTATCCGCAGTTGAAAGCGGATCAGAATTTTCGTGATTTGCAAGCTCAATTGGAAGGCACCGAAAATCGCACCACCATTGCTCGGCAACGTTATATTGAAGCCATCAAAGAGTTTAATAATTTGGTGGCTGTGCCACCGACCTCGTGGACCAATTCTATAATATACAAATTTGAAAAAATGCCGCAGTGGGATGTGAGCGCCGCAGAAAAAGAGACTGTTGAAAAACCACCAGAAATTAAGTTTTAATTTAAATCTGTGAGCCGATTTTTTTCTTTTCTTTTTCTAATTTGCGGAATAGCTGTGCAAGCGCTAGGGGCTGGCTTTGAAGTTCCTGCATTGACCGGACCGATTGTTGATCAGGTGGGGATTTTTTCTGCCACCGAGAAAAATCAATTGGGGCAACTGTTGCAACAATTCAATCAAAGTGGTCAAGCCCAAGTGCAAATTTTGGTGGTGGATAGTCTGCAAGGCGAACCCATTGAAATGGCTTCGATCAAAGTCACAGATCAGTGGAAGTTGGGGGATGCCAAAAAAGACAATGGGGTTTTATTGCTGGTGGCCCTGGGTGATCGAAAACTGCGTATTGAAGTGGGTCAGGGGCTTGAGGGTGAATTGACAGATTTGAAATCCAGTCGAATCATCCGCGATGTGATGGTGCCTTTGCTGAAGTCTGGAAAAAGCTCAAAAGCCGTGGCCGCTGGCATTTATGAAATTTTTAAAATTTTAAATCCTGATTTTTTGTCGCAGCATGAAGATTTTAAACCGGTTAAAAAATCTAAATCGAGTGTGTGGTTGATTTTAGGTCTTCTACTTTTTGTGGTTTTGTTTGGTCGCAGAGGCCCTGGTGGTCGATATTACGGTGGCGGCGGCGGTGGTTTTGGTGGTGGCTTTGGCGGCGGCGGCGGCGGTTGGTCTGGCGGCGGCGGTGGCTTCAGTGGTGGAGGTTCTTCTGGCAGCTGGTAAAACTTGGATCCATAAATATTTATCAGAAGAAGATATCAAACAAATAACTGTTTGCGTGCAAAAAAATGAATTGACGACAGTTGCTGAAATTGTGCCAGTGATTGTGCGCAAGTCTTCAGCCACAGGACATGTGCCCGTGGTTTTAAGTCTTTTGGTGGTTTTAATTGTAATGTTGTTGGAAGCTCCCTATGCAGAACATCTATGGGTGTATCCATGGATTTTCTTATGGATTCCATTGTTGTTGATTGTTTATGTGTTGAGCCTGTTTTTAGGGCAAATACCTGCGGTAGCGCGGGTGTTTATTTCTGAAAAAGACGAATGGCAGCAGGTTCATCAACGGGCCGAGCTGGAGTTTTATCGCAACGGTTTAGAACACACCCTGCGACGTTCCGGAGTCTTGATTTTTGTATCGGAATTAGAACACAAGGCTGTGATCTTGGTGGATCAGGGAATTGCTGCGCGATTGCCAGCCTCTACCTGGGACCCCTTGATTCAAGAATTATTGAAGTCTTTGCGCCAGGGGCAGTGGGCCTTGGGTTTTCAAAATGTGGTACAAAGCTGTGGCCAAATTTTAACAGCCCACTTTCCATCGACAGAAGCCACTGCCAACGACAATGAATTGGGGAATCAGTTGATCATCAAAGACAATTGAGTGCTTCACCTAGATGCACGTTTTGTCCCAAGCAGATCAAAGATAAAAATAAGAATCCCTAGCCAGATCAGTAAAAATCCCCAAAGCCGAGGCCCCAAGGCTTCGTGAAAAACAAGATAGCCAATTAAAAATTGAATGGTTGGGGCTAGGTATTGAAAAAAGCCCATGACATTCAAAGGAATTCTTTTTGCAGCCTCGGCAAACCAGATCAAGGGCAAGCTGGTGACAATTCCAGTGCTAGCCAACAGCAGCACAAACCACCAGGACGAAGAAAGTGCCGGCCACAACTTCCAGGACAAAATATTAAAGTCTGTGTTGGCCAATAAAATCAATGTGGCCACAGGCAAAGCTAAA
>JBMOJS010000201.1:0-5572 GCA_049315665.1 Pseudobdellovibrionaceae bacterium | reverse complement strand
AATCCCAAAAACAAAATGTTTAGACGTAGCAATTTCTTTATATCCAACTTGTTGATAAATTTTGTTTGAAGTCGGATTTGCAACATCGGTGTAAAGCACGCAAAATTTCTTGCCCAAATCAAGCATTCGTTGGCTTGTATGGGCGACCACAGCTGAAGCATAGCCTTTTCGCCTCAATTTTATTGGCGTATAAACACCACTAACACTAATTCCATTTCTTGTCGGGCGACTGATTAAATTCATAGCCACCGGCGTATCATCAGAATCTAACCATAAATAGGCTGCTTGATTTTGAATTTTTGCCAGGGCCAGTTCTGTCGTTTTCTGAAGTGTTGTTGGTTCATGCGGCAATGCTTCAACACTAAATTCATAAAGCCATTGACCAACCAGCTCTGTATCTTTTTCAGTTGCAAGAATCCATCGACCCGGAACACTTATAGGGATGCTAACCTCTTCAAGCTTATAGATTTTTTGCCCCATCCCTAACTTATACGATTGATTTGCAACATGACTCCAAATTCGCGCAAAGGCTTCTGAAGTTAAGGCGGGGCCAACCACACCGGGCAATTTGATTCGATTACTATAAAGAAATTCACCTATATTTTTTAAGACAGGCTCTTCAAACGCAGATAGAACCAAATTCTTTTCACTGACGCAAAAGCCACCGATAAGTTGTCCTTCTTTGTAAACAGTGGCAAAGCGATAGCTGTCGGGATTTTTATTTGCTTTTTTCCGAAGTTCACTTAGACCGATCAATAAACTGTACTCAGCCTCTCTTAACTCAAGAAGGCCAACAGATTTTAGTAGAAAATCTTCTGCGTCTTGGGAAAATTCAATATTTAAATTTCTTTGGATAGGCAAAGCCAGGTCGTTGCCAAAGGCTTTTTGCTTTGGCGACTCATTCCAAAAATACCCCTCAGCAATACATTGCTCATTGCGTGTCTGATGTAGTGGGTAGAAAATTTTATCTTCAGGCCCCCCGCCGTCGGACTGACCAATGCCAAGAAATTCAACATCACTTGAACTGTCATTTAGAATCACATGAGCTATTCCTGTCCCAGGCTTGAAAAAGACACAATCACCAGGGTACATTTCATAGACGTATCCATTCAGCCATACTTTTACATTGCCCTTCAAAAGAACGGCGGCCTCTTCTTCTATTTTGTGAGCATGGGGCCATGAGCTTCGCTTTCCAGGTCGCATAACTTCGTGCCAAATCCCTAAAGATTGCAGACCGACATAGTCGGAAAGGCGAAGCCCTTCTGTAAATTTCTCTGTATCGGTTGGATAAGAAAATCCAACTTTTCTTTCTAGCATGAAAATGTTTTTAACACATGAAAGCTCTTTCCAAGATTTCGCATAATTTAGATTTCCCACTTTTGCATCATGGGGACCAATTTCCTGTGGTGGGTAAGTATCCCACCAAATTTCTTTGTGTTCCTCTTTAAGCTCAGGATTGATTGGAAAGGAACATTTATTTTCTTTTTTGGTTCGATCACCTAGGACAATCATAACTGAAGGTTCAGTACTGTTGTTGATAAATGTGTGAGCAATCCCGGTTCCTGCTGGAAATCCCACAAAGCAGCCTGGCTCTAATTGGTAAATAAAACCATTGACCCAAACATGAGGGCCACCGGAAACAATATAGACAAATTCTTCTTCAAGACTTTCAGCATGGGGATTTGAGCTTTTTTGATGAGGCGGTAATTCAACCCAATGAATACCCAGTCGTTTTGTTTCAAGCGCGCGACCAAAATCAGCGTCAAACCTTTCATTGTGGATTTTTGAAATTGCATCTTTTGAACAGATTGAATTTTTATAAAATGCGTTTTCTTCTGACATATTTTTATTTCTTTAACTTCTTAGTGTAAGCCCGTTTGGTCCACTCCCGTCAACCCCTACATTTGAAGAAAAACCAAAGAACCTCATTCATTCATGGCTCCCGGTATACCGGTTAACCTGTATACCCGGATTCCGGTATTGATGATTGGCATTAAATCCCCACTATAAGCAATTTAAGTGGGTTAGACCTCTAGATTGCCAAAAATAGCCGACGCTTCTGCGGCAAACTACAGGTTTAAATCCCTCCTGGTTTTTATTGGATAAATATTGACATGTACCCATAATTAGGGTACAAATAGAGCATGGATAGGGTTGATCTCTCAAAAGTTGAAAAGCAGCTTAAGAAAATTCCAAAAGAGATCATTGTTCGTTTGATGAGATGGATCCGCACCACTGAAGAGTTTGGTCTTAACGAAGCTTCAAAAAGTGTAGGGCTATCACGATGAACCGTTAAAGGGTCTTAGGCAAGGCCAGAGATCTGTAAGGCTCGGTATTAAGTGGCGAGCCATTTATACGCAGTCGAAATCTGGTGGAATAAATATTGCAATGGTTGAGGAGGTAACAGCACATGACTACCGCACGAAATAAAAAGTTTAAGTACGGCCTTAAAGATTTGGAAAAAAATTTTGGCCCACTGACTTTTGGTAAACTTCTTGAGTCTCACCGTTTGGCAGAAGAAATTTCGCAAAGTGAAATGGCAAAAAAATTAAAAATCTCCCGTCAGAAGCTCAATGATTTTGAACATGGACGAAGATTTCCGAGCCTTCGCATGGCAGCTGATATGACTGATGCTTTGGGTGAGCATGCTCCAACTTGGGTTTCAGTTGTAATTGAAGAAATGCTCCGAGAAGAAGACTTAAATTTCAAAGTCACTTTGACCGGTTAATTCGATTTCAACCAGCGAGATTTTAAAGAAGCTTTAATCTAATAAAAATGGATTCACATGCGAAAAAAGATTATCTATTTTTACTACAAGCTTACTTTTAAGCCCTTCATAAGTAATCTTGCATAGTTGGCTAGTCTTTTCCTTACGCAGCCTTCACTAAAAACTTCACTGTCACTTCAGGTTTTACCCGATGCAAAAGCTCCAGTAATCTGTCGATGGTGAATTGTTCATGATGATAATGAAGAATCTCACTCACGCGGTTCTCAGTAACCTCGAGGCGCTTGGCAAGCTCTCGCTGGTTAATCTCTTCGTCTCGGCGATAGCGGATAAAGTGTTCGCACAGTTCATGTTTTGCGCGTTCGACAGGTCCAGCGCTGGGAGAAAGCAGCTTAGTGGCCAATCCGCCTTTCATTCTGCGTTCAGCCTCTTTGATGATTTCTTCGGAAGGCCAGCCTTTCGGAGGAATCTTGCTTGTCTTAGTTGGCTTCTTTATGGTTTTCTTCATTTTGACCTCCTGTAAGCATTTCTAATTCCCAAATAGACTCCGTCAGGTGGCCTGACCAAAATCAGGCGGTAAGCCTTACCTTTATAATTTCCATCAGCTTCATAGAACTCATAACCACTAACTTCTGCGCTGATTGTAATCAGCCAGCCATCGACCTCTTTTGCCATCTCCAAAATAAGCTGATCGTTGATGCTGTCTTTGTGTTTTTCCTCGTAGTGTGGATCAATCCAAAGTTCATCGAAATGCTCGCCATTCAACGTTACGTCAATTTCATAGCGGCGATACACTTTGACCATCCTGTAGAAGATTACCATAACTTCCTAAATATAGGAATCTTTTTTTAGCCATGTCACACACATCCTTCAAATATATCGCCCACAATCAATAACGAGCTGGTTCAACACTCATGCCGACCATTGCAGCCACTCAACAGACCCTAAGATCTTGAAATCACCCGGGCAACAGTCCAGTGCCAATGGAATTACGGCCGCCATGCTGGGATACGATCAGATATAGAAGCGGACTCCCCGTACCCCAGTGGCCTTTCTTGCATGGCCTGTCGTATGTTGTCGCATTTTACTTGTGTCATGCTTTGTCGTATGTTAAACTAAGCCAAGTATGACTGTGAAATTCAACGGCACCATGTATACCCTCCAAATTACCAATCATGCTCAGACACGCATGATTGAACGTGGGGTGTCGACCGCACTACTTGTAACCATACTTGAGTTTGGCGAGGTAAAAATGAAACCACAACAAGCTAACGCTTTTTGGATTTTTGCTGAAATTCCAGGTCGTGCTGATAATTTGGTTTGCGTTTCTTTAGTTACAGAAAAAACCGACCTGGTCATTAAAACTGTGTTGATTAACTGGAGGCCACTATGAACTTCTCTTATGATAAAAAAGCCGATGCCTTGGTCTTCGTTATAAATCCTGAAGGCGGTGTCGTTCGCGATGTTGAAATTGCTCCAAACGTCTTTGTGGGTTATGCGAAGGATGGTTCCGTCACTGAGATTCAAATCGTCGATGTTTCAACAATGGAAAATCCTTGGTTCAATCTTCAGGCGGCTGCGGCAGTTCTTGGCGTTTCCGAAAGAACCCTACAGCGCAGAATAGAAGAGGGCTTCATTAGACCGAAAAAGGTTGGACGCGAATATCAGCTCACACCCAAGGATATCGAAAAACTGAAGAAGGCTCAATGAGGCCCGACGAGGTTAATGCCGCTCGAAATGAAATTTACTAAAGTCTGATATTCAAACACTTAAATTTTAATTCATTCATGGATCCGGGTATACCGGTTAACCTGTATACCGGGATTCCAGTATTGGTGATTGGCGTTCCCTACGCGACCTTTGTAGGATCTCTAAAATATGATTGGCTCTATAGTTCTTGGATGATAAAAATAAGTTATGAATAAATATATTTTTTTCTTTGTCTGTATTGCATTAGTTATTTCAGGTTGTTCAGGCCTAAAGGTCATTGACCCAAACAAGCCGAACAACAAAGGCACTCTGCAGATAGATTACTCCGATGGTGGACCCAAGCTATTCGGGACCTATACATGCACTATGGTTGGAGCAAATGGGCAGCGAGTTTATGCAACAGGTAAGAGTGAAGAAGAAGCACGTAAAGAAGCCATCGCTAAATGCCAAGATCAAACAGCCGTATCATTTTGCAATGTTTCAAAAATGTCTTGCGAGAAGAACTAAGCACCATTGGCAGTCTTTGTAGAAAAATAAAATTGAATTGGTTCTATACAGGAAAAGTTGGCGTTCCCAAGCCCGCGGACTACCCTTACCCTAGTGGCCTTTCTTACATGACCTGTCGTATGTTGTCGTATTTTAAACTAGGCCAAGTATGACTGTGAAATTTAACGGCACCATGCAACCAATCATGCCAGGCACGCCAGCTCACACCCAAAGATATCGAAAAACTGAAGAAGGCCCAGCGAGGTTAAGGCTGACCTTCTACCTGCTGCAAAGAAAAAACAATTCCAATTACATAACCAAAAACTACAACCGATGTCCCTAAGTTCTTTAAAAAAAGTGTCAAAAAGTTCAACAAATTTCTACGGCACTTGTAAAGTCCATAGACACCTAATATTGGCTTACAACAAATAAAACAAACAAAGGCGTTGGCATAGTCGTTGAAATGTTGTTTTTGCTGTTGTGTTAATTTTGATGAAGGGGATGGGCTGGATCACGAATAATACTTTTTACTTTTTTACTTGAAATCCACTGTCGAAAATCTTGACATCTATGGTTTTTCAAAATTTCAGATACTATGCCACCTTCGAATTGACTCTTATTATATGTTCACCAAATTAGGCAAAAATCAGC
>JBMOJS010000014.1:0-23988 GCA_049315665.1 Pseudobdellovibrionaceae bacterium | reverse complement strand
CATTTTTCGCTGATTTTTGCCTAATTTGGGGAACATCTAATATGAGTCAATTCGTGGAGATAGAAAAATGCATTGGCCTAAAACTGTTAAGCCGTATAAAAGTTCTACAGCAGCTAGATTTCTTGCCCTTTCATTATTTATTGCTCTACCGCAACTCAGTTTTGCAGCCGGTCGTTGCCAAGATTTATTTATATCTAAAACTCAAGCGCCTGCAGTATCAGAAAAGCTTGGGGTTGATTTCTTAATCACCCAAAATCGCAGCTTGCACCAATCCCCAGCCGTTGAAAAATCCACTCAGAGATTTTATCAACAAACAGGGGTTCGCTTGCAAAAGCCAGCAGACAAAGTATCCCAGTGGATCGATCATTTGGACTCTATGTATCTGGAAATCAAAGACAAACCCAAACTACCGCAAAACATAAAAGACATTTTCTATAAACAATATGTCATTAAAGAACAAGAGGTACCCCAAAGCTACTTTGATTTTCAAGTCCGCCTGGCCAGAGAACAAGGCCATGGCAACATCGCCCTATCTGCAGAAAATAAAAAAACAACTGGCACAAATACTTATAGCAGACCAAAAGCGGTCACTAGATCCTTGGATCGAATATCTTATGTCTAAAGATACCAAAATGTATCCCATGTGGGCCAAATACTGGATACTCACTGGTTTTGTGAAACTGTCTAAATTTAATTTGGATAGCTTTACATTTGGCAACCGCGATAAAGGTTCAGTGGCTCCGTTTGCGGAACTGAATCGCGAGGCTTTATCCTATGTCATGGATGCCATCATAAAAAAGGTAAATAAAAAAGATCTTCAAGACATTCAAGATCCAGATTTGATTCGACTACTCGATAACATGAACTTTGGAAAACTATACGCCTATGCTTTAAAAAAAGCCGGGGTAGGATCGGTCAATAAATTTAAAACCAATAAAGGTGAGTGGGTGCTTTATAAAAAAGACAGTGACCATATGCCGCTGGTTAATTCATTGCAAGGGCACAACACCGGCTGGTGCACCGCCGGCGAAGCTACGGCAGCAGAGCAACTTTCAAAAGGCGATTTTCATGTCTATTACAGTTTGGATGATCAGGGTCAGCCCACTTTACCAAGAGTAGCCATCCGTATGGAAAGCTCCAACATCGCTGAAGTTCGCGGCGTAGGAAAAGATCAAAATTTGGATGAATACATATCAAAAAGCAATGTGGTTGAATCTAAGATGAAAGAGTTTGGATCAGAGGGCACAAAATACCAACAAAAAGATCAGGACATGAAATTACTGACCAAGATTGAAAATAAATACAATTTAGGACAATCTTTGAATAAAGACGAGTTAGATTTTTTATATGAATTAAAAAGACCTATAGAAGGATTTGGATACAACAAAGATCCACGCATTCAAGAAATAAAAATGAAAAGAGATTTGCAATTACTAACAAATATAGAAAATAAACACAGTTTAGGAAAATCTTTGAACAAGGATGAACTGGATTTTTTATATGAAATTAATAGACCTATTGCGTATATTGACAACAAGAAAGACCCGCGCATTCATGAAATAAAAAGTCAACGAGATTCCAAAAGCGATCTTGTTATAATGTATGAAAATAAGTACAGCAAAGAAGACATATCTACCACCCGCGAAGAAGCCTTGAGTGGCAAATTTAAAATTCATTTTGGTTATTTAGGTCTTAGTGACTTGACATCAGCGCAAGGTCTAAAACTTCCACAAGCTATAGATGGTAGTTTAAATCTTGATGGTTTGACATCACCGCAAGGTCTCGAACTTCCAGAAATTATATTTGGTGAGTTAGCCCTTAGAAGAATAGGTTCTGTTAAGGGTTTAAAAAAACCGAAAGGGCTTCGCGGGTATGATGGCCCTAAATTTGATTAAGCCATTCTCCGCCCGATCCAGAAGCTGTATATAGCCCCTTAGCCCCAAAAATAATCTCCTTTACATATTTTGCAATAAATTATATCATAAAATAGCCCCCTAAAATATGACATAAAGTCATAAAAATGGGGGTTATTTTAGGACCTTTTATGCGTAGAATTCAAGAAAATGACTTAGATAACTGGTGGCGGTCGCCTTCGCGAAAGCCGATGATCCTTAGGGGGGCTAGGCAAGTTGGCAAAAGCACATTGGTTCGCCTATTTGCGCAGAAAAATCAACTCAGGCTTATGGAGATCAATTTAGAACGGAAAAAGAACTGGAACTCATTGTTCGCCAGTAACGATATCCAGAAAATCTTATCGGAGATAGAGGGCCTTTTAGATAAAAAAATAGACACCTCCCCTGCCAGCAAAGATTTGATTTTCTTTGACGAGTGTCAAGCGACTCCATCTTTACTTAGCTGCCTTCGGTATTTTTTAGAAGACCTGCCGCAATTGGCAGTGATCGCGGCGGGATCTTTGCTAGAGTTTACTTTAGACCACTACGATGCGCCCATGCCCGTTGGCCGTATCGAGTTTTTGCATTTACACCCTATGAGTTTTAAAGAGTTTTTATGGGCGATGGGTGAAGACTCCTTGTCCAATAGATTAGAAAATTTTGACTTTTCATCGCCTCTTCCCTTATCCACCCATGAAAAAGCATTGAACTACCAACGACAATATTTGTTTATTGGCGGTATGCCCGAGGCCATTAAAAATTTTGCTTTGTATAAAGATCCACGCCGTGTGCGAAAAATTCAATCGGAAATTTTAGAGGTCTATCGTGATGATTTTAATAAATATGCTCAGAAACAGTTTCATCTTCGATTGGATCTGGTTTTGGACTATGCCTTGTTTCATACCGGAAAAAAAGTAAAATACAGTCAAATCAGTTCTGACTTTGAGGCCAAAGAAATAAAAAAATGTATAGAACTTTTAAGTAAGGCGAAAGTGATTACCAAGGTAATAAATACCCACTCCCAAGGTATCCCCCTTGCTGCGGGTATTGATGCTAAGTCTTTTAAGTTTTTATTTTTAGATGTTGGACTGATCAATGTCGGACTTAAAGTGGATTGGAATGAACTATTGAATATTACAGAACGTGAACTTTTAAATGAAGGGCCTTTGGCAGAACAGTTTATTGGACAACATATTCTTCATTGGCAAGAAAATCATCAGCAGCCCGAAATACACTACTGGCTGCGTGAAAGCAAAGCACAGGCCGCTGAGTTGGATTTTTTAGTGCAACAAGGAGCCTCGTTGGTGGCTATTGAGGTCAAAGCAGGATCTTCAGGGGCCATGCGTTCTTTGCATCAATGGAATAGGGATATCAAATACAAGCGGAAAAAATCAATGCGCTTTGATTTAAACCCGCCTAGCAAGTTTAAAGTCAAAATAAATGACCCAGCCCTAAAATACGAACTATTGTCTTTGCCCTTGTATTTGGCAGCCTATAACCCATTAAAGCTGATTTAAATTTTACTAGAAGGGTCTCATAAATAGAAAACCCTCACCTGATCCAGAATCTGGATCAGGCTTTCGGCGTGCAGCGGATTCAAATCACAATAGCCGAATTTAGTATTTGCAGAGATTCTTTTTTTGGGTGGCCTGAGACGCCAATACTGACCGTACCAGGACCGTATTTTAATATAAGGCTGATTTATGGCAAAAATGTGGTAAAATAATGGTGATATTGTGCCGATTCTATTCTATAAACTTGAATTATTACCAGGGGGTCTAATGTCATCCACCAGCGCAGCACTATTCAATACAGTCTCGACCAAAGACATAGGGCGTTTTTTTGCGAAAGGCGGCGAAGTCGATCCAGAGAAAGTTGTTAAATTTCTAAAGTATAAAAAGGAAGATGTCGCCGTAGCCACAGATATTCCGGTAACATCTGTTAGGTATGACGAACGAATCCCAGTTGACCTTAAGCAACGTATGGTCGAATGGGCAATGGCGATTAATTTGGTTGCAAGCTACTTCAATGATCTTGATCGAACCATGCTTTGGTTTCAAATTTCAAATCCCCTCTTAGGGGATATGTCACCACGTGATATGATCCGCATTGGCAGATTTAAAAAATTACAAAAATTCATTCAAACGGCCTTGGCAGAAAACAAGCGTTAAACTTATGATTAAGAAAAAGAAAAGAACCAAGTTTGGCCTTGCGAAGATATTCCGCAAAAAGAAATCTAAGGCTATAGCATACCTTTTAGAAAGCAGTAGCCTTTCAGACATGAATGCGGCCAAAGATTGGAATACAAAACTTTTAGACTTTCATTGGAAATTTTATTCAGAGCTTTCCTATCAACGAAATCAAAATATTGAAAAAATCAAACAAGCTCTAAATCTTGCTGCAGTTTCTAATTTTGAATTTAAAAATTGGCAAAGAGCCGTAAAATATAAATACTCTTTACACCCGCTTTGTACTTTAGGCAGCATTTCATTTATAGGTGGCAGATTTAATTCTGGCAAAGAAATTAATTCTCAGCTTCCTGAATTTCCATGCCTTTACATCACAGAAGATAAAACAACGGCATTGCAGGAAACCCTTGGGCAAGTAGCTTCAAAAAACTCAAAGCTCAGTCCGATTGAGCTTGCATTAACCAACAATGATTCACAAACAATGGTTTCTATTTCTGGTCGACTGGACAAGGTCATTGATTCGCGAAAAGCAAAGAATCTTCATCTTCTAGTTAAGATATTCAAGACCTTTAAGATTTCAAAAGAGTTAATGAAACTTGCAAAACAAATCAATGCAGAAGACCCCAAACTGATAGCCAATGATAAGGCTTTACTTGATTCAATTCTTGAACAAAACTGGCGTGATAAGCCTGTGAATTTTGATATTCCCTCAAATTCTCAAATATTTGGTTATTTAGTTTATCTTTCAGGAGTCGATGCAATTATCTATCCATCAAAAATGACCGGAAAAAACTGTCTGGCCATTTATGTCAGAAACTTTGAAAAAGGTGAGTCCTTTGTTCATCTTGATGATGACGTGCCCGACCCGAAGGTTCCAAATAGAATTGATAGCAGCTGCTGGCGCCTAAGCGAGCTAGATATTAACGAAATAAATAATAACAGCGAAATGACCCACTGATTTAGAGTATTAATTATAAATGAAGATCTCGCACCCACCTGATCCAGAATCTTATTAGCTGGGCCTTGCGAAGGCTCAATAGCTATATTGGACCTTTGCCGCGTCACCACTTCCAGCTGAAATCACCAGTAAAAAATTACGCGAACAATAATTCTTATGTAACACAAAATCCTTTGCGTTATTTTTTGAAATAAATATTGCATCTGTAAAATTATTTAGCTACCTAGTGAACAAATCTTAATCGGCTGACGCAATTTGTGTGAGCTGAAAAAAAACCAGGGGTGCCTTAGAGCTGAGAGGGCGTGCAAGATCGCCTAACCCTTTTTACCTGATCTGGATAATGCCAGCGGAGGGAGAGTCCAAATGAAAACCTACATCGAAAATCAAAATTATCCTGGAATAAAAATCCCCATGCACGCAGTGGTTTTACAAAAAAAACCACAAAGTGCTGCACAAAAATTATCGCAAAAAGATTCTTTGGCTTCAAACACAAAGCCACCAGAGTGTTTTTATTTGTACGACACTTCGGGCCCACACACAGATCCACAAACTCCGGTGAATTTAGAACAGGGCTTGCCAGCATTACGCAAAAAATGGCTGCAAGATCGCCCTCATAAAACCCAGTATCAGTGGGCCAATGCAGGGGTGATCACTCCGGAAATGATTTTTGTCGCTTTACGCGAAAACATAAAACAAGATTTTGTTAACAATGGCAAAATCACCATCACCCCAGAATTTGTGCGCCAAGAAGTGGCCGCCGGTCGCGCCATCATTCCCCTGAATAAAAATCATCCAGAATCCGAGCCCATGATTATTGGCCGCTCTTTTAAAACCAAAGTGAATGCCAATATCGGAAACTCCGCCGTGTTTTCTTCCATTGAAGAAGAAGTCGAAAAGTTAGTCTGGGCCGTGCGCTGGGGGGCCGACACGGTGATGGATTTATCCACCGGAAAAAACATTCATTTTATTCGCGAAAAAATCATGCGAAATTCCCCAGTGCCTATCGGCACAGTGCCCTTGTATCAAGCCCTAGAAAAAGTGAACGGAGACATCAAAAAACTGGATTGGTCGGTTTACCGTGACACCTTGATCGAACAAGCCGAACAGGGTGTGGATTATTTCACTGTGCATGCTGGGGTTTTGAAAGATTATGTGCCCTTAACAAAAAACCGCATCACTGGCATAGTCTCTCGCGGGGGATCGATCATCGCCAACTGGTCGATGATTCATAATAAAGAAAATTTTTTCTACACTCACTTCGATGAAATTTGTGAAATCATGGCCAAGTACGATGTCAGCTTTTCTTTGGGTGATGGTTTGCGGCCTGGATCTATTGCTGATGCCAATGATGAAGCCCAGTTTGCAGAGCTTCGCACTTTGGGAGAGTTGACTCAGCGGGCGTGGAAGTACGGAGTGCAAACCATGGTGGAAGGCCCGGGCCATGTGCCCGTGCATTTGATCAAAGAAAATATGGATCAAGAAATCAAACATTGTTTTGATGCTCCCTTTTACACCCTAGGACCTTTGACCACAGATATTGCCCCCGGCTATGATCATATCACCAGTGCCATCGGGGCCGCAGTGATCGGGTCTTTGGGTTGTTCGATGCTGTGTTATGTGACTCCGAAAGAGCATTTGGGTTTACCCAACAAACAAGATGTTAAAGATGGTATGATTGCCTACAAGATTGCGGCCCATGCGGCAGACATTGGCAAAGGCTTTCCCGGCGCCCAAGAACGGGACAATGCTTTATCCCGGGCTCGCTTTGAATTTCGTTGGGAAGATCAATTCAATTTATCTTTAGATCCAGTCACTGCCCGCCGACTGCATGATGAATCTTTACCCGCAGATGCGGCCAAGTCCTCGCACTTTTGTTCGATGTGTGGTCCGCACTTTTGTTCGATGCGGATTCATCAACAAACCGTCAGTGGCTCTTTAGCCGTAGCAGACGATCAACCTTCAGCCGAGCTATGATCGCTAACGAAGTCCCATCTTTTTTTAGAGAAAAGAATTCCCGGAATTCTGCAGACCCATCCATAGCCATTATTGGCGCCGGGATTTTGGGGTCTTCGTTAGCTTACAGATTCAGCCAAGAAGAATTCCGCGTTTCAGTTTTTGAACAACAAGCCGCGACAGACACCACTTCAGCCAGTTTTGTGGCTGGGGGAATGCTAACCCCTTTTTGCGAGCTGGAAAGCGCACCGGCCTGCATTGCCCAACCGGGCTTGCAATCCATCGAAATTTTAAAAAACTGGGTGAAAGATTTGGACTCAACAAAACAGGTCTGGTTTCAAACCAATGGCAGTTTAGTTGTGGCTCATCATCGTGATCGTACAGAGCTGCAAAGATTGATCTCACGGTTAAAATATTTAGGCTTAGAAAGTTCTTACCAAAGCACCGCTCAAGGACTGTTCTTTCCGCAAGAGGCCCATGTGCATCCGCACAGTCTGTTGCAAGCCTTGCGTGAGCGCAGCCAAAAACAGGGAGCGCAGTTCTACTTTCAGCATCCAGTTTTGAATTACCAAGAGCTGCAAGATTTCCATTGGATTTTAGACTGCCGGGGCTTGAAGGCCAAAAATGAAACTCAAGGTCTACGCGGCGTTCGCGGAGAAATCATTGAAATTGAATGCAAAGAAGTGCAATTGAACTGCCCCGTGCGTTTGATGCACCCACGTTATCCGATTTACATCATTCCCCGCCCGCAAGACCGCTTTGTGATTGGTGCCACCGTGACTGAATCAGAAAGTCGTGAACCCATGACCGTGCGTGGAGCTTTAGAGCTTTTATCCGCAGCCATGACTGTGCAACCGGCTTTTGCCGAAGCCAGTATTGTGGATTTTAAAACTCACTGTCGCCCGGCATTTTCTGATCATTTGCCCCAGGTGCGCTGGCTGCAATCACAGCCGCAAACATCGCCAAGGGTTTTACAAATCAATGGCTTTTATCGTCACGGCTATTTGCTATCGCCCTATGTGGTGGAAAAAGTTTTATCGCTTTTTGATGGTGCGGACTCACCTCAATCTGTGTTCACGCAACAAGGAGAATCACTATGCTTGAACTTGTTTTAAATGGTCAAAAAATTCAGTTTGAGACCCCATTGACTTTGCAGCAGCTGCTAGAAACAAAAGGCTACAAAAAAGGCGAAGTGGCGGTGGCCGTGGATCAGATTTTTGTGCCCCGATCCCAGTACGATGATTTTATTTTACGATCGGAACAAAAAATTGAAATTTTATCCCCCATGCAAGGCGGCTAAAAATGTCTGCTTGGATCTTGGACGGAAAAAAATTAAACAGTCGATTGTTTTTAGGCACTGCCCGCTACCCCAGTTTGCAAGATCTCACCCAATGCATTGAACAAAGTCAGACTCAGGTGGTGACGGTGTCTTTACGACGCTCGCGCAGTGGATCCGATGAACAGCATCTGTTTTGGCAAAGCCTGCGAGCCATGCCAGTGCATCTTTTACCGAACACCGCCGGCTGCAAAACCGTGCAAGAGGCCGTGACCACAGCCCATATGGCCCGGGAGTTTTTCAACACCCGTTGGATAAAATTAGAAGTCATTGGTGATGACGACACTTTGCAACCCCATCCTTTTCGTTTGGTTGAAGCGGCAAAAATTTTAACTCAAGAGGGTTTTTTAGTGTTTCCCTACACCACAGAAGATCTGATTGTGGCCGAAGAATTATTGAATGTGGGCTGTGAAATCTTGATGCCTTGGGCCTCGCCCATTGGCTCAGGCCGGGGCTTGATGAATCCTTATTTATTAAAAACCCTGCGGGCGCGCTTTCCACACATTCCCATGATCATTGATGCGGGCTTGGGTAAACCTTCCGACGCCTGCCAAGCCCTGGAGATGGGCTTCGATGCCGTGTTACTGAACACAGCGGTTTCGCAAGCCAATGACCCCGTGCTGATGGCCCAGGCTTTTGCCAGTGCTGTGCACAGCGGTCGCCAAGCTTTTTTGGCCGGGCTGATGCAACAAAAAGATATGGCAGAGCCTAGCACACCGGTGGTGGGCACTCCTTTTTGGCACACCCCCAACACGGAGGCTTTACTTTGAAATCAGTGATTTGTTTTGGCGGAGTCGACCCCAGTGGGGGCGCAGGTTTAAGCGCTGATTTAAAAACCTTGAGCACCTTGGGCGTGCATGGTTCTAGTATTGTCACCGCCGTGACAGCACAAAACAATGGATCATTTATAGGATACACGGCCATGACGGCCCAAGAGATCCGCGATCAATGGCAATCGGTGATCGCAGAATCTTCTGCAAAAATAATAAAAATTGGCCTGATTCCCAACAATGAAGTTTTATTGGAGGTTTTTGCTTGCATCGCAGGCTTACCCGAAAAACCATTGGTGATCTATGATCCGGTTTTGGCCACCTCTTCGGGTTTTGCATTTTCATTGGATCTGTCTGTGTTAAAAGAAAATCTGAAACATGTGGATCTTTTAACACCCAATATTCCTGAACTTAAAATTTTATTTGGGACCTCTTACCCGGTCAGCAAGTCTTTGGCTTTGGGCTGCAAATCGATTTTGATCAAAGGGGGACACGGTGAAGACCCTACTCACTGCCATGATTTTTGGAGCAATGGCGAAAGCTCTTTAGATCTTTACAGTCCACGAAAGCCGCATAAATTTCGTGGTACAGGTTGCACACTGGCCTCGGCCATAGCAGGATTTTATGCCCGCACGGACGATCTTCGTGAATCCCTGGTTTTGGCAAAAAGTTTTATCAATCAGTGTATGGCTGAAGCGACATCCCCTTATCTTTCCTATTCTTCTTGGCCTAAAGCCAATATTTTACCAACCACCGCAATAAACAAATATAAATTTTTAGACTGCGGCCCCAAGCCCTTGGGCTTTTACCCCATTGTCGATCGGGCCCAATGGTTGGAAAAACTTTTACCCTTAGGCGTCAGCACCATTCAACTGCGGATCAAAGATCTGTCGTCGACCGAGTTAGAAAAAGAAATTGTGAAGGCCGTGCGCCTGGCCCGTCAGTACTCCTGTCGATTATTTATTAACGACTATTGGGAGCTGGCTGTTAAACATCAAGCTTACGGAGTGCACCTTGGGCAAGAGGACTTAGAAACTGCAGATTTAAATTTAATAAACAGTTCTGGTTTACGATTAGGCATTAGCACCCACAACTACGAAGAGGCCTCCCATGCTGCCGCTTTTTCGCCCTCTTACGTGGCTTTGGGGCCCATTTATGAAACCACGGCTAAAAAAATGAAATTTGCCCCCCAAGGTTTAGATAAATTAGAAATATGGGCCCAGCTTTTTTCTTGTCCTGTGGTTGCTATTGGCGGATTGGATTTAGAACGGGGTCGTTTATGTTTGCGCTCCGGCGCCAGTGGTGTGGCCGTGATGAGTGGCATCACCCAAAATAAAAAACCTATGACGGCCGCTAAAGATTGGATGCAACTTGCAACAACGCTACCAACATCACTACAACCTGCCTGAAATCGGCCTTCGGGGGCAACAAATTCTTGGTGCAGCCAAGGTTTTAGTTGTTGGAGTGGGGGGCCTGGGCTGTCCTGCGGCTTTGTATTTGGCCGCTGCAGGCCTAGGCCAGATCACATTAGTGGATGATGATGTTGTGTCGTTGAGCAATCTGCAAAGACAGATTTTATTTACAGAACAAGATGTGGGCTTAAAAAAAATCCATGTGGCGCAAAACAAGTTATTGGCCTTGAATTCCAGTATCAAAGTCGACACTGTGGATGCTAGATTCAATTTTAACAATGCCCGATCTTTGGTGGCCCAGCATGATTTTATTGTCGATGGCAGTGATAATTTTTCCACCAAATATTTAATAAATGATATTTGTTTACTAGAAAAGAAACCCTGGGTTTTTGCTGCCATCCAAGGCTTTCGTGGGCAAATCGCGGGATTTTTTTGTGGCGCTAGAAGCGATGCTAAAACAGCTAGTAGAGGAGTTGGATCTTTACTTGCTCCCGAAGATTCCCTAGGACCTTGCTATCGTTGTGTGTATCCGCAAGAACCAGTATTGCCTGTAGGAAGTTGCCAAACCAATGGGGTCATCGGCGCCCTGCCAGGAATTTTAGGATCTATGCAAGCCTTGGAAGTGGTGAAAGCTTTGGTGGGAAGCCTGGGGTCCTTGGGGCCTGCAAGCCCTTCTAACTTAAGCGAGTTTGATTTTTTATCCATGAATTTTAAAAAAATCAAATTGGTGGCAGATCCTGAATGTCTCAGTTGTGGAGTGGGCGCTGATCTTGAAAAAAATTTTGCTGAAAAGGTTTTATTGTCCGAAGGGGCGAAATCTGGCGGAATTCATAGTTTATCCTGTGACTCCGTTCAAAATTCCAATTTCAGCATATCTTCAATTGCATCTGTTTATGCAAAAATTCCCCAAGACAAATGGCTGTCGCTGCCACAGGCCCAGTCTTTAGACAAAACAAATTCTATTTGGATTGATCTGCGAACCTCGCAAGAATTTTCTGAAGGCCACTATCCCCTGGCCATCAATATCCCCCATGATCAATGGACAGCAGAAATTTATTCGCAGCTGGCCGATAAAAATTTAATTTTGTATTGTAAATCGGGAGCTCGCTGTGAAATTGTATGGCAAAAAATCCGCGCTGATCAAAACCAAGCTACCTGGACCGCCCTCCATAAAAAAATATTTTTTTTGCAAGAGGGCTTTCGGGAATTCTTGGCAAAAGATATTTAGATCTTTAACACATTTTATTTTGTCGAGGTTACGTTGGTATTTGGGCTTTTATCACTAACAATAGTTACAGCATTTCCGCTTGCATCCTTAACAGGCCCTAATGCTTTTTCCAGTCGCCCAATTTGTTTATTAATATCTGAAACTACTATGTTGGCACTTTCGCCGTTTGAAGTGATCTGAATAAGCTTAGCGCCATCAAAGTTAGATCTAGGGTTAACAGTTTCATATTTTTCTGCCATTTTTTTATAATTTGTAGTCGATAGATAAAAACCACCAGCGCCTACAGCAAATCCATAGATAGGTGCGCCTGTAATTAATATAGCCGAGAATGCTGTTGCGGACACTATAACAGCTGTTCCAAGTACCGCCGAGTATATTTTTCCACCGCCATAGATTTTTAATTTCAAAGCTCTTCTATTCAAATCTTTGATCCTGTAGCCAGCATCACTTCCAATGGTTTCGCAAGACTCATCTTTGTTTTCACAAACTTCAAAGTGCACATTTGAATTCTTATCCTCACTAACTTTTATAACTTTATCACTGCCTTCTTGTTTCACATAAACGGCCTTAGTCATCAAGGTCTTTGCCAACTCTTGATGTAAATTCGAATTCGTCGACTTGATTTGGTTCAAATCTTGCACCACAGGCACTGCATTCTGCGCGTACACATTCGATTGCATAAAAAACATTACAGCTGCTAATATTAACTTATTCATAAAATTCTCCCAGTTCAAAAATATACAAAATATGCATGTGCTGGTCAGGATGGCCTGTACCGCATGCTTCAGTCTTCTTGAATAAGTTTCATTAAACATGCCAAAGTAGAATCATTAAAAGCATCAACCATTGTACCGAATTAAGAAAATTTAAACTTTCAGCGTAATTTGTCATATAGAATGTCAAAACTTTTTTCGTATCAAATTGGGAATACTCTGGTTATCCGATTTTTTATAATTTAGAATGGCCGGAATTAATTTAATAATTTATTTGCAGCTCCCCCTTATTCAAGCGGACCTCCTGACCCCATTCTCTGCTTGGTAGCGGTAGGTATTGTGGCTGCGGCAATAAATTCTTAAGTTTTGTGGATCATTGTTTCCATGGGCAAACTGTGGCTGAATGTGATCCACGCTTAAAAATTTTCTACTTCCACATTGAACCCCTGTTTTGGGATCTTTATACTGACAGCACTGATCGCGTTGGAAAACTTGTCTTCGAGCCTTTGATGATGCCGCGCCAGATTTGGATGGATTGAAATATGGTGGCTGTGAGGTCGCTGAATTTACCGCTTTACTTCGTGCCTGCTGTTCTTTGCTCACCAAAGTCTTTGCCAAATGAGCCAGGGTTTCTTTCAATCCCCCACCGGTGGCGTTGGACAAAAGATCTTGGGCCTGCTGGATCCAAGTCATCTCTTCCGCAGTGAATGTAAGTTCAACCCGAACCGAATCATCTTGTTGTATGTGGGTACGAGTAGGCTGCTGGGGTTTGACATCTAAAGCCTGGGCAATCACTTTTTCTGTTGTAAACAAAGACTGATTTTCAATCCTCTGCAAAATCTGACTTTTTTGTTCAGGGCTGACAGTCTTGCCCGTTTCTTTGCGCGCTTGGCGCGAAAAACCTTGTAGTTTAGAAATCTGTGATAAATTCAATTCTCCATCTTCAATTTTTTGCGCCACTTGCTGAGATTCTGTTTGCGACAATTGTGCCAACAACCGGGACGCGTCGATGCGTCGTTGCGCACTAGCTGGGGCATAGCCCAACCCTTTCACCAGGTATTCGAAAAAGCTGGGAAACGCCATTTGCAAATACAGTTTGCGTCGGTCCACTTCAGCCATGTGCCATAAAATATGGGTGGTTAATTTTCGTTCGCGGGAAGTAAGTTCCAGCAGTTTGCTGTGCAAGGTCTCGTCTGTGAGTTTTTGCAAGACGACGGGAATAGTTGTATTTACCGAATATGACGAATGCATAAGTAGGCCTCCATAGTTTTTTTGTAAAATTCAAATTCATCTGGATTGAATCAGTCCAATTTTGAACCTCACTGAGCCAAGTTGATTTCGCTTTCTGAATTAAAAATAAACTACCACAGGTTTTCAGACGCCATTTTTAGGGTTTTTTGAAAAATTGAATATGAATTTAAATGGGGTAAAAGACTATGTTCAAACGCTGTCTATGCGCTTGGGAAAAGCTTTTTTCTAACCCACACCAAGCTTGGCGTGCTAAATATTTTCAAGCCACATAAACAATTTTAAATGCATCGTATTGCCGTCAAGTTTTTATTTTTCATTGGATGCTTAGCAATATAAACAATTGGTCATTGTAAGGCATTTTTTTCGCTAGCGAAAAACTTCCGTTTGAAATTACTGACAAAGCAAAAATTATGCAAGTTGCAAGATCTAGAGCGTACTAGTCTTTGCTGCGGCACTACTTCCACCTGAAACCCATCTTATGACCTTTACCCCATTTTTATTGGATTTAGTATTGAATTTACTTTCGCCCAAGTTGGGTAAACTAATTTAGGCCGCCACACTGAAAATAATTTCAATACAAACTATTTTTTTCACCAAACTTGGACTCGACAAAATCATTTCAAATCTGCAAACTAAATATTAATAATACCAACCCAGCGCCAATCCTTAAAATCCAAATAGACAATTTACCAAACAGACTATAAAATTATCTGCATGGCACCTGAACTGGCTTTGGCATACACGGTTGGGTTGATTCCATCCGGTGGTTTTTCGCTTTTTCATTTTCTTTATCACAAAAGAAAAAGCAAATCTGCTGCGATGATTCAACTGCAAAACAATTTAAAAAAATGCAATTATTTTTGGTCTGAAAACACTGGCACGATAGAAATTTACTCTACTGAATTGCAACTGAAAGATCAGCAGCAGCAACGAAGCACCTATATACTTATTTGCTCCACCGCGACCCTGCTTAGTTGGCTGGGCTTATTTTTTCATCTGATTGTGTTTTTTTCTTTAAATTACATTGCTATATCAAGAAATGAAAAAAAGATTTTTTCAAGTGCCCTGGTTGACCAGGACTTATCTATTGAAAATGTAGAGGATTTACTTAAAGAGCTTACAAATAAGGGCCCCAGCTAGGCGACCCAATCACTGACATAGAAAAAGATAGGATATTAAAGCAACAAAGCCGATCAATCCGCTTTGTTTTTGATTTCTTTAACATCAGTGTCAATTTTATCAGACATATTTTTCATTTTGTGTTTTGCTTTTTGCCCCATACAATGCATTTTTCCATTGACCATTTCGCAGGTTTTGTCTTTTGCTCCACGACTGGTTTTTTTCATTTGATCCACGGATTTATTCATACCCGTTTCTGCTTTTTCTAAATTTGTTTCTTCGGCACTACCACAGATTGAGAAACATAAAATCATTGCATAAATAGCCGTACAAATGGTTTTTTTCATTTTGGTCTTTCCCCCGTTTTTACAAAAAAATAAAGGGGCAGATCCAGCGCACAAACAATTCAATAAAAATTAAATCATCCTAGCTAGAACAGCCCCCGAACTATTAACCCGGCCGAAAGTAGTTTGACATGAATTACAATGATAAATTGGATTCAGTTAGGCGGGAGGACGACGAGCTAGCCATGGGCGCTAACTCTAGGACGACCAACACAGCTGAATCCAATTTATCGCAGTAAGAACGTCAAACGACTTTCGGCCGGGTTAAAAACTTAAACTCTGGCGTTTTTATGGCCAGAAGTGGACGCATCCACAGAATTGCCTTTGCTGGTGTCTTTCACCGGCGACGAGCTATTGCTGCTGCTTGCATTGTAATTATGTTCGCGATCAGATACTTTTTGATCACGATCTTGATGATTGGCCTTTTGATTTTGCTCGGCAGAATTTTTGTGATCTTGACTAGAGCTATTTTTGTAATCTTGATCTGAACCACTTTGATTGCGATTAGCATCAATTTTTGGTGCATCCGGTTTTTGATTGGCGTGGTTAACGTTTCCTTTGTTTTGCTCGGTGGACATTTTTGCATCGGTTGCATTTTCGGAATTCGTAGTATTAGACATAAAGCTCTCCTTGGTCAGGTTGTGATAGGACTCTTAGACACACAATCTGTTAAGCAATAAGCTGACCAAGTGCCCTTGAAGTTATAGATAGTCAGTGTTGCCGAACACTTAACCACAAAATAAAGATTTTACTTTTTATATCAGATAGAAATTTTTTAAACACAACGGACTCATTTACCCCAGGTTGAGTTATTGGTGGCCAATTTTTCCCCGCTTATAATAAAACATTTTGTATACAGTCTATAATAAACAGTGAGCTGCAAAACTCTTATAGTATTTTCTAAGGAATGATAATAATGCCAATTCCATTAAATAGTCCCCTGAATTCACTGGATGCTGGCTTATGACTTGCAATGAAATAAATGGGTGTATTTAAAATCGAAGCAAGGCTTGTCGATTTTAAAAGAGACTTAGACTCATTCACTCAGGAGGATTTTATGAATATGGATATATTTGATGCACGAACACCCGTTGCTACCAATGAATCTCAGCAAAAATTGGATCATGATCAACATTATGACTTGGATGGGGTAGTTACTGAAGATGTTAAATTACGTATACAACCACAAATACTGTTTTGCCCTATGGTCAAAAGTATCAAGTTTGATATTTTTATCAGGGAGTCATCTTCTTTGCCAGGCCTGAAAATAAGCCCGTAACAAAGACCCAACATCAGCCCAGCGATTATGCCGAAGAAGAATAAAAATTCGAAGTAGCATTTTTTTTAGGAAATAAAATTCTCTACGGATTTTTTGCTGATTAGATAAAAGCTCACGCCCCCAGCGGCGGGTGACAATCCAGCCATTGCGGTGAAAAAGATAATTGGTGTAAAAAGGTTTTTTATGGCAGGTCTTACCCACTTTATGCAAAAACTGAAAATCCCACAGCACCGTGGGCTTATAACTTTGCAGCCGCATACGCCTAGAAAAATCCACATCCTCCCAGTAGGTGTGCAAACTTTCATCAAATCCCTGCAATGATTCAAACACCTCTTTGTGCAAAAAAAAGACTGTTCCAGGAATATAAAAACAATCGGTGTTTATGTGTTGAACCACCTCGGATAGCTTTTTCAGATGCCTTAGCTTGCCGTGAACGGGATCAATCACCGCGCCGACAGAGTCCACATCGACTTTGTTTTTACGATAAACCAATGGGGCCACCATGGCTGGTTTTTGCAAACCCAGAATATTTCCCCAACGCAGCAACTCACAATCATTGGTGATGGCCAGCAGCCATTCATGTTGTTGGAAGGCATGGGTCATAGCCCGATTCATGCCGCCAGAAAATCCATGATTTTCTGCAGACACAATGTGATGCACATTTTCAGAAAAAATTTTTTGCAATTGCTGCACATGCTTCACTTCACTGCCGTTATGATACAAATAAATAGGAATCTGCTGGGGGGCCACTTGCAACACGCTTTGCAGACAGGATTCTGTCAATTGCGGATGATTGTAGCTCAATACCACTATGGCCAAAGATTTCATTTGGACCCTCCGCGGGTCAGATCTTCAAAGCTGTGCAAAAAAACTTGGGCCAGATTCCACGGATGAAAGCTCCACTCTTGTTCTGCACAACGCAAAGTGTGCTGCAGCTGAGCTTGCAAAAGTGGCTGACCAATGCGGCGATGAAAACAGTAAATGCCCCAAGCCTGATCCTCGGCCTTTAGTAAATGCGAAGGTTTTTCTGCCAGCCACAGGCCCTTCTGGTGTGGATTTAAAAATCCCCACTTCACACTTTGATCTGGTGGGACCGAATGGCTGGCCACGACGCCATCGGTGTTGGAATTTAATTTTTCAAGCATTTGATCTAAAATATCCAAAGGTTGATAACTGACATCTGGTAGCAGAACCATATTCCAATCCAACCACAAAGAATGGCTTTGCAATAAAGTGTCAGGCCATTCTGTAGATTCATTTATAAACATGAGTTGTCTATTTTTATCCAGCCCAAAGCCCCATTTTTCTTTCAGATGATTGACCAGTTCTATTTTTTGGGGACGAGTAATCACCAGAACGGGCCAATCCCTTTTAAGGGCTTGCTGAATGGGATAGTCGATCATGGGGTTGTTGTCCGGCCCCAGCAAAAGCTCTTTGGCGTGGGGAGATCCCACTCGTCTTCCAAATCCTGCTGCTGGAATCAAAACCAAAGGACGAATCATTTCAGTCATATTGCTACGGACTTTCATTCAAGTTAATTTCTTTTTGATTTGCGGGTCAAGTTAGAACCCACTTCGGCAATTTGATCCAATATAGGAATAAATTTTTTTCCAAAAGAACTTAGCTCATATTCTACTTGCGGAGGATAAGTGTCCAAGACCGTTCTTTCGACCACTCCTAGATCTTCTAAATCTCGCAATCGTTGAGTCAAAACTTTTGGAGAAACACCAACCAGATGCCTGCGCAATTCGCCAAAGCGCAGTTTTTGTTGGCTCAAATGCCAATATATTTCTAAGGTCCAAGCCCCAGCTAAAAACATAACCGCTTCTTTGATAGGGCAGCGCACGGAAGGACTCTTAGAACCATTGCACATATTTTTAGCAGAACTTGTGGGTTTGCCTGCAAGGCTGATTTGTTTTTGCATATTTTTAGACTTATATCATAGTTACCAAAAGGTACCTACTATTATTTTAATATCAGTGTGTTAGATTTTAGCACATAACATTTTCCGGAGGTCTTTTATGAAAAAAATAGCAATCGTATATCACAGTGGATATGGGCACACTGAATTTTTTGCTCAACAAATCGCAGCCAGCGTTAGCGCGAATAAGAAAGTCAGCGTCACTTTGTTAAAAACTGATGATGTGAGCAAAAATCCTGATCAGCTGAAAGATTATGATGCTTTTATCTTTGGCTCGCCCACTTATATGGGTAACGTGTCTGGCCCTTTTAAAACATTTATGGATGCCACCGGTGGTTTATGGCAAAAAGGCGATTTAAAAAATAAGTATGCGGCGGGATTTACAGTTTCTGGATCACCCAGTGGAGACAAACTGAACACTCTGGTCAGCCTTTCTATTTTTGCGGCTCAACATGGTATGATTTGGATTGGCAATCATATCATTCCCGAAACTTATGCAGGGGTTGCACCCGATCAGGCCGCCAATCGTTTAGGCTCATTTTTAGGAGTTATGGCCCAAGCTGGGAATGAAGCTCCGGATAAATCTTTTGTTCCTGGAGATTTAAAAACAGCAAAAATGTTTGGCGAACGCGTTGCCCAGATTGTGGGCGGCTAGGGTATTTTTTGTGGGCGCATAAGTTGGCTTATGCTGATTTTATTGCGCCCATGGTTCATCGGCTGTGGGCGCATAGAGTGTGTTGATTTTGTAGCGCTTATGGCTCGGCAATGGGCGCACGCAATGCGTTTATTCTATAATTCTATAGCGCCATTATGATGCGAATCATTTATTCAAACTCAAAGATCAATGACCATTTGTTGAATAGTCTAGTGGTTATTGAACAGTACAATTCACCACTGATCGTGGCGCTAGTTTAGTAACTTCACCTGAGTTTGGATCTTGAATGTCTTGCTCTGGATATTTTATTTCAATACACATTGCTGCCGAATTTTCATAGCGTACCACTGCAATCATTAATCCAGTATTAGGATCCTGAACATCTGTACTAATGACCTCAGCTGGCTGCCAAACAACAGATAACAAATAGCTCTTAGCTTCAGCGCCCGTAATTACTTTAGGATTAGCCAAGGCTGAAAAACCAAAGCTCATCACGGCTAAATAAATTAGACTTTTTATCATAATTACCTCCTAAGGGTACTTTAAGAAAGGAATAATACTATTGCTATTCAATTAAAACTATTAAAACTATTAATTAGGAAATATATTCTTAACTGTCAAAAAGTTTTCCATTAAGAATCTTACATAGAGGTTTACTTTTTTGCCTCAGCATGTGCGCCATATCATCAACAAATTCTTCCGATACTTTATTGCAATAAATTGACACAGCCTTAAGATATCTTTGGTTTGAAAAAGATTGATTTTATAGATATGACAATCAGCCAAACCAATCCTCCAAGTAAAAAACCGATGAAACCATCAAAGATTGTTGCTGTCCAAGATGGCAGGCTAGCCTGTTGCCAGTGATGCAGATCTTTTAAAGTGTGAGTTACAATTCCTCCACCAACAAGAAACATGGCAGCTGTGCCGATCACTCCTAAAGATTTCATCAACACCGGGGCAAAAACTAAAATAAAACGCCCTATTTTTTGTGATGCCCGCGCTGACGACTTCAAACAATAAAGCCCAAGATCATCCAATTTCACAATTCCAGCAACCAAGGAATACACTCCAATGGTCATAAGAATTGAAATTGCAGTCAATACTGCAAATTGCGTCAGCAAAGGCGACTGGGCCACAGTCCCAAGACTGATTACAATGATTTCTGCTGATAAAATAAAATCAGTTCGAACAGCACCTTTGATTTTTTCAGATTCTTGCAGAGCTGCACTTTTGGTATTTAAATCAATGACTTTACTTTCCGATGTATTTTTATTGCGGTGAAATATTTTTTCAAAAACCTTTTCAAAACCCTCAAAACACAAAAAGCTTCCACCCGCAAGCATAAGAGGCGCGACTAAAAAAGGCGCAAAAGTAGAAATAATTAAAGCCGCAGGAACTAAAATCAGCTTATTCACAGCCGAGCCACGAGCCACGGCCATCACTACTGGGATTTCACGATCAGGGCTGACCCCAGTGACCTGCTGGGCATTTAAAGCCAGATCATCACCAAGAACGCCCGAGGTTTTTTTGGTGGCCACTTTTGTTAAAACAGCCACATCGTCTAAAATAGAAGCAATATCATCAATAAGGGCAAGTAAACTTGTTCCAGCCATTGGCTAAAGCTAGCTTATGACTTTTAAAATACAAGTGATTTTTTTAAGCCCATCAGATGACACGATATGGTGGCGTGGCTGCGTGGCTGCGTGGCAGCGTGGCAGCGTGGCAGTGTGGCAGTGTGGCAGTGTGGCAGTGTGGCCGTGTGGCCGTGTGGCTCCAATCATCACAAATAGATGCCGCTGAACAGATCTTTTGCTTCTATAAATTGACATCGCTACCGATATATTTTATATTCCCCCAATTACAAGCCATTCAAGGACAAAGCTATGAGCCGCAAAAAATCTAAAACCCGTCGATCCAGAAGCCAGCAGCTGTCTTTGGATGAAAGGCTTACGAAACCTCTTAAAGAATTTGGTGGGTCTTTGCTTAAAAAATCCAACGCCAAGGTGGCCAGACCCATTTCAACAAAACACGCTATGCATATTGTTCTTCGATCGGATCCTGCTAAAGGGACTTATTCGATGTTGGCAGCCAACAGATCCAAAAAAATTCAAAGGATCATTTGGACCCAGGCCAGGCGTTGTGGCGTTCGTATTTATGAGTACGCCAATGTAGGAAATCATCTTCACATTTTATTACGACTCAGCCGCCGGGATGGTTTTAGAAACTTTTTAAGATCTATCACTGGGCTGATTGCTCGGTTGGTTTTGGGCGCAGAAAAAGGCAAAGCCCAAGGCTTGAAATTTTGGAGCTACCGCCCCTACAGCCGCTTGGTGGATTGGAAGAAGGGCTACCAAATAGCCAAAGATTATGTGATACAAAATCATTTAGAAGCTTTGGGGTTAGTGCCTTATAAGACCAGAAAATATAAATCAAAATCAACGGCGTGAGAAAGTTATGATGGCGATAAAATTGCGCCTAGAAGATATTGGTGATGATCAGTAGTTACCATCACCAATACAAGGCAAGTCCTTAGGGGATTTCAAAAATAAATTCGCTGAAGTCATTAACTAACTGTGTTCCAATGCCTTCCCACTTTATAAAGGCAACGCCACTACTATAAATAGATAAAACTGTACCATTAATACGCGCCTTTGAAAGAACCTTGCTTCCGCTACAAATATTTTCTAAACATGTAACCTCAATACTAAATTCGGTGACATTAACTAACTGTGTTCCAATACCTTCCCACTTTACAAAGGCAACGCCTCTACTATAAACAGATAAAACCGTACCCTTAATGCCTGATTTGGAAATAACTGTCTTACCACTATAAGCTCCACGCATTTTATAGACTTCTAGGGAAAGTTCTTTGGGATCTATAAATATTGTACCAATACCATCAAACCGTACTCGGACATCGCCGTTACTATAAACATTTACAACCTCCCCAATAACACCTGATTTAGATATTACTTTTTTACCCTTAACAATTTCACGACTTTCAACAGAGTCAGGCAGTACACCAATAAGGACATTTGTGTAAGACAGATATAGATCTTTTTGCTCCCCCTGCAAGCCACAACTCTCCGCTGCCCCCGCAAAAGAATCAGCAGCTACTTTCTCAAGATTCACTGCTTTTGTATCCTTACTCTCTTTACTTTCCTTCACCGCTTTATCCATCTGTGCATTTATAGCAGTATCTACGCAAAGCTTTAGGTCAGCATCTATTGTTTGTGCGTTGACTGTTTGATTTTGCTCTTCTTTTTTGTCATCATTGTTTTTTGAACATGCAGAACACAACTGCAAAAATACTAAACTTAAAATAAGTTTTTTCTTTGAAAGATACATACCTAACCCCTTACAAAATTTTTTCTTTCAAGAGCCCTATTACTCTTTAATAGGCATTTTTATATCATTCAATGCTAAGAAAAATCAAATGACCCACAAAAATCCTTTTTTGACTTTGTAATAAAATCTTCTATGTCTATTATTTCGACAAGAAGCAGATACGATTTTTTACGTTGTAACTACAAGGTATTCAAAAAATCAGATGAATAGAATAAGGCAAGCGAAGATTGAACCCTAAAGTAGTTGCCCTCAGATAAATAAATCCAAGCCCACTGCCAAACTCCAAAAATGTAAAAGTTTTTGACAGTTGGGAACAAATTGCACTTGATTTTTATCTTTTTAAATTATTCGCAAAAAAAAAAAAAAAAAATGATACAACCCATTTGTACTAAAACAACATCAAACTTTTTGGAGGCCTTATGTTTATCAAGTCTATTGTTCCTGTGTTATTAATGTCCACTTCTGTTTCGCTTGCCTGTCCGGATTTAGCTGGGACATATCAGTGTGCTTATCAATACAGTGAGGGCAAGAATGAACAAATTTCTATTCAGCAGGATGGAAATAAATTTATAATTAAGCACGGCTCATCAGATTCAGTATTAAATATCATTGCTGATGGAAAAAAGAATTCTGTGCAATTCAATGATGATGAAAAACTCGAATCTATATATCAATGCGAAGAAAATTCTTTAAAAACTACTTCATACTTTTCATCAGTGAAAAACAATAGAGGCTCCATATTAGGCTCTGAATACAAAAAAATCTCTGCAAACTCTATTGAATTTTCAGCCATTATAGCGCCTACAGTGAATGGCGTTGAAACGTTTGTTAATAAATCTACCTATTTAAATTGTAATAAAATAGATTCTGCCCTTGCTGATAAACCTTAGTTATTAAGGACTATCCATGTCCACCCATCGCATTCTATGATGGGTGGACATTCGCTGAAATTTGCGTTCCCGCGCGCTATACCTGTCTCATTTTGATAAAATCAATCAAGCACCTGATAAAACTCATTATTTACGATGTTAACATTCTTATATTAACCCACTATAAGGGATATAGTGAAAATGTTAACATTTGCAAAAACGGCTGTAGTCTTTTGCCAAACATCCAGCCCGCCCCACTGGTTGACAATGGTCAGAAAAATACGTTAAAATCCTGATTATGATTCAGAGGTCATGCAAGCTATCAAAAACAAACAGCTTTTTCTTGTTTGGCCCAAGGGGATCGGGCAAATCCACCCTACTTGAGGCCTTTTTTGACCCCAAAGACACACTGTTTTTGGACCTGCTGGATTTACAACTTATGGATCAATTTTTACTGGATATATCCCGCTTCACTGCCATGATTGACTCCCCAGAAAATAAAAATAAACGGGTGGTGATTGATGAGATTCAAAAACTTCCAAAAATTTTGGATGTCGTGCATTCCCAAATTCAAAAGCGTAAAAGACAGTTTGTACTTACTGGTTCCAGCGCCCGTCGTTTAAAACAACAGGGTGTGAATCTGCTAGCCGGACGAGCATGGACTTTTAATCTGTACCCATTTAGCAGTTTAGAACTGGCCAATCATTTTGATCTAAAAAGATCTTTGCAGTGGGGAACTTTGCCTGAT
>JBMOJS010000200.1:0-5577 GCA_049315665.1 Pseudobdellovibrionaceae bacterium | reverse complement strand
CCCGAAGCTCTAATGTTTTTAATACCGCAGATTTTTTTAAGCGGCTTATCCACGTTGCATACAAATCCAAACTTTGCATAAAGGGGCGAGGGGACTGACTTAAAACCTGTTGGGCTCCCTGGGTAGACTGAAAAGATTCTAGAGCAGCTTGGGGAGAGTCTAAGGCTTGGGTTTGCTGAATGCGATTTTTGGCATTTTCACTGGTGGCCTGTTGTTGTATGCGTGATAAAATTTCAAACCAATCTAAGGCATACAGTTCTTGCATCCATCATCCTTTTTAATTTTTTCTACGTCTTAATAAAGCATAGATCAGTAAAATCATCAAGGCGATGCCATAAAATACAAAATCCAAATAACCATAGTGGGTAAAAGTGGTCAGTTCTGGGCTTTGCAAGTAGGGCACATCGTAGGACCCGGTCCATTCTTGATGCAATGGGGATTTTTGCAAAATATCCCCATTGGCCAAAATCACAGTGCTGACGCCGGTATTGGTCGAACGAATCAAAGGGCGACGCACTTCAATAGCGCGGGCAAAAGTCATCATTCCATGTTGCCAAGGTTCAAATTTTTCTCCAAACCACGAATCATTGGTCACATTGACCAGGATTTGACTTTGTTCCATGGCTAAGCGTCTAGAAAAATCAGCAAACAGGCCTTCGTAGCAAATCTGTAAACCCAAAGTTAATTTTTTACTGGGCCAATAAAAAACACTGGGGCCAGGGCCGCGGCCAAAATTAGAAATAAAAGGAAATAATTTTAAAAGCACGGGAAAGCGTTCGCTGAAAGGCATGTATTCGCCAAAGGCCAATAGATAAGTTTTGTTATAGCTTTGCTTTTTATCTGTGGGGTTTGAAGGCAAAAAGAACAGGGCATTGTAACTGGACTTTTCGTCTTTAGAATAGGCCCCGGTGATCAAGGTTTTGTTCCATCTTTGCTGATTTTTTAACAAGTATTGCTGGTTTTGATTGGCTAAGAATTTATCGTCTAAATAATTTTGTACCGCTGTTTCGGGCCATACTATTAATTCACTTTCGGGAGTTTTCAATAACTCTTGATCGGTCAATTGTACAAATTTTTGCAAAATAGCTTCTTGAAAATCCTTGCCTTTTTCTGCATATATTTTTTCAGCGTTGCCAATATTGGCTTGGGTGATGCTGACTTTCAGATTTTGATCTGTCACAGTCCATTGCTGTTTTTTTGCTGTGCCCGTAAGGTTCATGATCAGCCAAAATCCCGTTAGCCCAGTGGCCACGAAGGATTTTGTTCTTAAAGCTATAGGCAAAAATAAAAAAGCCAGTAAAGCATTGGTCAGTAAAATCCAACTGGATAGTCCCCAAAAGCCAAAGGTGTCAGCCCATTGATAGACAGGCCATTTTGCCCATAAAAAAGTATATCCCAAGTGCCACGGAAACAAACTGGGCCAGGATCTTTCTGCCAAAATCAAAAGCAAAGCAAAGGTCATAAGACTTTGCGGACGGGACATTTTTAGCTTTTTGGACAACCAAAACCCACAAGCCAGACTTAGCGGTAAGTACAAATGCATCAGGCTGCAAAAGACAAATAATATGGGCACAGATAAGATCCAGGGGATTTGGCCAAACTCATGGGCCGTGTGGGCCACCCAATGAAAGCCAATCAAGGTCAAAACAAATTGGGTGGTCCAGCCAAGGGCGAAGACTTTTCGCAAAGATAAATTTGGATCTAAGCACTTCAGCCACAAAGGGATATAAGCAAAAAAAATGGCCCAAGGGTAAAAGGGGATATAACTGGTTCCAATCAAGATGCCCGAAAATAATGCAAATAAAAAGTCTTTAGACTTGATAAATAAATAAAGTGCTTTCATCATAATACAAGCTGCCTTAATTTTTGAGGGTTTGTCATTTGGAAAACTTAAAACTGCGCTGTCCAGCATGCGACAAATTGTATTCTGTAGAAACTGAGCTTATACAAAGTTCTTGTCCACAGTTTCAGTGTCACGTTTGTGATTCTCGCTTTGAGTTTGATTATCCTTCAGTTTCCATAGCTGAAATTTTACCCACCCGTCGGGTTTTAAGTGCTGATGGAAAGCGCCATTCAACAGATCATTCTTTGGCTGTGCCGATGGCTAATAATCTATCCCCAGACGGGGATAAAAATTGTCCCAAGTGTGGGAAGCTTAATAAAAACAGTTATGATGAATGTGTTTCTTGCCATGTGATCTTTAGTAAATTGGAAGGACTGCCTGCGGATTCTTCTTTGGGGGCTCAACCGCGTTTAGTCGCTTTGTGGAAGTCACTCCTTGAAGATTTTGAAAACACTTCTTTGCATGAAGGATTTATTTTGGCCTGCCAACAGTCAGGGGCTATACGCTTTGCTATTTTTAAATATGAAGAAATCAAAAAACTGCAAGGGCAAGATCCCTTGTGTGATTTGATGTTGAATAAAATCAAAGGACTTTCATTATTGCAAATGCAGCAACCATCAGACTTCGCTTCTTTGGATTTACGCTATGATTTAGCAGGACAGTTTTTGCGCGAACAGCTTCTGCCCTGGTCGCCTTATATTTTCAGTGCCATATTGATTTTGATCGGTGTGGTTAGTCCACACTTGCGCAATTTGATTGGGTTTGGGGTGTCTTTTGCTTTGTTGGTGGGGGGACTCAAAATTTTCTTTAAAGGAAAATCCATCTAGATCCTATTCCAAAATTCGAAAATCTTATAGGCCTTTGCCATTTTGGTCGGTGCCAATTTTTTCAGGTTGAGTAGGGCCAATCACATTCAATAAAGACTTGCCAAATTGATTGATGGCTTTGGTAGAGTCTTCATTGCCTTCATTGGGATCTAAAGACACTGATATATTGTCGCCGTTGGCCGTCACTAAACCCGATACCGAAACGTTTTTGTCCAAGATGGTTAAAGCTTTGAAAAGATTCAATTGCCGGGAGTTCCGGGTTTTAGTTGCCAATTGAGTTTGTTCATCCCCGGTGGAAATAATATATTTTTTCACTTCTTGATAATCGAAATTTTTTTTGTTGGCCATAATTAAAACAGCAGCACCAGTGACAAAAGCTGTGGCCTGGGATGTACCCGTCATATAACCATAAGCATTGCCAGGCAAGGTGGATAAAATATTTTGTCCAGGGGCTGCAATATCCACAGTTTCTACACCGTAGTTGGACGAAGATAATATTTTGGTGTTGGGATCAATGGCAGTGACCGAAATAATATTATCCAGCTTATAGTCCGCAGGGTAATAATGAAATTGATCCGAATTGGATCTTTCGTTGCCTGCAGCAGCTATAAATAAAATTCTTTTATTTTGAGCATCAGACACAGCGGCGAACTCTTCTTTGCTATACTCTGTACCGCCGCCAGAATAGTTGATCAGGGATGCGCCCATTTTTACAGCGTATTCAATGGCTTTAACTGTGTTTTTTAAATTGTCAGCGCCTGGAATTTTAGGATCATAGTATTTTAAAATCATCAGACTGACTTCGGGGGCAATGCCAATGATGCCTTTGTTATTACCACCTTCTGCTCCAATAATTCCAGCGATATGGCTGCCATGACCGTGATTATCATCCAGTTTGTTGTTGTTGCTAACAAAATTCCAGCCATGAACATCATCAATATAACCATTGCCGTCATCATCAATGCCATTGCTGTCTTTGTTGCGACCCAAAGAGTCTTTGCCAGATTCCCCGGGGTTCATCCATAGGTTGGCTTTTAAATCTTCATGATTTTCGTCAATTCCTGTATCAATGATAGCTACTACAATTTTACGATCACCTTTGCTAACAGTCCACGCTCTGGCCGCATCTGATTTTTTCAAACCCCAAGCTTGATTGATAGCGGGGTCATTGAAAAGGGCACTAACCTCTTCATCCGTTTTTTCTTTTTTGGAGGTAATGATAGATTTTTCTAAAGGACGACCCTTTTGCTCAGAATCTTGAGTGCGGTGAGGTTCTGTTGGGCTTTGTTTCCACTCTGGTACAACAATAAACACCAAAACAAAAGCGGCTAATAGCCCGCCGGCAAAAAACAAAGCCAGATCTTTATTGTTCTTCATACAAAACTTATCGGAAAAAACATAGGGGACCTAAGCAGGGATGAACGCTAGCTTGAATAGCTCGACCAAAGGCGAGTCTGTCTATCATCCCCTTGGTCATAATTATACAAATAAGAATACCTTGATTTTGTGTCAAAAAAGTAGACATCTGTCGAATATCTTATGAGGTCAAAACTGGCGTTATTAGCTCTCACAGATTTGTCTTTTTTAAGTACGATTTAATTTAAGAATTTCAGCTTTTAGTTTTTCATAAAAAATAAAACTTAGATAACATAGTAAGTGGTTTTATGCAGTTCACTCAGAAGCATGCAAATGCTGTGTATAGGGGGATCCATGTATAAAAATTTAAAAAAATACATATTTGTATTTTTATTATTCACGTCAGCTGCTGAAGCAGCAGATGTGAATGTCCGAAGTTTTGGAGCTTTGCCAAACGATAATAACGAGGACTCATCAGCAATACAAAGAGCCATCAATTCTCTTAAAAGTGGTGATCGACTTGTACTACCTGCTGGTCAATATTTAATAAAACAAACTTTAGATTTTGAGAACTTATCCAACATCACTATGGATGGTCAAAATCAAGCCACCTTAAAAAAATCGGGTAATATAGAATATTTGATGCGAATTTATTACAGCAATAGCGTAACGGTAAAAGGCCTAACATTTATTGGTAATACGGCCAATCAAATTTTGTGGGGTGAGCAGGGTCTTCTATTGGCTAGCTGCAAAAATTCTTCTGTATTAAATAATACATTTAGAAATTTTGGCGATGCTGCTGTACGCGCGCATACAGCTACAGATGATATTAAGGCTATTAATTCAGAAAATATTCGCATCGCAAATAATTCCTTTTATAATATCACTCAAGTGACAACCACCCAGGCTGTGGGGGGCTCGCATGGAGGGACAAAAAATATCATCATCGAAAATAATACATTTGAAGGACTAAGAGGATCAATTAAATGTGCCAGCCGTAAGCCAGTGAATTTATGTTTTATTCGGGGCAATCATATTAAAAGTTCCTTAAGAAATGCTGTTGAAATTGCCAGCTTTAGTGACGTCACAGTTGAAAATAATATTTTCGAAAACATCTCGAATTTTGTAATGAATATTTATGGAAATGAAGAAATGTACAGTGGTTATCAATGGGGAAATATAAATATACAAAATAATATTTTCCGTAATGCCAATAGTGGAATTCGTATTGCTAATACAGGATATGGGAATGGTTCGCAGTTTGATCTGAATAATATAAGAGTTGTTAATAATATTTTTGACAATTTGGGGGCAGGTTATGCTTCTGGCGCCATTGGTTTAACAAACAATACGAATAAAAAAATGAATAATGTTGTAGTAAACAACAATTTTTTTCGTAATATTAAAGCTTCTAGCTATGTAGGATTGTCGTCAGGTGTTTATTTGTCTGCTAATAACAACCTGGCTTGGCCTTTGCAGTTTAAGGATGAACCTTATGTCAAAGCAGGAAGTGGAAGCTTTCCTAGCGATGTGCGTAGCTCTGGTGAAAAC
>JBMOJS010000199.1:0-5582 GCA_049315665.1 Pseudobdellovibrionaceae bacterium | reverse complement strand
AGTACATTCAAAGGGTGTTGGAGTCTGGCCAAACTTTGACGGTGATCCCCCATATCCAAAACTACATGAAAGAACAGCGATCTGGGGCAACGCCCGCGTGGAGCAATGAAGAAAAAAACATTTTGCTAAGCCTTAAAGCCAATGAAAAAATAAAAAAAGATTTTCAACAGTTATTAAGTTTACCTGGGGATATGTATTTAAAACTGCGAGTGGATATTTTAAACTTAATGAAGTCCTTGCTACAAATCACTGAAGATGAGTTTTCACAAAAACTCACCAGTGTTTTGGATTTAAGATTTTCAGAACCTATTACATTAGAAAAAAGAGATCTGATCTGTTCTTTGGATATTGAAAGTGATTTGGTTTATGAACAGATCCCGAAAGCTCAATGGAAAGATAATATTTTTATAAATATTGTTGGTTGTTTAAAACCAAAAAATCCTAAAATCCACCAGGCTTTGGTTGAAGTGCTACTCAATCATTCTGATCAGTATGGCGAGTGGAAGGTGCGCCAGAATGCAGCCTGGGCTTTGGGTGCGATCAAGCCCACGGATCCAAAAATCCACCAAGCCATAGCGCAAGCTTTTATTAATGATAACATTACAGCTGTTCGCATTTATGCAGTTAAGGCTTTGGGTGCAATCAAGCCCACGGATCCAAAAATCCATCAGGCTTTGGCAAATACTTTGATAAATGATAAGCATGAATATATTCGCAGGCTGGCAGCTGATGCTTTGGGTGTAATTAAGCCCACGGATCCCAAAATTCACCAAGTCCTAGCACAAGTTATGATCTATGATGCAGCTGAGGGTGTTCGCAAGCAGGCAGCTGATGCTTTTGATAAAATCAAAACCACTGATCCTAAAGTCTACCAAATCTTAGCGAAAGCATTGATAACCCATGCCGATGAATATATTCGCCGCGCTGTAGCTGATGCTTTGGCTGCAATCAAGCCCGCAGATCTTGAAATTCATCAAGCTCTAGCACAAGCAATGATCTATGATGCGAATTGGATGGTTCGCACTTCTGCAGCTAAGGCTTTGAGTGAAATCAAACCCACTGATCCGCAAATCCATCAAGCTTTGGCCCAGGCTTTGATTAATGATGCGGATTCAGATGTTTACAGGCAGGCAGCTAAGGCTTTGATTGACATTAAACCCACCGATCCACGGATCCTACAGTACTTGATCGACAACAAAGGCAAAGCGAAAAATCAATGGATAGTGCAAGAAGTAATCGATCAGCTGCAGGCAAGATAAACATAATTTGTCTGCAGGGGGTTCGCCAAAAGCTAAGTTCTGTCCATGATAGGAATTGTTTTGATTATATTCACATTCATAGTGGTCACTTCCGCGATGGAAGTGCTTCGTGGTCCTAAGCTTAAAATGGATCGGTTCAATATATCCATATTTAGATTTTAGATGAATGCTATTTTATTGCTTCCTTGGCATCAAGCCACTTCAATTTTTAACTCAGCACTAGAATTAAGCTGAGTTAAAAACTTCACAAGACGATCGTTTTGTAAAAACCAACTGTACAAAAATATAACAGTTTTACCTGACTTAGATTTAAGTCATATATGACCCCAGGGTATTTAATCAAAAAAAGGGGTCTATATGATCAAGTCTATTTTAAATGCATTATTGATTTTAGGTTTTAGCGCTAGTGCTTCTGCTGCTGTCAGTTTAAAATGTCAAAGCCAAGATAAAGATGGTGTTGTAACCAATATTCTTGAAGCTACAGTGGACTCTAAAGATGCTTTGCATGTAGTGAAATTTTTAGATCTTGCAAGTGCAAGTGCCGGACAAAGCCCTTATGTTTTTGAAGTTCTATACCCAACACAAGCTCCAGATCGCTCTGTTGGTGCCGGAAATAACTTTTATCAGTTGGGTGATCATTGGACCAATGGTTTGATTTTGCCTAAAAATGTGATTAAGGCAGCGCAAAATTCCGGTGGAAAAATCAAAGCCGAATTCACCGAAAATTATTATGGCGCAATGATGTCTGACCAAGCTATTTGTTCAGTCAAATAATTTATATATTGCAGGGGTGACCTATGAACAAAAAAAATAAAAAAATAGTGAGTCGATTTTCACTTTATGGAATCAATTTTTTCATTCTATTGCTTTTTATAACTTTGATCAGCAAGGTCACTCATGCGCAAGAGTCATCAAGCATCGAAAACACTTGCCGCAGCAAAGCCAAAGAAATCGCAGTGCAAACTTATTCGAACTGTGTCACTGAATCCAAAAATCAGCGCATAGAACAGATTCGCCAAGGCTATAAACAAGAATTGCAGCAGCTGAAAGAAAAGTACGACCGAGAGCTAAAAAATTTAAGTGGGTCAAAAATCGATAACACTGCGCCAGAAATGACAGCAAAGCTGGTAAAAAATCCCAAAGGTAAATTATCAACAAAGAATAAAAATAATGTGGCTAAACAGTTGCCAGCAAAAATCACCGGCAACGAAGCCTTGCCTGTGCAAAATGTTGATGAACAAGTCACCGTGACAGTAGCGCCATCAGTAGAAAAAGAAGCCCAGTCTTATGAAGATGATTTGGAAGTGATTCAACCCGAAAATTAAGGTTGGGGCCTTCGGCACCAACCTCTGGTCATGCCTTCGGCACGAAACTCCCACAGATAAATCACCTAGCACTTCCAAGTGGAACTTATGTTGTGGTACAAAATGTTATAAGAACACATAATTTATTTACAGCATACAGCATTGATGAAAAATAAATTCTTGACTGAAAAATTATGCACTTAAAATTGTTTATATGACTTGAAAATATTTAACACCCCAAGCTTGGTGTGAGTTCAAAAAAATCCTTTCTAAAGTCTTTTACAGTGATTTTAAGTGGTGTTTTTAGCACTTGTGAATTCATATTTGTTTTTTTAAAAAACCTCAAAAACTGCATTTCAAAACCTGTGGTAGTTTATTTTTAATTCAGAAATCGAAATCAACTTGGTTGAACGAAGTTCAAAATAGGACTGATTCAATCGAAGTGAATTTGATTTTAATTATTGCAGAATACCACGGAGGCCCCATGCACACATCCTATACTATCAACACAACAATTCCCTTGGTCTTGCAAAAACTCACAGACGAGACCTTGCACAGCAAACTTGTAGAACTGACTTCACGCGAACGAAAATTAACAACCCATATTTTATGGCATTTGGCTGAAGTGGACCGACGCAAACTGTATTTGCAAATGGCTTATCCCAGTTTTTTTGAATATCTTGTCACAGGATTGGGCTATGCCCCGGCCAGTGCACAACGCCGCATAGATGCTGCGCGACTATTGGCACAGTTGCCGCAAACAGAATCCCAGCAGGTGGCGCAAAAAATTGAAGCCGGGGATTTAAATCTGTCGCAGATTTCTAAATTACAAAGCTTTTCACGCCAGGCCCGCAAAGAAACGGGGAAGGCCGTCAGTCCTGAACAAAAAAGTCAGATCTTGCAACAGATCGAAAATCAGTCGGTGGTACAGACTGAAAAAATTTTATCAATTGCTTTAGATATCAAACCCCAACAGCAAACTCGCACTCAAGTGCAACAAGATGATTCAGTGCGGGTGGAACTTACTTTCACTGCGGAAGAGATGACTTGGATCAAGCAAGCTCAAGATCTTTTATCCAACAGCGCCGGCGGGGGACTAAAAGAAACCTTGGTGCATTTGGCAAAAGTTTTGGTCAGCAAAGAACAGCAGGCGCGAAGTAAAGCTCAGATAAAAAATCACACCTCAGAAAAATCTGGCCTGCCATCATTAATGACCCGAAAACAAGTTTTCCAACGCGATCAGTGCTGTCAGTACAAGGATCCAATAACTGGAATTCAATGTGGAAGTAGAAAATTTTTAAGTGTAGATCACATTCAGCCGCAGTTTGCAAATGGCAATCATGATCCAAAAAACTTAAGAATTTATTGTCGAAATCACAATACCTATCGCTACCTTGCAGAGAATATGGCAAAGGCCGGGTGACCAGCCACCATGCAGTCCCTTTCAAAAAAGTGCTGTCCTTTAAGGTGAAAGCCTCAACTAAAATGGAATCAGTGTATCAATGACATACTACTGATTCCACAAAAAAAATGGATGATCAGTTCTTAATCTGGACTGGAGTTTTTAAGTTGATCTTCATTGCAGCAACTGCGGTATCCATAAATTCAGCATAGTCACTGTATGTTGACTTTTTCTAAATCGATAGACTAGATTCTGTTATGACTTATCTGCACCATGAAACCCCTTTGATAGATTCTCCAATTTTAAGTTCTTTACATCAAGGCAATGTATTTTTGAAGATGGAGTCTTCGCAGCCTTGTCACTCATTTAAAATTCGTGGTGTTGGACTTTTGTGCCAAAACGCTTTTAACAGTGGAATTAGAAAATTTGTATCTTCCTCTGGTGGGAATGCCGGTTTAGCAACAGCTTATGCTTCTAGAAAATTGGGCGCTGAGGTTAAAATATTTGTTCCTGTAACAACAAGTCTAGAAGTCATTGCTCGACTTAAACTTGAAGGCGCAGAAGTCATTGTACGCGGACAATTTTGGGATGAAGCCCACCAGCATGCAATACAAGAAGCAGAATCAACACAGGCCAAACTTGTACACCCCTTTGATGACCCTGAATTGTGGCAGGGCCATTCCAGCCTGATAAAAGAAGTCCACGCAAAAAATGTAACACCAGACGCAGTTCTTTTGTCTGTTGGTGGCGGGGGATTGCTTTGTGGAGTACTAGAAGGACTTCATTCTGTTGGATGGAGCCATATACCGGTCATTGCTGTAGAGACAGAGGGTGCAGATTCTTTTGCGCAATCTTACAAAGCAAAAAAAATCATTGAGCTTGAAAAAATACAGTCATTAGCTACAAGTTTGGGAGCAAGAAAAGTTGCAACAACAGCTTTTCAATGGCTTTCTAAACACGATATTCGCCCGGTCACTGTATCAGATAAACTGGCTGTCAACGCATGCATCAGCTTTAGCAATGACCACAAGGTTATTGTAGAACCTGCTTGTGGTGTTGTTTTATCAACAATTTATAATAGGCACCCAGCACTTGCAGGATTTAAAAACCTATTGGTTGTTGTTTGCGGAGGCATTGGGGCAAGTATTGACAAGCTGATATCCTGGCAACAAATGCACCACTAAAATAAAATGCAGCCCCAAAAAACTTGGGACTGCATTATCTTTATTTAACAAAAAGAATTTAAAAAACACTGCAGAGTATTAAGGATTTTGTAAAGTCATTGAACCAGAAGACATAAGACGTCCATCATAAAAGCCCTCATATCTGTTATTATTGCCTGTCCACTGAGCTTTAGAAAGACCTAAGGTTTTACCATCCATATTTAGGCTATGCACATAAATATTGCGGTCAAGGCCTGCACCACCATAAAGATCGTTGTTAAAGGTCAGCACAATCACTTTATTTTTTAAACTTTCTGGTACTTTAAGAATATTTTTTTGCACATCACCATTTTTGCGTTGAGCATTAATGGCAATGTCAGCGATCTTCTGCCCACCAACACTGACTGTAACGACCGGAGCCCCTTGATAAAGATCTGCGGATAACACGACCTCT
>JBMOJS010000198.1:0-5588 GCA_049315665.1 Pseudobdellovibrionaceae bacterium | reverse complement strand
AGCCGCATTGCCAACAGATCCGAAGGCATAACTAATGAATCCGCCGGTTCGGGAATATCGTAAAAAAGACTGTTCTTCGTATTTAAAGTCAGCGGCTTTTCTAGGTAAGGCTTTACGCAAAAAAGATTTGACGGGTATAATGCCCAGATCGATCAATTCTTGTCCCCATTTATCCCACTGACGATAAAAGAAAATTTTCTCTGGGAACTCGGTTGATAACTTGAAAGATTCTTTTTTTCCATTTTGCAAAATGGTTTTACTATTGGCAGAATATATTGCGGAATAATTGAAGAAACTAGAAGTGGCTTGCAAGCGCAAACGCTGATCACTTTCAATCCACCAGGTTTCTTTAATTATGACCGGGGTATCCGCAGATGGAAAATGCACTTCTTGTTCTAAAATGTATGCACCATGGCCCGAGTTTTCAACAGTTCTTTCGAGGATCATTTTTCCAGGGGGCATATAAGCCATTGCCGGCAAACAGCCACTGAACAAGATTAGAATAAATGCACGCATAACAATTCCTTTTATTGGATTTTTAATCTTTCGGCCAAAGCTAAAATATAACTTTGCAGATCTTTAGCCAATTCCGGATTTTTTAGGCCAAGTTCTAAGTTGGCTTGTAAATATCCTAATTTATCACCAGCATCAAAGCGAGTCGCAGTAAAGGTCAAAGCATTCATGCCTTTTCTTCCGCACAAAGTTCGCATGCTGTCTGTCAGCTGGATTTCACCATTAAGGCCTGGGCTTGCTGATTTTAAAATATCAAAAATTTCCGATTCAAAAACATAACGACCTGGCAAAGCCCAACGACTTTGCGTTTGATGTAGTTTGGGTTTTTCAATCAATGATTTGACTTTGTATAACCCTGCGGTGGTGGTGTTTTCAACTTCTGCGATTCCATATTTAGAAATTTCAGAATCTTGCACATGCATGATGGCTATGGCGGACAAGTGGGTGTTTTCAAAAGAATTCACAAGTTGGGAAGTGACATTGGGTTCCCCATTGAATCCAATAGTGATTTCATCCCCCAGAAGCACGGCAAAGGGTTCTTTGCCAACAATCGGCGATCCACAAAGAACCGCATGCCCAAGACCTAGGGCCTGTTTTTGACGGATGCTGATGATGTTGGCATTATCGCGGATTTTAATTAGACGATCCAAAAGATGCAACTTGCCTTCTTTGGCCAGTTTGTCTTCAAGCTCATAGGATGTATCAAAAAAATCTTCAATGGCATGTTTGCCTCGTCCGGCCACCAAAACGATATCTTCAATGCCCGCGGCCACCGCTTCTTCGATCACATAAAGTATGATTGGCGCATCAACAATGGTCAGCATTTCTTTGGGTACAGTTTTAGTTGCTGGCAGAAAACGGGTACCTAGGCCAGCAGCAGGTATAATCGCTTTTTTTACATTTTGCATAGTCATTCAAACTATCAGTGTTTTATTTTTAGACAAGTTTCAATACGACATGTCTCAAAATAAATCAAAAGGACAAAGAATCTGGGCACAAAAGTCATTTGTGATATGCTTTATGTAAGGGGTCTTACATATGAAATTTTGGGGTTCAGTTTTATTTTGCGCTGTTCTGGTGGTGTCTTTTCAAAACTGTGGAAAGGCCGGCTTTGATTCTACTGGACAAGAAGATATGCAGGATCTTTCAAGCACCAGCAGTCTGCAATCCGAGTTTGGATCTGACGCTGACAAAGTTCAAAGTGCCCCCTTTGCTTTTGACGTAGCCGCTGATCAAATCACTTACAATTCTTGCAGTGGATCACAAGTGCAAAATAAACAAGGCTATTTTACTTTTCGCATAGGTGCCTATCGCAATACGGGTTTGAAATTGAAGCAAGAATTTTATGACCACATAAATAAAAATTTTAAACCGGCCTATCCCAGTGATAAAATCACTTTGAATCAATACAAACAGATTTTACAAAAGTCGCCGGCCAATGCTGGGGCTATTGTCTATTTTGGCTTGCGCAGTGTGAATAAACCCAGATCTTTGTATTCCCCCTACGCTGCGACACCTGCAGAAGGGACGGATTATGCACCTTTGGCGGCTGAGTTGAGTGATGATCGTTTTATGGATGCTTTAGTGACTGGTACACCGGTGGCAGTGAATTACTTTCCGAAGGCTCCAGAACAGGATCAAAAGGTTTTTGAAGCACAGTTGAATTACAATAAAGATGAAGCATTCAATCGGGCTGTCAGTGAAGAATTTAGAAATAATATTTTATTAGCCCTGACTTACAAATCCGGAACTGGTGAGGCAGATCATTTGCCCCGTCGTCCAGTCGGTGCTCCTGAAAACCAGGCCTATGGTCGGGGATATCGATTGGGGTTTGGTTTACCCGCGACCACAGCCCGTGGGAATAATCCGCTGAATGTGGTGAATGCTGTTCAAGAAGTCAGTTTGATGGACAATAAGCCCACTACGGGCCAGTGGAACTGTGATCGTAAATACACTATTGTCAGACCCTCGGATGCCGCTAGTTTTTGCCCGGAAGATAATTTTCAGTACACAGCTGACCAACGGCAAGAGTACGCCATTTTGCGACGCCATTTGCCGGCGCAAGATTGGCGCATCAGTGTGCAGTATAGATGTTTGGTTCCAAAAACAGTGGATTGCTATGGATCTGAAATGTTGAACGGGGCCTTAGTGCAAGTGGAGTATGACATTCGCAACGAATGTTTTGATAAAACCAAACAAATCACTGAATATGACAACCCCGCCAGATTGCCTGTGAAAAGCTGTGCTCAATTTGTATCGGTGTGTTTAAGAACCAATTGATAAGTCAACAACATCCTATTAAACTCATCTGTTATTGTGGACTTATATAGTAAAGCAGCGACCTTCTTCGGCGGCGATTTGTAATACCCCACCAATTTTAGATTTGATTTCAAAATAATCTTCTGTGACACAAATAAAATCAACAAGAGTCGGAAAGGAGGAAGTATTGCGATATAAAATACTTTGTCCCAGCTTCAGCTTTTCTGCAGAGGCAAACAAAACAACAAAATCCAAATCCGAGTGTGTGTCAAAATCTTCACCCAATGCAGAGCCGATTAAAATCACCTTGCAGGGTAAGGCCAAATCATAAATGAGTTTTATAGATTGCTGAATCCAAATTTCTTTTTTTTCGGAATCAATTTTTTTAGAAAACGCCCGCATAATATTTTTCATTCAAACAGCACCTATGTTTTTTCAGGCAATTTGTCTTTTGCCCAAACAAGGACATCTTGGGTCATCTTCAAAGCAGCTTCTAACTCTTCTTCTGAAATTTCAGCATGACCTTCTTCATAACGCCGTATGGTTGCATAGGGTGTTAAATCAGCCAAAGCTAAGCCGTAAGGTGGAGTTTCTTCATCAAGAGCCTGCAAAATAACGACAAGATCATGGGTCAGTGGCACTGCTTTTTTTCGATAACACAAGATTGCTTTCAATGATTTTTCAACAACCTGTTCCATGTGATACAAGGTGTTTTCTGGCCTAGCTTTACCGGCCTTTAGGATAACTGCAGATTCTAAATCGCTTTCTGCTAGCCTAATAAGCTCATAGGCGTATTCAACTTTGAATTTTTTTGCAGCCGCCGCCATCATCATAAAAGCCTCAGATCAAATTTGCGCGAGTCACCTAAACACTTATTAGTAAGTTGGATTTGCTTCCAAGTCTAGTTTTGATTCCAATCAATGACTTTAGATCGTGTTTTTTTCTTCTCAAAGCATAAATCTAAGATCATGATTGAGTTTATGAGATTGATTTTTCTGAATTCAATTTTTTATTTTACAGCCATTTTTTGTGCAGCCAGCATAGCCAGGGCGCAGTCCGCTTCTTCCCTAGCAACTGGGGGCAGTGGCCGCGCCACCGTCGAAGCCGGTGATGTGATTTTTTTGAATCCAGCCAGTTTGGTGCATTTGCGGGGGCGCTATTTTTATTCGGCCGCTTCATCCGTGCAGAAGCAGTTTTCTGTAGCTTTATCAGACAGCACCAGGGACAGTTTATTTGCTGGAGGCCTGGCTTATTCGCAGTCTAAGGATGAAAAAGACGCCCGCTTTTCAAACGTATCCATATCTGTCGCTGATTTTATTGTGAATAAATGGACCATTGGTATTACCGGACACCAGTATATTTATCAGACTTCACCTCAAACCACCTATAATACTCACAATTTGGATGTGGGCTTGATGTATACTCCGACGCCCAATGTTGGATTTGGTTTGGTGGGTAGCAATTTATTTTCACTTTCTAAAAACTTACCCGTGGATTTTCCGGCCAAAAGATCCTACGGGCTGGGAGCCAATTGGATTTACCGCAGTTTATTGCGGGTAAGGGCCGATTTGGTTCTGCAGGATCATTACAATTATGCTTCGACAGTGGAGGGGGCGGCAGCTCCGTTGGTTTCTGAAAGCCCATCACCGGGTCAGGATTTAATTATGATGACGGGTTTAGAAAGCTTTATGAACTCTTGGGCGATCACCCGAATCGGCTATCAGTTGAATAATACAAGGAATTTGCAATATGCTTCCTTGGGGTTTGGATTTAGGGGGCCCAAATTTGCTTTGAATTATGCCTGGGTGACTGAAATCAATGGTAATCAAAATCAGACACATAGTATTGACTTACAGGTGCCCTTTTGATAACCCTGCTGTTTCGCAGAATCTGAAAAGAACACAGGAGCATCGCCATGGCCTCTAAAACGAAAAAAACAGAAACCATTCGTAAACATAAAAAAGCCCGCCAAGGTACTAAACGTAAAGCGGCTTTAAAAAATAAAGGCACTTCAAAAACTCCAAAAGAGCTTTTTCAAGATTAGATTTTATTTAAAGATTCCCAATATTTCGGCCTTTGACTCTAAGTAGGGTGGGCATCTCTTGAACCCCGCCTTTCAAATCCCAAATAAAAGGCAATTCCACCCAACCTTCTTGACCTGGATAGAATTTCCACTTTTTTAGTGCCTGTAGGGTTTTGCTATCTAAACTTCGATAACCGGTAGATTGAACCAACTTAAATTGGCTGATCCCCCCATCAGCATTGATAAACGCAACAAAAATAGCTTTTCCACTTTGTCTTTGTAGCCTTTCTTCACGGGAATACTGTGGTAAAGGGTTGCCGGGCTTTTGGCGAATTTGATTCAAAGCGCGGGCCGATTGCGGCGAAGATCCCAAGCTGTTCTGCTGACCTTGGGTGCTACCATTATTTCCACGGCCTATGTTTTTTGTACTGCGTGCAGCCGCTTCTGCGTTTGCTGCCGCCAAGGCCCCTTGCCTTCGATTTTCAGCATCTTTGAGCGCGTTGGCGCGAGCCTGTTGCGCCGCTAACTGGTAATTTTGCGCTTTATCAGCCAACTGAGCATTTTCAAGCTGGGTGTTTGATTCGGCTTTATCCAACTGCTGATTCAAATCGTTAGAAGTTTCGCTGGTCTCTTGCTGAAATTTATTTTGTTCGATCGCCGCAAGCGCAGTGCTTTTTTTGTCTATTTGATTCAAGTCTGAATTTAAATCAGTTTCATCAATAGTTTGCAGAGCCGCTTGATGTTGCACTTGAGTCTGTGTATCCGCCGCGGCGATTTCAGGCGCTTCAATATC
>JBMOJS010000197.1:0-5639 GCA_049315665.1 Pseudobdellovibrionaceae bacterium | reverse complement strand
AGTGGATCACATTCACCCCATTGCTTTAAATGGAGAAAGCCATAAAGAAAACCTAAGAATTTATTGCCAGGCCCACAACCACTTGGCTGCTGTAGAAAGTGGTCTGATCAGAGCAGCAGTCTAATGATTCAGTCTTATACCAATTCCAATAAATAATTCCCTAAATTTACTTGGTTCTTTGGGTTCTACCATTATTGGTATTACTCAAATAGAGCCTATCCTAAAACTCTTAAAGTCAAGGCGTCAGTCGACTGAGCAACTGAGGCGTGGTACCCCCACATCGCAAGGAAGTGATGGAGGCTGCAACGCAGGATTTATGAGTTTTCGGATAGGCTCTACAACCGCAAAGCCTGCCCACGAGAATCTTTATTTTGCGCCCCGATACGAAAAACCATATTTTCTAGCCAAATATGGGATGACAAAGGGGATGACTTTAAGGCGCGATCTGTTTCGCTCAAGATGACCAATACATTTTCTAATTTTTTATTCGACCACAGATCGGCCTGCTGCAAATAATTATCTAAAAAATAAGGCGGGACTTGAGCATACTGGGCCAGCTTGGCTCCAGAAAATCCCAAGCTTTGACCTTTGTTCAAGTTCAGCAATAAGCGAATGTGCCGGGCCAACAACTGCACAATTGCAATTTCATTTTGCCCTTGATCCAACAGTTGCACCAAGAGTTCCAAAGAATAGGCCTTTTGCCCCAAGCCCACGGCCCGGGCAAAATCAAAAACACTTTTTTCTTTGGATTTACTAACCAAAGTCTTCACATCCCGGGCTTCAATGGCACGCCCTCCAACATATTCCAACAGCTTTTGAATTTCAGAATCCAAGGCCGATAAGGACGAGCCCACATACTTGTGCAAAAGTTGAATGGCTTCATTTTCGATCTGCCCTTGATACTGTTGAGTGATATACTTGATCCAAGATGGAATCTGATTTTCATAGGGTTTTTTAAATTCAACACTCATGGCTTTTTCTAAAAGCAGACGAATCACTTTTTTTCGTTTATCTATTTTTTGCGCTGCAATCACCAAAACCGTACTAGACACAGGGTTCGAAATCACGGGCTCAATGACTTCCCAGTTTTTATCATTCCAGTCTTGGGCTTCTTTCAAAATAACTAAGCGCACGGACGTCATCATCGGCAAAGTTTCAACGGCTTCACGCACGGTGTCCGCATGAGCCTCACCTGCTAAAAAAATATTCAGGTTAAAATCGGCCATGCCTTCGGGTAAAACTTGATACTCAAAACGCTTCAAGGCCTGATGCAATAAATAGGGCTCTTCACCATAAACGAAGTACAAGGGGTACAAAGATCCCTTTTCAATATCTTTATAAAGCTTTTGAGCGTCTATAGATGCCATGAAATAAAAAAAGATCCTTTAAAAGTTTTCGGTCAAGCGTGAGCGCAACGCAGACATCATATCCACTGCCAGCAGCTGGATGTTTTGCCTTCGCGCCGAAAGATTGTAAAGTGGATTCACCGAATTGACACCGGCTAACGTGACTTGCGGAGCGGGATAGGTTTTTTCTCCTGAAAACTCGGTGGACCAAATCACTTCTTTGTTGGAAGTGCGTACAACTTGCACAGACACCAGCAATAAAATGCGGTACTCTGAAGCCAAGACTGTGCCTAAAGGCATCAGATTCACATCGGGGTCTGAAGTCTTAATACCACCGGCTAAATATTCTAAGGAGGTTAGGGTGCCTTGAATTTGCACGTCAGAACTTGGTCCATCCACCACTTTGACTAAGTCAGAGCGATTGAATTCTTGAATCAGTTGGGTCGTAAAAGCCACTTCAATGCCGGGTTCCGAAGTTATATTTTTAAACATCGGGATGGACACCAATTTGGCATCACCCACCATTTTGCGATCTGCATAACCCAGATGATAACAGCCGCTCAAGACGAAACCAATTGCGACACACAGCCATACAGAAGTAAAAATACTTTTACCAGAAGAGGTTTTTTTCATAGACTCAGACATCAAAAGAAAAGGCTATAAAATGCAAGAAAAAAATGATTTCTTTTCCGACAAGGCCTTGCCAGACAACTTAAAAGTTCCCTTGGACTACAGTTTATTGGCTCCGGGCCCCGTCAATTTACACCCTCTTGTTTTAAAGGCTTTGGCTTTACCGATGATTCATCATCGCACACCTTTGTTTGATAAAACTTTAAAACGCGTTTTACTGGGCTTAAAAAAAATTTTTCAAACCGAACAGGATGTTTATATTTTAACCTCCACCGGCAGTGGTGGCATGGAGTCCTTGGTCGTCAATCCCCTAGCACCCAAAGATAAAGTGATTTGTATAATCTCGGGAAAATTTGGTGAGCGCTGGGCCGAAATGGCTGAAGTTTTTGGTTGTGAAGTGATCAAAGTGGAAGTCCCCTGGGGGCAAGTCGCGGACCCCAAGGTGATTCAAAATATTTTATCTAAAGAAAAAAACATCAAAGCCGTTTTGTGTCAGGCTTGTGAAACCAGCACAGCGGCGGCTCACCCCTTGAAAGAACTGGGCGCGGTGATTGCGGCTCACCCGCAAACTTTATTTTTAGTCGATGGAATCACCGCTGTGGGGGCCTACCCTATTCCTATGGATGAATGGCAGATTGATGGGTTGGTGGCGGGCTCGCAAAAAGCTTTTATGCTGCCCACAGGTTTAAGTTTTGTCAGCTTTTCTGCTAAAGCGTGGCAGGTCATTGAAAATAATCCGACTCCACGTTTTTATTTTGATATTCGTCGCGAAAAAAAGGCCAATCGCGGGGGAGAAACTTATTTTAGTTCCAATGTCAGCTTGATCAGGGCCTTGGATGTAGTTTTACAGTTGTGGGAGCAAACAGGTTTAGATCAGCACTTCCGCGAAGTGCATGAACGCGCAAACTTTGTACGCCACATGAGTCAAAAATTAGGATTTACTTTGTACGCCCAAAGCCCCAGTGATTCCGTCACATCTTTGAATGTGCACCCTGGTGCTGACGGACAAAAGATGCGTCTGCATTTAGAAGAAAAATACAACATCACTATTATGGGTGGGCAAGATCAGGCCAAAGGAAAAATTTTACGCATCGGACATATGGGTTATATTCAAGAAAAAAATCAATTGGACCTGATGGAAAAATTGTATCTGACTGTCCAAGAAATGACTTCCTACCCTTTGCCTGATTTGCAGGTATTTTTACAGGAGTGCCGCCAACAGTGGCAAAAAAAATAAACAAACCATTGATTTTAATCGCCGATCGTTTTTCACAGGATAGTTTTTTATACCTGCAAGAAAAATTTTCTGTGGTGAAATCCGATCACCCTTTGCATTTGCCGGGCGAAGCTTTATTGAATTGCGAAGCTTTGATCATTCGCAGTCGCACGGCCATCAACGAACAGCTTTTACAGAAGGCCCGCAAGTTGCGAGTGATTGTGACCGCCACCAGTGGCTTTGACCACATTGACTTTAAGGCCACCCAAAAATGGGGCATCACTGTGATGCACACCCCTTGGGCTCATGTAGAAAGCGTGGCCCAACTGACATGGACTTTGATTCAAGCCTGCAATCACAATTTAGCAAAGCAGCGCGAAAATATTTTAAATCTGCAGTGGCGCCAGCCCCTGTATCACAAAGAACTGAATGGCCGGGTTTTAGGCATTGTTGGGTTGGGTCGCATTGGCCAAAGAGTGGCACAGCTGGCCCGCGCGGCGGCAGGAATGCGAGTGCAGGCCTATGACCCCTACATTCAGCAAGATATTTTTGCCGGTCAAAATATTCTAGCGAGTTCTTATGAAGATGTGTTGTACAAAAGCGATGTGATCAGTTTTCATGTGCCTAAAACGGCAGAAACCACGGGCTTGTTGAAACAGCATCATTTTGAAAAGATGCTACAAAAACCAATCGTCGTTAACACCTCACGTGGTTGCATTTGTTCTGAAGAAGATTTTCTGTGGGCATTAAAACATGATGTTGTTTATGGACTGGGCTTGGATGTTTTTCCCAAGGAGCCCTACCCCGAAGCCAAGGCCCCTGAACATCTTTTGCAGTACAGCAATGTGATTGCTACGCCCCATATTGGCGCCATGAGCGAAGAAGCCTTGTCCAAGGCCTCTTTAGAAGCTGCACAAAAAATCAGCGATTTTTTTTATAGCGGCCAGACTTCAGACACTTTACCCCCTAAAGACTCTTGGTATCTTTAATGACCCAATGCAACCTTAACGATATCTGCTTGCCTGCTGGACCAGGAATAGGTCATCTTTGTCCCCTATGCCAGGAATTATAGTTTTAGGTGCCCAATGGGGCGATGAAGGTAAAGGTAAGTTGGTCGATGTCTTTTCTGAAAAAGCCGACGTTGTCGCGCGTTTTCAAGGGGGAGCCAATGCCGGTCACACTTTGGTCGTCAATGGCCAAAAAACCATTTTACATTTAATCCCCAGCGGAGTTTTGCGCCCCGAAACCAGCTGCGTGATCACCGCCAATGTGGTGATTGATATCTTTAGTTTGGTGACTGAAATTCGCAAACTGAAAGAATCAGGCTATTTGCAAAACAGCAAACAACTGATGATTTCTGATTCCGCCACAGTTTTATGGCCCTATCACAAAGCTTTAGATTCTGCTCGTGAGCAGGCTTTGGATAAAAATAAAATTGGTACTACCGGCAAAGGCATTGGCCCGGCTTATGAAGATCGCGCCGCCCGCAGAGCAATCTTGTTTGGTGATCTTTTTGAAGAAGGCTTAAAAGAAAAATTGATTTTAGCCTTAGAAGAAAAGAATTTTCTACTTCGAAATCATTACAAACACCCTGGCTTTGAAGTGGAACAATTGTTGGCCGAATGTGCACCCATCATTGCGGAGCTCGTCCCCTACAGGGCTAAAGAAACTTCAGCTTTTATCAATAAAAATCTTAAAGCCGGTAAACGTGTTTTGTTTGAAGGCGCCCAGGGCACTTTATTAGACATTATGCACGGGACTTATCCCTTTGTAACTAGCTCGTCAACTTTGGCTGGATCAGCTTGCACCAGCGCTGGCTGTGGTCCCACGCAAATTCAAAAAGTGATTGGGGTTTTTAAGGCTTACACCACCCGTGTGGGGGCGGGCCCCTTTCCTACAGAATTGAAAGACGCCATCGGCGAGAAAATTCAAAAAGAAGGCTTTGAGTTTGGTGCAACCACGGGACGACCGCGCCGTTGTGGATGGTTGGACTTGGTGGCTTTGAAATACGCCATTCGCTTGAATGGCATTGGTCACTTGGCCATGATGAAGTTGGATATCTTAACTGGACACGAAAAAATTGGCGTGTGCACAGCTTACAAATACCAAGGTGAGGTTTTATCTGAATTCCCGACCTCTTTGCATATTTTAGAAAAAATAGAACCTGTGATTGAATGGCTGCCAGGTTGGTCCCAGGATATCACTAAAATTAAAACTTTGTCTGAACTGCCACGGGCAGCCACCAGTTATATTGACTATATTGGCTCGCAAGTGGGAACGCCCATTGATGTGATTTCTGTGGGCCCAGGCCGTGAACAGACTTTGTGGGTCAAACCCTTATTTAATGATTAAAAGCCTATCCTAAAAATCGTAAATTCAATGCGGCTTCTAGGCCGCATCTTTGAAAGAGCTCATCACTTCTTTGATCTTAGATATATCTTTAGCCA
>JBMOJS010000196.1:0-5655 GCA_049315665.1 Pseudobdellovibrionaceae bacterium | reverse complement strand
ACCCGATTTACGGTAAGCCCCTGTGGTTCAATGACTTTAGGGCAGCCCCTACCAACGCGACTGCAGAAAAATGCAAAGCATTTTCATGCAGTGCGTGTGCGAGACGATGACGCGAGCAAATCGTCGCAGCACCCGAGCCCATAGGGCGAGCCCCAGGAAGCATACAAAAAAGTAGCTATTAAACAAGATGACATGGCCCATGCTAGTTAGATTTCCTAAGCTAACTTTTCTGCGATTTTAAAAAAGTCGCCGTGAAGTTGGCTATCGAATAGCACTGAAGCTTGCGGCTTTTATGGGGCTAAGCCCTGACATTGTGCTTAATCCAAATGGATATGAAGCATAACCAGAATACCAAGAGGTGCGTGAACGATTTGCATCGCTAGTACCAATAGCAGCTAAGAGTCGTGGTTAGAGTTTAATGCATAAATTATTAGTCGATATTCATCAAAGCTTAAATATCTGAAATCATTGCTCTAGAGATAATGAAATGTCTCCTTGTAAAAATATTTCTGTTGTCAGTCATTGATTTTTTTATCATGCTACGTGAAGTGATCATATTAGAAAATATAGGATCTACTTAAACAACAAATATATTCAGGGAGGATATATGAAGAAAATTATTTTGGGGCTATTTATATCTATGCTTGCCACTGCAGCTTTTGCCAATGATGCCGGGTGTGGATTGGGATCTTTAGTTATTAAGTCCAATGGCAAGCTGACGCAATTATTTGCAGTGACAACAAATGGTACAAGTGGTTCTCAAACTTTAGGCATAACTTCAGGCACCTCTGGATGCACATCCAGCGGCCTAGTAAAAAACGACAAAGAAATCCAATACTTTGTTGAAATCAATCAGGAAGATTTAACTCGTGAAATGGCCCAAGGCCATGGCGAAAAATTAAACACATTAGCATCACTTTATGGCTGCTCATCAGAAGCAAATACTAAACAATTTGCATCCAGTGCACAGTCTAATTTTGCAAATATTGTCCCTACTGCTCAGCTGACTGCAACAGAGCTTGTTACAAACTTACAGTCTTCCTCTGTTTCTCGAGTTTGCACTGGCGGATAGTTTTTAGATTTGCTACAAAAGTTTAAATTTATCTTTATTGTTTTAATTTTTCTAAAAGCCCCATATTTATGGGGCTTTTCTAATTCTCGTACGGAAGCGTATCTAAGTCAGGCTGAATCAAAAAATTTAGCAGAAAACAAAGGCTGGCTGCGTTTGGGCCACTACCAGAAAAATTTTCTTGGCCAATGGCAGTCGATCATACGAGGTTCATTTTTTTTAGCACCCAACGGCCATAAAAAACCACAAGCAGAGTTGCAAGAAACTTTAAAACAGTTTTTTAAACCAGGGTCGGAGGAATCTCATGCTCAATGCCGATTTTTAGCCCGCCGTGAATGGATAAAAAAAAATCTGCCCATTCATCCTGACGATCTACTGCCGTGCACAGAAAGTATCAATTGGATAAAAAATTTAGATGCCACTGGGGTTAGCCTAATTTTTGCCTCTGCGGATACAAGCTCGGCATCTTCAATTTATGGGCATACTTTTCTGAAGGTGCAGCGAAGTCACAATGAACAAGACCGAGATCTTTTGAATTATGGGATCAACTACGCCGCGCTGGCCACTGACAATGAAGGTGTTCTTTATGCAATCAAAGGTTTGTTTGGATACTATAAGGGGGGATATACAATGCTGCCCTATCATGAAAAACTTCGTGAATATGTCAATCTTGATGGACGCGATATTTGGGAATATGATCTGAATCTTACGCAAGCCCAAGTAAATCAGTTAATCTACCATCTTGTAGAGCTTAAAGATTCCTGGAGCCCTTATTATTTTACCTGGAACAATTGCTCCTACCAACTTTTAAGTCTTCTTGACGTAGCCAATGAAAGCTTAAATCTAGCAGATCAATTGAAATATTTTGTAATTCCATTGGATGCGGTGAAAGTAGTCAGTCGTAGTAGTGGACTAGTTAGACACAAAAATCTTCGGCCTTCATTAAAAAAAGATTTTAGTGCACATTATACCCAACTAAGTACAAAACAAAAACAATCCATTAAAAAAACTATTGAAACTGATTCGCCGCCCATAATTTCAGGTTTTTCTAAACACGAACAGATAGAAGTTCTAGATGCAGCCATGAAATTTTACGCTTTAAAAGGCTACCAAGAAGGCAAAACCTACCAAGATCAAAAGCATAAACTGTTTTACACTCGTGCACAGTTGGGCTTAGCCCCCACGGCAGAACCGCCTAAGGCCGACTCCCCAGATGGCAGTCATGACTCGTCGGCTATTTATTTAGGGGCTGGGAAAAGTGAAAATTCGAACTTTGCTTCATTCAAAATTCGTACAGCCTTTCATGATCTTGTTTCGCCTGACAATGGTTTGTTTGAGTTCAGTCAAAATGAAATTCTAAGTGCTGATCTAAGATATTATTCAGATCAGCCTAGACTGGATTTACAAAAATTGACAATTTTAAGTCTATTAACCTCACTTCCTACTTATGAATTAGAACAGCCTCTGTCTTGGAAAATACAAGTTTATACAGAACCCAAGCTGTCGCCCCATTTACAAACCGGATTTGGCTATTCTTTAGATTTAACAAAATGGACCAATACAAGATTGATTGGGTTGATAAGTGCACAATTGGATGCAAGCAGGGTCGGAATCGGGCCTGATCTTTTTTTTGTTCATCGCCAGCAGGGTGACTTTTCAATTATGTTGAATTACCGAGGTTCATGGAACAATGAAGACTACAAATCGATATGGAATACGCAAATTGGTATTCCTCTGAGTCAACAATTAGAACTTCGAGTGGAGCATTTGCGAACAGAAAGTTTAAATAATGAATGGCAGTTTCGAATTTTAAAGCAATTTATTTTGTGATGATACCCACTCCCTTCCGTGTTGAGTTGCTGTTAGTTACGGCAAGATATATATATTCGTCATTGATAACTTTTATTAGAGGAGTCTATGATTAAAATAATATGTTACAATTCATGGCTTTTATTTTTCGATGGCTCACTTGCGCACTAGCTGTATTCGCTTTAACCGGCTGCATGAGTTTTTTTTATTATCCGTCACAAGGTATTTATTTTGACCCCGTCAAATACTTTGCCCAACAGCCTGAAGACATCTACATTACTACAGAACAAAATATTATTCTACATGGTTGGTACTTCAAAACTAATATCAAAGCACCCAAAGGCTCTATACTTTTTTTTCATGGCAACGCAGAAAACTTAAGCAGTCATTATGCCATGCTAATATGGATCGTGAACCAGGGTTATAATCTTTTTATTTTTGATTACCCTGGATATGGTGAATCTACTGGAAAACCTTCTGCAAAATCTACAGTCGAATCCAGTCGTTTTGTTTTGCAGTGGTTTCAAAAAAACACACCAGCACCCTATATCTTTTATGCCCATAGCATTGGTGGACTGATTGGCATGAAGGCTTTAGAGCTTTATGGACAGGATATTCCATGGAGCCGCATTATTATTGCTTCTAGTTTAGATAGTTACCAAAAAATCACTCAAGATAAGATGGCTGGCTTTTGGCTGACATGGCCCCTACAACCTTTGGCCTATGTTTTGATGAGTGATCACTATGCGCCCAACATAAAAAAATTACCGAGAGCTCCGATTTTATTTATGCATGGAAAAAAAGATGACATTATCCCTTATTATTTTTCTGAAAAGATGTTCGTAAAAGCAAATGAGCCCAAACAAATTTGGCTTTTGGATGAAGCCAATCATGGTGATCTTTTTATTACAGAAAAAGAAAAATACAAAAAAAGGCTGGTCGAATATTTAAAAAACTGAAATTCCATTTTATTTATTAAGCCGCTTTATTTTCTATGCTATTTTGTATATAAGGAACTTCAATTATAAATTTAGTATTTGGACAATTAGAATCTATAAACAATCGACCTTTATGCGATTGAATTATGCCAATAGAAATACTTAATCCCAAGCCAGTGCCATGTCCTACACCTTTGGTGGTAAAGAAGGGTTGAAATAATTTATCTTTGATTGCTTCCGAAATCCCCAAGCCACTGTCAGTAACCTGAATTTGAATCAAATCATTAAACTCAAGAACATCTATGCGAATCCACTTGTCAGTATTATTTTTTATAGCATCCCCGGCATTATTGATTAAATTCAGTAGTACTTGCGAAATTTGGGTGGCTCTGCAATCTATAGCTAATTTTTTTTCGAATGGACTGATCGTCAGTTCTATTCCGTGATGGCTTAAACGTTCCCTGGCTAGTTCTAAAGTATCTTCAATGATATTGGCAACATTTGATTTTTCAAATCTATCATGGGTGCCATCGCGGGAAAAAGTGCGCAAACCAGAAATAATTTTAGTAATTCTTTTCACAGTTTTTTGCATTTTATTAACTTTATCTACTAACTCTAAATCAGTGGATACTTTTTCGTTTCTTTTCACTTGTGCTAATAGTAGATCAATAACAGCTAAGGGATTATTGATCTCATGAGCTATACCCGCGGCCATTTCCCCTAAAGCCGCCATTCTAGCTGAAGAAATAGACTGCAGCTGCGCTTCGGCTAATTTTTCTTCTTTTTTTTGTATTTCTGCTTTTGAAAACTCTTCCAGTATTTTATACAGCCTAGACATTTCTTTTGTAGAAACATCAATTAAGTTTTCATTGAAAACTCTTTGTGAATCAAATTCACTATAGGTTTTTTCCACAGTTTGAATAAAATTTTTCCATGCTTGAATGTCTATAGGGTGTTCATCTTTTGATAAACTCCACTTTCTTAACTGTCTTAATAGCAACTGACTTATTGGCATTACTTTTCCTGAATAATAGATACTGTCATAGTTTGATTATGCAGTTCACAAGCTGAATACCCAAATGGAGAAAGCTCTCCATAAGAATAAAAACCAACTATCGATGTTTGTTCTGGCAGAACTTTTTTTAAAGCTTCGGTTTCATCTTCAATGCGCTCACCTAAAACCAATCTTCTACCCACACAACTGATGGCAACAGTTAAAGATGGCAGATTCTGGTCCAGTATAGTAGACAGGGCCACAGACCCAGCGTCGGCAGCTCCTTGAATTAGATTTGTAAAATTCGCTTTCATTAATTGTACAGAAGCTCCTTGTGGAATGTCTCCCGCAAAAGTCATACTTTGATTTTTTTCATCGACAGCAAGAACTGTACGAACAACATTTTTTCTATTTTCCATAGAAATGCTTAAGGGAAATAGCAATGCTGAGGCAGGCAGTTTTTCCGATTGAGACCCTAAATATGTTTTATATAACGATAATGCTGGCTGATCGTCTAACTTATATAAAATATTGTCTTTGGACTCTGTTACTTTTCTTTCTGGTCCAAACGCATCCCATCCTCCAATAGATCCAGTACCCACCTTTAAATCTGAACTATAAAACCCCATAGCCACAACTTTTTTTGAATCAGCCTGGTTGCCAAATAAAATTGATGTTGTTTTGAATCTAGAACCGTCGCCTGCTAGGCCTCCAGAAACTACGACTTTAGAGTTGCCCTTACCCACCACAGAGGTGATTCCTTCTGATAGATCAGTGCCGTTGACATTTAAGCCATCGCTGAGCACCAAAACATAACAAAGATCTTTCCCAATCAATTGCTGACC
>JBMOJS010000195.1:0-5679 GCA_049315665.1 Pseudobdellovibrionaceae bacterium | reverse complement strand
TTAAGATGTTGGATAATTCTTGCAGGTTATTTACCGCTGCAGGTTTTAAATCTGATTTACCAGTATCAAATAAAATATCACTTTTTAATTTGGTGATAAGCCCTTGATCGGTGCGCTTTGTTTCAGCGACCTTCGCCAGTTCTTTGGCTTGCTTATCCATACGTCGTCCGGCATAACCGCCAGCACCGGCTCCTAAAGCCGCGCCAATCAATGCGCCTTCATTTCTTTTGCCCGTTTGGTGACCAATAATTCCGCCGACCAAAGCCCCAGCCGCCGCACCGATCCCCGCACCCTTGGCCGTGTTTTTATTTTCACTCGAAGCACAACCCAATGTTAAAGCAAAACTCAATGCAACCAAGATTATTTTTTTCATCAGCAAAGACTCCTTATCACAGAAGGATTTAATTTTAATTTCAAAAAAAAGTCCATCAGTTTTTGCAAACTTTGTTAATAAAGAGCCATTGAAACAATAAACTCAACTACACCAGCACTACAATACAATGTTGGTGGTTAAAAAATGTGAAGAATCATGATCCAACATTCCGCGAATCAATTCTCGGCCTGCGGGATCTTGCTTTGCCGCCACCATAGTTCGAATACTGAAAGCTCTTAAAGCATCAAAAACGCTCAATGTACCTTCAGCTGAATCTTTACGCCCTGTGAACGGAAACACATCAGGCCCGCGTTGACATTGGGAATTCAAATTGATCCGGCACACTTGGTTGCGCAAGCGATCAATGGCGCTACCGATCACATCAGGGCTGCGGCCAAATAAACTGACCTGTGCACCGTAAGGAGAATGCACAATGTAATTTTCTACCTCTTCAATATTTTCAAAAGTAGAAATAGGAACCACTGGACCAAACTGTTCTTCTTTGGCCAACAAGCATTCTAAAGATACATTTCTTAATACTGCGGGCAGTAGTAATGAACCAAAATCAATTCCACCAGTTTGAGGATTGCAAATTTCAGCACCATGTTGAACAGCATCGGCGATCAAGGTTTTTAAATGTGCCGGTTTATTCACATCCGCTAAAGGAGTGATAGACACGCCATCTTCCCAAGGCATGCCACAGCGTAAAGATTCCACGGCAGCTGTAAATCGAGCCGTGAATTCTTTTTCAATGCTTTTATGTATAAATAGCATTTTTAAAGCCGTGCAACGTTGGCCGTTGAAAGACAAAGACCCTTTCACACATTCTGAAACTGCTGTATCTAAATCTGCATCCGGAAAAACGATACCGGGATTTTTTGCATCCAAGCCCAAAATACTTCTTAGCCGATTGGGTTGTGGATGCGCCAATTTAATTTTATTGGCTACAGTGCTTGAACCGATAAAGGCCAACACATCCACTTTACCAGACTGAATGGCGGTAGAAACGATCTGTCGTCCCAAACCATTGACAATATTCACTACCCCTGCTGGAAAACAATCACGAAATGGTTCTAATAAAACATCCCAAAGCAACTGTCCAAAACGGGGAGCTTTAACCACAACCACATTGCCCATGATTAACGCAGGAATCAACGTGGTGAAAGTTTCATTCAAAGGATAATTAAAAGGCCCCATGCACAAATTTACACCCAGGGGAGCCCGACGGATCTGTGCCATAAGGCCGCCGGCAAATTGAAAACGACTGCAATCACGATCTAATTTTTTAAACTCTTCAATAGTGTCATCAATGTATTGAACAGTACGATCAAATTCAGCCAATGAATCTGTTTTGGTTTTTGCAATTTCCCACATCAACAGGGTGCTGATCTCTTCGCGTTTTGATTTCAATTGATTACGAAAATTCACTACGGCATTCAGACGCTCTTCTGTGCGGGCTGTGGGCCACTCGCCCTGCCCTTTATTCCAAGCTTTCGAAGCAGCATCCACGGCTTGCATTAAAATTTCAGTGTCCACTTGCGCCGTTTCACCCAACTGCGGGTACTGTAAAGTCCCATCGGGCAATGCATAGGCACAAGGACTATAAACAATTTTTGTTTTAAAACCTTTATCTAAAATTTGACCATTCAATAAAACACGGGCCTGTGTTTTTGGCACCTTTTGCAAAAGGCTTTGTTGAGATTCTTTATCAGAAAAAAAATTGGTAGATTGCATGTAACCTCCGATAAGGAGTTCAGTTACTATGGGGTTTATTCTGTGGCAAGACGCTGTCTGGCATGGACTTACAAGACAACAAAACAGAAAAAAGTTTTTGCTCTAAATAAAGATTTTTCTATACTGTATCCAAGAACTTGCGCTAATATCTTTGCTAGAAACCAAGAAGGAAGCCTATGAGCCAAAAAGCCATCGTTAAGTTGTATAAAAAAAATCCCTGCCCTTTCTGCGATCGCGCCATTAATTTTTTTAATTCGCGCGGAGTGGTTTTTGAAACCATTGATTTAACCAACAACCCCGAAGGCCTACAAGCCATCAAAGATCAATGGGGCTGGAAAACTGTACCTATTATTGTTATCAATGATCAATTGATTGGTGGCTACAATGATCTGAAGGCATTGGATGAAGAGGGCGGCTTTGCACCCCTGCTTGAAAAGGGATAGCTGCAGCTTCGAAAAAAGCAAATCTTAAGTTGCAGCCTTGAATTTTCTATTCGGGCTCTTGCACCTTGAATAATAAAAAACCGCCAATACAAAAAATCACGATCAGTCCTAACAAACCCATACGGGACTGGCCTGTGACTAAAACAGTTCCCGCCACCAGTATAGGTCCTAAAATCGAAGCAAATTTTCCAATCAAATTGAACAGACCAAAATACTCACCTGACTCTTCTGCAGAAATCATTCGACCAAATAAAGATCGACTTAAGGATTGTACGCCACCTTGAACCATACCAATGACAGCAGCCAAGACATAAAAATGCCAAGCTTTTGACATAAAAGTGGCACCTATTACCGTTAACACATAAAACAATAAACAAATTAAAATGGGCTTTTTAGTTCCCCAAATTTTGGCCAAATAACCAAACCCGATAGCAAAGGGAAAACCTACAAACTGAGTCACCAATAAAGCCGCAATCAGATCTTGCGAGGCAAAACCTAAAGATATACCAAAATCCACGGCCATGGTCATCACCGTGTACACCCCATCGATGTACAGCCAAAATCCAAGCAAAAAATACAACATATTTTTGTTTTTAGATATTTTTTTGCAAGTCTGCCACAGTCTTTGCACACTATCAGAAGTCATCTTCCAAAGACTGACTGACCCAGTAGATAAATGAAACTTTTTTTCAGGCACAAATAAAATCAAAGGCCACGAAAACAAAAACCACCACACAGCCACACTGATGAAGGACCACTGCACGGCACTTACACCATCTGGCAAGTTGAACCAAGCAGGCTTTAAAAACATAGCCACATTCACAGCAAATAAAACTCCGCCACCTAAATATCCCAGACTGTAGCCCAAGGAAGACACCCAATCCATGTCTTTACCACTGGCCACTGAAGGCAAAAGAGAATCATAAAAAACACAGCTGGCATTGAAGGCCATCATTGCTAGTCCAAAAGCGCAGGCTGCTAAAAACCATTCCCCTTGACCAATAAAACCCATCCATGCACAGCTAGCACTGCCTAAAAGCATAAACACAACACAAAATATTTTCTTAAGGCCACGCAAATCGGCCATAGCCCCTAAAGTGGGACTGATCAAAGCAATCAGTAAACTAGATATTGAAATCACCGAAGCCAATCGCGCCGTGGTGATCGTCGCATCAGCGCCATTGCTCCAATAGGTTTTAAAAAAAACCGGAAAAAATCCTGCAGCCACAGTGGTTGAAAATGCACTATTGGCCCAGTCATACAAAGCCCAACTATAGATGGATCTTTTATTTTTCAAAACAGCCTTTCAAATTTATTTTTAAATTCTAAGATAATTTTTTCTAAAGCCTGCTTATTCATGACAATGCTCATATGATCGGATTCTGCATGCACAGACACCGAAACTGTCTTTATAAGATCAGCAAACAAAGGTGTGTATTTATACGACTGAAACACCTGATCTTTTTCTCCGGATAAAAGCAAAACAACACTGCTTTTTTTCTTCAACTGATCCAATAAATCTAAAGAAGGTTGCACAGCCTGCATGTAATCAAAACTATAATCTAGTTTTTCACTTCCTGTTTTAAAAAAATCGGCCATATTAACAATGACTTTTTTTTGTTCCGAAAAAATGCTGATCCAACCGCCATAATCGGAATGATGCACTTGAAAATCCGGCGGCAAGTAGGGACTTAATGCCAAAAAGCCTTTGTAATTGCCGGCCTGTGATGACGAGGCTATACGCAAAACAAACCCACCCCCCAAGCTATGCCCAGCTAAAAAAATATTTTGTAATGAAAAATGCATTTTTAAATGCACAATCAATTCTTCCAGATCCAATTGTAAATCCATGGGCTTTGGATCTGCGACCCCTAGGCTTACACCATGCCCACGAAAATCCGGCGTCACCACATGCACTTGTAAATCTTCACACAGCTTTTGTGCTAGCGCACACAGATACTTTGAATCGCTGCCAATACCATGAAATAAAAAAATCACACTTTCGGACCAAGCGGGATAATGACGATAAGACAGCTCAATACCACTTCGAGTGCGAAAGGTTTTCAACTCTTGCAAGCGACGAATGGGGATTTTATTTTTTGCTAAATTTAATGGATCATCCATTTTTTTCTCTTTGCTTAACCGGCTAAACAATCATTTGATTTGCGCTTGCAAATAATGGATCAAACATTGAACGCCTTGACGTTTGCCACCCACACTGGTTAATGCCCCTTGGGATTTATCATTCCACGCATAGATATCTAAATGCGCCCATTTTTTATTTCTAACAAATTGTTTTAAAAACAGGGCTGCAGTGATAGCGCCGCCAAAGCCATCCCCTGAATTTTTAAAATCAGCAAATGAAGAAGCCAGTGAAGACATCATCTTGTCTGGCATTGGCATCGGCCAATTGGGGTCACCACTGTGTCGTCCGGCTTTTTGCAATTCAGCCGATAGACCTTCATCATTGCAAAATAATCCCGCAATATCGACTCCCAAAGCCACTTTTATGGCCCCGGTCAAAGTGGCCACATCGATCACCACATCTGGATCTGCTGCAGACGTCACGGCCACATCCAAAACATCTGCCAGCACCAAGCGACCTTCAGCATCGGTGTTGTCTATTTCAACGGTCTTGCCATTGCGTGCAGTGTAGACATCACTGGGGCGAAATGATTTTTCTCCGACAGAATTTTCAGCCAAGCCCACATAAAAATCGCAAGGAAGTGGGTACTGACTTTCTGCCACCCAATAAGCCAATGCTAAAACCGTGGCGGCGCCTCCCATATCTTTTTTCATCAAACGCATGGCCGAAGAAGGTTTTAAATCTAAACCTCCTGTATCAAAAGTGACACCCTTGCCGACAAAGGCTATTGGCTTTTTGCTCTGCGCTTTAGCAGGGCGATATTGAATTTTCAGCAAACGCGAAGGGTGTTCGGCCCCTTGGCCGACAGCTAAATGTAAGTTCATATTTTCTTTTTTTAAACGCAGATGGTCCCAAGTTTCGATTTTCACCGTCGAGGGCCAGGTCAAATTTTGCGCTCGATCAACAAAGGTTTTTGGATTCAATAGATTGGGTGGTAAACTGACCAAGTATCTGGCTAAATTCACGGCCTGAGCTATTGATAT
>JBMOJS010000194.1:0-5691 GCA_049315665.1 Pseudobdellovibrionaceae bacterium | reverse complement strand
TAGAAACATTAAAAATTTTAGATCAATTAAAAAGTAAAATTTCACCTCCACTGGATTTACACAGCAACCCGACCTGGGCCCATGCTTATTTAGAAGCTCAAAAGCTGGCCTACGCCGATCGCAATAAATATTTAGCGGATGCAGATTTTGTAAATATACCTATGCAAGGGCTGCTGGCCGATGATTTTATTATTGGCCGCGCGAAAAAAATAAATCTTGAAAAGGTAGAAACCGCGGTGGCCCCAGCCGGGGACCTGCTGGATCAGTCTTCTTTGTGGGCCCTACAACCAACCACAGAAAAAATGTCCACGTCCCAGATCAGCGTGATCGATGCCCAGGGCATGGCGGTATCTATGACCGCAAGTATCGAACATATTTTTGGCTCTAAAATTTTTGTCGGGGGTTTTTTATTAAATAATCAATTGACGGATTTTTCTTTCGAACCCACTAAAGATGGAAAACCCGTGGCCAATCGTATCGAAGCCGGCAAGCGCCCACGCAGCTCTATGGCGCCGGTGCTGGTGTTTGCCCCCGCCCTCACTAAAGCAGCCACTCCACCACCACTGCAGTGGGTATTGGGATCTCCCGGGGGAGGCCGCATACCAGGCTATGTGACAAAGACCATTTTACAATTGGTGGATGCCAAACAGTCTTTGAAGTCGGCGGTTGAAAGCCCCCAGTTGATGAATTTAAATAATGGGGTCAGCGAACTGGAAGAGAATTTATTTTCTATAGATTTTAAAAAAGCCTTACAGAACAAAGGTCATATTTTGAAAGAAAATACGCAAACCAGCGGGGTCAATGCCATTGAACTGGTGCCTGCAAGCCTGGGCAATAAAAAAAGTCCATTTCAATTCATCGGAGTCGCCGACCCTCGCCGCGAAGGGACTGCGCGCTGATTTTTTATAGATTGTGTCTTCATTTGGCTAGACATTGATCGGCATCTGATCAATGATTTTATAGATGATCAAAGTTGTTCTATACAGATGGATATTTGTCGCGCTGATTGTACTGGTCACTTCTGTAAGCTCTGCTTACGAAAGCAAACTAAAAACTTTTTTGCAGATGGCCGGATACGGAACTTTAGCGGGCGCAGGCCTAGGTGTGGTCAGTCTGGCTTTTAAAGATCGCCCCAGTGAAAATATAAATAATATCGCCCGGGGAGCCTCTTTAGGACTCTACGCCGGAATGATTTATGGATTGGTGTTGGCCAACAAACCGGAAGAAAAAAATGATCTGGTTTTTTGGCCGCAAATACTGCACCAGCCAGGTTCTGCCAGTCCCACTGGCTATGGCGTCGTGGGCCAGTACTCCTTTTAAAGTCCCATCCGAAAACTCACAAATTCTGCTGCGCACCTCGTTTACCCTTAGCGTTGTTGGATTGTATTGGAGCCGCAAAGACTTTGTGTTAGGAGCCAAAGCCTAGGAGGACACAACAATGAAAAAAATTATTTTTTTAGTTTCTATTTTAGCAGGTTTTACTGCCGGGGCGCATCCAACGGACGAAAGTTATCTTTTAAATTTACCAGCTAAAAGTAAAATCACTTTTTCTAAAGAATTAAATATTCTACCCAACTCCAATTATGTGCAATTGGGAACTGTGGCTTTGTACAATGAATCTGAGCAAGCTGAAGGGCAAGCCATCTGTGGTTTAAGCTTACAAAACTATGTGGTGTCTAGGGAAGATCGTGTTATCCGCAGTGGAAGTTTTTTTGAAGTGGTGTCTGTATCAAATAATATTTATTTAAGCAGAGACTATTTTAACTTTTTCAGAAAATCCTACACACGTTTGACCAGCATTGATTTAGGAAACGGATTAAACTTGAACTGCCAAGTTCTTGGATCCTTTGCACGATATGACGATGTTAAAATCGGGCCCTTTAAAACTATTTTAGAACAAGTCGGAGCCAAGCTAGATATAAGCCCCGCCGTTGAATTTAAAATCGGCAAGTGAAGTTTTTATTCTAGGGCTTAGTTAATAGTTGATATAAAAATTATTTTTTTTATAAAGCTTGACTGCAATTTTCTTTATTGCGGAAGATATATTATTACTTAAGCAAAGTTTACAGCCATTGAGTTTCACCAAAACTCTTCTAGACGGATTTTAGAAGAGTTTGCAGACAGACTTTGCAAGGGTATAAAAATCATTTTCACCAAATCACACGGAGGGGTTTAGTGCATATCTTCTTGGCCACATTTTCTATTTTAGCTATTTGTTACTCAAGCCTGACTGCAGAAGCGCAAAAACCATCTGCATCTTCTGTATTCAAACCAAAAGTCATTTACGGTGATGACAACCGAGCAGATATTTATCAGCTGGATCGCCCTGAATTGCAGCAAATAGCAGACTCCACAGTGGCCATGATTGACAATAAACTTTTAAAATCCATCAGTGGCAATAGCATTCAAATCAAAACTAAAGACTTCAGCAGTGAATTTGATCTTTGCAAGGACGAGCCTTATTACCAGCAAAAAACCGCGGCTAGCTGCTCGGGCTTTCTTGTCGCAGAAAACTTGATCGCCACCGCAGGCCACTGCATGTCGGATGCATCCGATTGCTCTAAATATTCTTTTGTTTTTGGCTTTAAAATGAAAGACGAAAAAACTTTAAATGATAAAATCGATGCCGAAGATGTCTATCGCTGTAAAAAAATCGTCAAACAAGACCTGACCTCGAATCAAGATTATGCTTTGGTGGAGCTAGATCGCCCGGTGCGAGGCCACAAGGCGTTAGAACTGTACGACCCCAAAGCTGAAGTTGAACAGGATATTTTTGTGGTTGGGCATCCTTCCGGATTACCGACAAAATTGGCTGGTGGCGCTAAAATCAGAGCTCAAAATGAAGGTTTTTTTAGTACAAACTTAGACACCTATGCAGGGAACTCTGGATCTGCGGTTTTTGATGCAGAATCTTTAAAGGTGGTGGGTATTTTGGTTCGTGGCGAAAATGACTTCGAATATGACAACAAAAAGCAATGCATGCGCAGCAATGTTTGCAAAAACGAATCTTGCCGCGGCGAAGATGTGACACATATTTCTTATATTGCCGAGGCCCTAAAACAAAGCGAGTAAGCTTTTGGAATTATTGGCCACTGTTTCAGTCACAGTGGCTCAAACCGTGACTCAAAATGTTTCAACTTGACATTTATTGCACAGGGTCTTTAAATCGGATTCAGTTAGAGACGCCGATTTGAGAACAGCTTGCGGGCGATTAGAAATACAGCTAAAGCGTGGAATAAATAAGAATTCCTAATTCTTGTCTATTTTTTCACCTGCTTATTCACTCACCCCAAATTCAATCTTTAGTGGCCGCCTCTTTCAGTTTTGATGGGCCGACTTTATGCTAGGGTTTATTCATGACTAGGGTTCATGAACCTCTTTGCATCACAATGGTCAGCCGTCGCCTTTTAGAAAGGAAGACTGTGTGTTGAAAACAGGTGAGCTTCAAATTTTGCAATTGCGCTTGTCTTCTGGAATAGTGCTACCCCAAGTCACTGTGGCCTATGAACTGGAAGGCCCCAGCGGGCATGAAAATACGGTTGTCGCATTGGGTGGTATTTCGGCCAAAAAAAATGTAACCACCTGGTGGAAGAATTTATTTGGCCCCGGTAAAATCATCGATCCTCTTGCGCATAGAATCTTGTCTTTTGATTTTTTAGGCGGCCATGGTGAAACAAAAATCACTGGCCATACAGATTCCCACCCTGTGGTCAGCACTCAAGACCAAGCGCAGATTTTATTGCAATTATTGGATCACTTGCAAATTTCCAAAGTCAGTCATTTTATCGGAGCTTCCTATGGCGGAATGGTAGGCCAAGCTTTTGCAGAAAAAAATCCGCAAAGAATAAACCAACTGGTCGTGATCAGCGCCGCCCATTGCAGTTCCCCCCACTCGGTGGCTTTTCGCGTTTTACAAAGAAAAATCATTTCCTCTTTTTTAGAAATAGGCCAGGCCGAAAAAGGCATTTCATTGGCCAGATCCCTAGCCATGATCACTTACCGCACCCCGGAAGAATTCAACCAACGCTTTAACAATACGCCGACAGACCCTGAAGATGTGGATTCTTTTCCGGCATGGAATTATTTAAAAGCCCGGGGTGATCATTACGCCCAGACCATGAGTGCTAAAGCCTATCTGTGTTTATCGCACTCTATTGATCAGCATCAAGTGGACGTTCGTAAAATCACCGCGCCCACTTTGGTGGTGGCGGTGAAGCAAGATCAACTGGTGCCGTGGTCTTTGTGTGAAACCATGACCCAGCAACTGGCGGGACCTAAACAATTTGTATGTATTGAGTCCATTTATGGTCATGATGCATTTTTAAAAGAAGAAGTTTTATTCACGCAAATTTTAAATGATCATTTGATCAAACCCAATGTGCCAAAGGGCACCGTCACGCCGGCGGGCTTATAAAGGAATCAACTATGCATGATAAATTAACCACTAAAAAAATTGAAACCATTTCTGTCCGATCAGGGATCGGCACCGACACAGCCTTTGGCGCCGTGGTGCCTCCCCTGCATTTTTCTACCAATTACACTTTTGACGGCTTTGGTGGTAAACGAAAATATGATTACTCCAGATCTGGCAACCCCACCCGCGATATTTTAGCCGAAGCCGTGGCCGAGTTGGAACAGGGCTACGGCGCCGTTGTCACATCGTCTGGCATGGCGGCCCTAAGCCTGATCACTTATCTGGTGCCTAAAGGTGGAAAGGTGATTGCCCCTTATGATTGTTATGGGGGCACTTACCGTTTGTTGAATGCGGTGGCCGCAAAAGGATCTTGGCAAGTTCAGTGGGTGGACTTTAGCGATCTGAAGGCTTTGGACCAAACTTTGACTGAGGGTGTAGATTTAGTGCTTGTGGAAACCCCAAGCAATCCTTTGTTACGAGTGGTCGACCTTGAAGCCATTGGTGTATTGTGCAAAAAATATAAATCTATTTATGCAGTAGACAATACTTTTTTATCGCCAGCCTTGCAGCAGCCTATATTATGGGGAGCCGATTTGGTTGTACACTCCACCACCAAATATTTAAATGGCCATTCCGATGTGGTGGGTGGGGCCGTGGTCAGCGCCAGCAAAGAACTGCATGACCAACTGGCTTGGTGGGCCAATTGTTTAGGTTGCATAGGATCCCCCTTTGATTCTTACATGACCTTGCGAGGCATTCGCACCTTAGTGCCACGGATGCGCAGCCATTTAGAAAACGCCGCAGCTGCAGTGGATTTATTGACCGGCCACCCGGCGGTGAAAAAGGTCTACTATCCGGGCTTGCCAGAAAACCCTGGGCATCTGATTGCAAAAAAACAGCAAAAAGGTTTTGGCGCTATCGTGAGTTTTGAACTGAAGGGTGATTTGCAGCAAGTGAAGAATTTTTTAAATGAACTCAAAAGTTTTTCTTTGGCTGAATCATTGGGTGGTGTCGAAAGCCTGGTGGCCCATCCCGCATCCATGACTCACGCGGCGATGGCCGAAGAAGCCCGTTTAAAAGCCGGCATCACTAACTCATTCATTCGTTTGTCTGTTGGTATTGAAGCCAAAGAAGATTTAATTTTGGATCTACAACAAGCTTTGGATCGCGCTTAGGGCTTTACCGATTTTGCGCGGCCCAGGCTGTTGCTGGAGCCGCAGAGCCAAGGCTGACTTTAGCTAGCTAAATTTGATAAATTTAGCCGGACAGCTCTGAAT
>JBMOJS010000193.1:0-5692 GCA_049315665.1 Pseudobdellovibrionaceae bacterium | reverse complement strand
ACTATCGAAGAAAGCAAAACTGCAAAAACTGAAGTTACAGTGGTTGAAGGTATGCAATTTGATCGTGGTTACTTGTCTCCTTATTTCGTAACTAACTCTGAAAGAATGGAAGCTGTTTTAGAAAATGCTTACATTTTAGTTTATGACAAAAAAATCTCTTCTATGAAAGACATGATTGGCATTTTAGAAGGCGTTGCTAAACAAGGCCGTCAGCTTTTGATTATTGCTGAAGATGTTGATGGTGAAGCATTGGCTACTTTGGTTGTGAACAAATTGCGTGGCACTTTGCACATTGCTGCTGTAAAAGCTCCAGGTTTTGGCGATCGCAGAAAGTCAATGTTGGAAGACATTGCCGTATTGACTGGCGCTGAAGTTATTTCTGAAGATATCGGTCGTAAATTAGAACAAGCCACTGTCGCTGATCTAGGTGTTGCTAAACGTATCGTTATTGACAAAGACAACACCACTATCATTGATGGTTCTGGCAAAAAAGCAGACATTTCTGCTCGTGTTAATCAAATCAAAGCACAAATCGAAGAAACCTCTTCTGACTACGACAAAGAGAAATTGAAAGAGCGTTTGGCTAAATTGTCTGGTGGTGTAGCAGTTATTCATGTTGGCGCCCCTTCAGAAGTTGAAATGAAAGAGAAAAAAGCCCGTGTTGAAGATGCATTGAATGCAACTCGCGCTGCTGTTGAAGAAGGTATTGTTGCTGGTGGTGGAACAGCTTTACTTCGTGCGGCTCAAAAAATCGATAAAACTAAATTTTCTGAAGAAGAACAATTTGGGGCAGCAATCATTAAACGTTCTGCTGAAGAACCTATTCGTCAAATTGCAGCCAACGCTGGTTTAGATGGTGCTATTGTTTTGGATCGTATTTTACAAAGCAAAAGCCCTACTCACGGTTACAATGCTTATTCTGATCAATACACTGACCTATTAAAAGATGGTGTTATTGATCCAGTTAAAGTTGTTCGTTGTGCACTTCAAAATGCAGCTTCTGTTGCTTCATTGATGTTGACCACTGAAACAATGATTGCTGAAGCTCCTAAAAAAGATTCTGGTGCTTCTGCTGGCGGCCATGGTCCAGGAATGGGTGGCATGGGCGGAATGGGTGATATGATGTAATTTGACTTTTATTGTAAAAGTCTGTGATCATTGAATAAAGACTCAGGAAAAACCTGGGTCTTTATTTTTTTAGGGGGTAGAGCTTTTGTTTTCTTCATTGTCCGAAGAACAAATTGCAAAATTGGTTTTGTTGGGACAGTTAACCAGCGGGATAGCGCACGAGATCAACAACCCTTTACACCAAATTTCTTTGCAGGCCGAGTTACTACAAATGTGGGCAGACAAAGGAAACTTATCACAAGACAAAGTGCACAGTGCTGCAAACAGCATCATTCAAACAGTAGATCGTATTGCAAAAATTATTAAAAATGTAAAATCCCTGATGGGCGAGTACAATCATGAATCCCCTACACAAATCAATGCCAATAAGTGGCTGACTGAGGCCTTGTCGTGGGTGCAAGACACTCTTTCTTATAAAAATATCAAACTGCAGACACAGATTGCTGAACAAGAAGCTTTTTTTAGCGGGCGTCCATATCAGCTAATACAAATTCTATTAAACTTGATCAGTAATGCTGTCGAGGCTATTTCAGTTTTGCCCGAAGTTGATAAATGGATAAAGATTCAGATCTTAGAATTATCAGAAACCATTGAAATTCGAGTCAGTAATGGAGGGCCACCTATTTCTGACGAATTGGCCGATAAAATTTTTAATCTGTATTTTTCGACTAAAGAGCCCACTCAAAGTTTGGGCATAGGCTTAAATATTTCTTTAAATCTGGCTTTAAGAAATAACGCCCAACTTTTTTTAGAAAGAAATCAACCCCACACCACTTTTGTTTTTTCACTCAGTAAATAATTAAAATAAGTATTCTATGCCAAATAACAAAGAAGTGATTTTTTGGGTCGTGGATTTTGCTGGATCACTGCGCGAGCTAGACCCTGAAAAATCAATATTGTAATAATCAAATCCCAATAAGCCTTTAACTATGACATTTTGTTTTATTTGATAGGAAGAAAAAAAGTTAAATGAACTTATAATTGCAGAGGCCTTGCCGCTGCTAGGGGAATCTGATGCGCTGGGATTGAAGGCATATTTAAGTTCGGCACCCGCAATCCAGGGAATATAATCTGATACTGGAAATTGACCAGCTAAGCCCAACAATAGACCGCTGTACTCTGTAGACGCATGTGCAACTGGTGAGCTACCACCTATGTTGAACTTACTTTGATAAAAACCAAAAGACCCGCTGAACTGGGGGCCTAGGTAGGATTTATCTAAAAGCATTTTATAAATGCCTTTAAATTCATAGTTATCATAAGTAGCCGCTAGATCTGTAGGGGATGATCCTGCTAGATCATTTTTAATAGTGAAAATAGATTTTTTTAAATTAAAGTCAGCACTCCATTTAGAAGTGATCCACAGTTCTGCACCAGCCAATAGATGTGGAGAAAAAGAATCCTTACCTTCAACCACACCTGCGGTATTTAGTTTTGAATTAAAAATGGTTTCAGCAAGACCCGCTAGAAAATAGACTTTTCCATATTGCGGAGTATCTTCGGGGCTCCAGCTTTTTGGAGACTCGCCAAACGCGACAGATTGATCGTTGCGCTGATTTAAATTATTCAAAAGTACATTTTTATTATCAGTGATAGGAGATGGGTATTTTATAAAATCTGCGGACAAAACTTTTGCTAATGTTTGAATAACACCACTTTCCTTTTCAGAAATAATTTTAGCAAAACTAAGCGTGGTATCCACTTTAAAAATTTCAATTTGACCTAGAATTTCTTTTTCTGTTTGCACGATAAACTGATGTTTGGGATGTCTTTGAATTTGTAAAATTTGAATCACACTTAAACGATCATGCTCTTTTAAGCCATTTTTGCTGCCAAGATTGATGGTAACATCCAGACCTTTTCGACTTAAAATCAAGCCGCTATAGGGAATTTTATTTTTTATACTGTCATACAAGCGATTCACTTCTTTCAGCACTTCAGGGATTTCAAATCGGGTGAATTGCACTTTGCTTTCTGTTGCTATGGCCAGGTTTTTGTCTCCACCACCATACAAAGTCATAACTAAGTTTATACCATCTGGTGTTCTTCGCGCATCCAGCCATAGCCCGGCCAATAAAGGTTGTGCCACTTTTTCTAATTTTTTTATATCCGCCCATTTGTCTTGAAGTAAATCTTGAGGAGTGGCAACCAAGGACCACTGGTGGTCCTCTTTGACTTTATTTTCTAAAAAACTTTGAATGGGTTGAGAGTACGATCCTCCCACATTGTCACTAGAAGCGTGAACCCAAATTTGCTTAATAGTTAAATCTTGGTCAATCTTGCTGATGTATTTATTTTGTGCAAAAGCTAGCAACGAAATATGCAAACAGAACAGGCTTAAAATAAATCTATAAAAATATTTGTTTCGCATCTATTATTCTATTTTGAATCTGTAATAAGATGGGGTCAATCAGACTTATTGACCCGGCCAAAAGTTGGTTTAGCTTTTCAATTTCAACTGGTTTAATGGATGCAAGTCCAGCCCTGATCTATATCAGTTCCGTTAAGTCTTCTAATCCTATGCCGAAGAGTTTTTTATGACACTGAGATCTGTATGTATTTTTATTATTTTATTGCTGATGGTTTTGGCTCAAGGGACATATGCAGAAGACAGTGAGTTTAAAGATTTTGCTTCTGGCCGCTATGAAGTTAGAAAAAAACCTGCTGCCGGCGATACTGCTCTTGAAAAACTAGGTATTTTTAAAAAAAAATCTGCAACAAGAAGGCCTGCCTCTGCAGAAGAGGTTAAAACAAAACCCCCAAAGATAAGTGTTGAAAGCTCTACCCTCGCCGAAGTAGTTGTTGTGGATGCAGCGGAAACCATAAGACCTAAGTCGAGTGATCTTGTTTCAAAAGAACTTGTGATGCCTGGATTGAAAGAGCAGTGGAACAGTTTATTTACAGACCAACGTCTTGAACTGTCTAAATTTTTTAAAACCAATCTAAAAACCAACGATGTAAGAAATAATATTTTAGAAACTCAATTGTCTTTGGGCGTGGGAGTCAATGATTCCAAATCAAACTTAGTTTATCGCGACTACTATAGCTTTTTTCAAATAGTAGACTTCAAAGCCAATCTTTGGATGACCCCTGGTCTAGGTCTGTCCGGTCGATATTGGATGACAATGACCGGTGATATATCAAGCACGACTAAAGCCAATAGCAAAGTTCCAATCAGTTATGAAGGTATCGACTTGGAATTTATGTTGCGGAAGTTTGTGAATTTATCAGAAAAATCAGACTCTTTTACTTTTTCACTTTTATATACAGATCTAAAAACCAATGTGCCAACCAACGAGTCTTCACGGGCCAAGTTGGAATCCAGTGGTCTAGGACTCAAACTATCGTCCAGATGGCCCACGTCTGACAATTACGCATCTGTGTTCGGGGCTAGTTTTTTTCCAAGGATCAAGCATACCGAAATTGGTACAGGATTGGCTTTAAAATCAGGGTCAGGAAGTCAGCATTCCAGGATTGGTTTTCAACTGGGTGGCGAGTTTAAATTTGAAAGACAATCGCAAATTATATGGGATGCCGGCTACAGTGTAGAAAAAAATATATTTTCAGGTGATGCCTTCCCCAGCGAACCCAGTGGCAATATCCCTAACAATGTCAGTGTCACGAATAGTATTTTATTATTCACCCTAGGCTATCGTTGGGGACATTGATTCTTTTTTCTACTGCATCTGTAGAATCAATTCTAAACTGGATATATGAAAAAAAGTTTTTTTGTGTTGGACGACGCTCCATTTATGCAGGAATTGATCAAGTCCACCTTGGTGGGAAGCGGGTATCGGTGTGTCGGCACTAGTGGATTACCATCCGAAGCCATTGCAAAAATAAAATCTGAACTACCGGATTTTGTTATTTTAGATTTAGTACTACCAGAAATGAACGGAGAAAAAGTCGCCGAAATCATTCGTCAAGATTTTGCAGGAATCGTTCTGATCGGCTGTACAACCTTAGATATTCAAAATATTAGAACAAAAAATTGTGATATGTATATTCAAAAACCATTTCATGAAAATGATTTGATCAGTGCTGTGGCCAATATTATTTAGGAGGATTTATGTTTGAAGGAATATCTATTTTAAAAACATTAATAATGTCGTTAGCTATAATTGTGTTGCTGCAGGTATCAGTGAATAAAAAAACGCTGGAACAACATGCCCTTCATTATTTGCATTATTCTAGTGTAGGTATGTATTTGCAAACCACAGCTGCTGGTGGGGCTTTGCTCCTAGAAAAGGGCTGGAGAGTTAGCAAAAGCACAGTCGTCGAAGGTTGGGATGCCTTGACAGAAAAGTCTTCAGGGGCTGTATCCAAAGCGCAGAGGTAGATTATTAAAAGTCCGCGCTATGAAGGCGCGGGTGTAGAATTGAATTGAGTAGAGGTATCTTTCACTAGCTTTTATTTCTGCGTTCTGCTCCTTTTTGCTCTTTAGTTGTGTCTGTAGCTGTTTTGATTTCTTTAACGAAAGCTGTATTGCTTTTTGCACTCAATTTTCTTCCATATTGTTTTTCACAGCTAGCGCCTACTGCGCCACCCAGCGAAGCAAAAGCAT